>JAEOTH010000201.1 GCA_016839915.1 Promethearchaeota archaeon
TAAGCCCCTTCCATGCGGTAGAATCTCGACACCAATCAATCTGGACGGCGTACCACTGATCCAATTCCGGATCTGGGATGTTCGGTACAACAATCCAATCATTCCCATCTTTACACTTCCATTTCCCGTTATCAAGAGCAAAGTAAAACGCACCGTATGGATAGACTTTTCGACATCCATCAAAAATATAAGTTGCACCATAGGAAGATAAGTGTCCTGTTATCATAAAATAGAATAACGCCGTGCCATGCCCTTTATATTGCCCATCATCATATTGCATGTATGCGCGTTGTGATTGAACACCATCCGTATCATTTAATATCAAAACATCCCTATGACCGTTTGCCCAAGCCAGTTCATGAAGGTGGCAACCAGTCCCAGTACAATTTATCCAGTCCTCGGACTCTGGAAATTCGAAATCGGGACCAAAATATGTACCATAATAATCACCTGGAGTTGTTGAGTTCAAAGGATATCCGATAGCGATTTCATAATCACCATAATAGTTGTAGTTGAGCGTATCGTTATTCATGACATCCGAAATGTCAATGACTTGGGAAAAATACCTTGTCGAGTTCGTACTAAAGTTTGCAAGAACAATTCCATCATCTTTTTTTGTAATAATAATCGAAATATCGTACACACTTTCATTAGCTACCCCATAAGAGCTTGTAGAGTTAAATTCGCCAAATTCTCCAAAGGAAATTCCAAAACTAATTTGGGCTGCACTTGCTTGCTCAAAATTATGGGGGAAATGAATCGTAACAGGACTTGTCAAGTTCACCTTTTTATCGAGATCATCAAAGCCTTCATCTTTAAAATTATAGAAGTATCTTTGAATTTCCGCAGAATCACTTACAAAATCATGATCAGTATCTGCGTCAAGGGGATTCGTATAAAAACCAATTCCCCATCCATAGACTTCCTCTCCATCCTTTAGTCCATCTGAATCTGTATCGGTGTTATTGTAATTTGTTCCAATTAGTATCTCATCATAATCGCTGAGTAAATCTTCATCCCCGTCCCATTTTGAAACAAACGGATCTATATTATCAGCAAGATTATCATTATCAGTATCTGATTGTCTGGAATGCGCCCCTTTATAATATTCATCATAATCTGGCAACCCATCGCTATCAGTATCATTGGAGAGAGCATCACTATCAATATGGAAGGTAGAAGAGTTTTCAAAATATACCACCGTTATATTCCAACCATAAATTTCTGTTCCATCAGACAGGAAATCATTATCAGTATCCCAATCTAACGGATCTGTATTCATTGACAGTTCTCCCTTAGTTTCGTTGACATTATACCCATCCCAAAGTCCATCACCATCAGTATCAGGATCCAGATAGCTGGTATTTGAGACTGTCTGCTCATAACTATCAGTAAGACCATCTCCATCAGCATCACTGGTAGAGCCTTTAATTATAAACTCCGTTTCATCTGATATCCCATCTAATGAGGAATCTACGGTCGAATGGATTTCAAATATAGCCATCTTCTCATTCCCTTCAGGGTCAATCACATGGACTTCTCCAAGGTAAACTGTAGTTCTCGTACATTTAAAAAACACTTCAGAACAAGAACCCGGATCATAATCATACCAATTATGAATTCTAGTTCCATCCCTTATAATCCAGTGATATATTAACTCGCTGTTGTCAAATATTGAATCTGTTCCGTATGCTCGCAATAAAAGTTTTCCATCATCACTACTTGAGCCAATCTCTCCGGCAACTCCATAGTACATATAGCTTGATACGAGTACTTCTGGGGAGAGGGCATGGATCACAATTTTAACCTCTTGGGAAGAAGTATAACCAGAAGGATCTTCAACAACTAAAGTGTAAATATACTCACCATCATCCAAGACCATTGTTGGGCACTTTTCTGTAGAAATTAGTCCATTTGTCTCATCATACCAGAAATACTTTAAAAATGGCTCATCAGATTCACTATCATAAATTTCCATATCAAGGGTTAATGCTTGTCCCTCTAATCCCTGAAAAGCAAATGGTCCAAGGATTTCGGGAACTTTTGAAAGGATGGTAATATTTTTTACATCCCTATGGATATTGCCGAATGCATCCGCAATCGTGAGAGTAATGTTGTATACTCCTGCGTGTTGCCATGCGTGTTGTGTATGCGGAGTATATGCTATATATCCATCACCAAAATCCCACATGAATTTTAATCCATTAAGGCTCTTATCCACGCGTGATATTAATTTAACCCGTTCTCCTTCATACGCCGTGGGTAAAAAGGATTTAATATACCCATAAGCAACTGGTTCAGAATCTAGATCAATAGAGGAGTTAATTCTTGGAATTAAATCGGAAAACTCAATATCTTTTGTGGTATTAAAAGAAACACGTAGTTGATTTTGTCCTAAATCATCATCTATAATTTCTGCTTCTATAAAGTTATTAGAGTTAAGACAACGAATTATATCTAGTTTTTTTAATTTTAGTACATTCTCTAAAATTTCAGAAATGTCGATTAAGGGATAGATCTCATGGGTTAATTCTTTTTTAAAAGGGAATGAGTTATTTTCAAATAGATTTGAATAGACCAGCTTTTCTGCGGTTATATTAGCGAATTTTATTAAATCTTGTTCAAATATATCTATATTATATTGAATGTCATCGATTATAAATGCGCTGGTTATAGGAAGAGCGTTTCTACAGGTAATTTCAAGCATTTTATTTTCAATATATTGTAGAGAATATTGCACATCATCGTTTGAAGGGTCATATAGTTGCGAATTTAAGGTAATCGGATAGCAAAAAGAAAAATCCTCAAGATTATAAAAGTAAGAGGATATACTCTCCTGCCAGTATCCATAATCATCACCAAATAGCCGAGGACTTTCTAAAGTTAATTCTTGACCATCGAAAAAAGCCAATTTGGCAAATACTTGATACCAAGAATTATTCGTAAGCACTTCAGTTGAATTAACCATAATTTCCCAATTTTTCAATAGAGAGAAATCGAATGGGAGATCAGCTATTTCTATCATGTTTTCAGTCGAATTAATAAAATCTAGTGTTGTTTTAGTTATTGATTTATTATTGCCTACCATTTGGAAAATGAAAGCTGCAGGCACAGAAGAATCATTTCTAACTACTTGAAATGTTACATTCGCTGGGATCTTTGGATCATATATACTTACCTGGGGAGCAACATTCAAAACTTCTACATTAGTATTAGCAACACTATACTCTCCAGAAGGATCCAAAACTGCTACGGAAATATGACCTTGATAATCATCGGTAAAAATATGTTTATTCAAATATCCGCCCTGCTCAAACCCATCAAGAACTAATGGATCAAAATTAGCAGAATCAAAATTCCAATAATATAATAACTGAATTACATCAACACTATCATCTGTGGCTTTTGCTGTGAATAAATATGGTTCACCCTCATTAATTATATGGGTTATATTAGAATCAATAAAATCTATGTGTGGTAAAGTATTATTTAACTCAATAATTTTCGAAAATGAATTTATAGCGCCATCATCATCTTTTACTGTGAGAGTAATATTATAAATCCCTGATTTAAAGTATGTATGAGTAGTATATTTGCCCCAATCAAATGAATTATCCCCCCAATCCCATATATATCGTAAAGAGTTTAGGTCAGAGGGAGTGTCTATGCTTGAGTCCGCGCTAAATTTGATTTCTTTACCAATTCCAATGTGATTATCATTATCGATTGAAAACCAAGCAATAGGAGGTTTATTTTTAATTTTAATATATACAGTTTCTTTACTTAGTTCATTTGTAGGGCCTATTACAGTTATAGTTACTGGATAAATTCCAGCATTTTTCCATGAATAAGTTGTAAGGTTTTCTGTAGTTTTTATTTCTGCATCAGCAAGGTTGAATATATAGGTTAAACTCTGATTAGGTGTACTACAACCTTCAACTGAAATTAATACTTCTTCATCTTCATAGGCTTCATAATCAAATGCAGCGGTCTTTAATCTATTATCATTCGAACGTATTTTTCCATCAATGGCAATATTAAATAAAGGAGGCGTGTTTTGTATTATAATATCTAAGGTTTTAGTATATGAATGCCCCCTGTTATCCCAGACTTTTAGTATAGGAGTATAACGCCCTTGCAATACATAAGCATGTGAAAGCTCACCTGACCACCATCCATTATTGTTTCCGCCCTTATCTTTAATATCAATAACAATTCCATCTCCAAGAATTAACGATGCTTGATTTGGAACTCCTGTAATATCCCAATGAAAGATAATAGGGTTATCTGTACGAAATTCATCATCTTGATCTAATATTGCGAAGTTTTTTATTTTAAAATCTATAGATGTAATTGGTGTACTTTGAATCGTAGATATTAAGATAATCAAAAGTAACGTTGCAGCAATACTGTATTTTATTTTCCTTTTTTTCGTTCTGGATAACCAACGTTTACATTTGGTATCCAAACGCTTTATTCTATAATTATTCATTTTTTATTTAGATTCTTTTATTATTTGTAATTTTTACAATTTTTAGTTAAATTATTAAAAAAGTGTTCTTCTAAGTGAATAATAATTGAAGAACTGTGAGATCTCCTTTCTATCAATTTTATTTAAAGAAAGAATTATGTAAGACCAAAACTTAAAGTAAAAAAACAAACTGAAAACTATAAAATTTTTATATGACACTATATTAACCAATGAACATTTTTGATGTTTTTGTCAGTTAATATTTATGATTTTTTCTTTTTTAAATATTACGGCTATTTATTAAATTTTTATATATTTATCCTTTTATTGATATATACAGAGGTTCATTTGGTGTAAAAGAGATTAAAGAACACCAAATAAGATATAGAAATTGAACTAAAGGTATCGAGAGGCTTTCCTCTCTAAATTTGCAAAAATTTTCCAGTTAGTTTTAAGAAATATTTGGGGGGGAGTGTGCTTTTTAAATCTTATCCTCTCGATCGAAAAATGAAGTTAGGTAAGTTCTCCTCACAAATTAAACTTTTGCACTTTTGCAAAAATGAGTAAAAATTCCATTTCATCGATCACCCCTCTCTGATCAAAGTCGATGAGAATTTGTACCAGTGCCTATACATAAAACTAAGGTTAAGTTTAAATGAAATAATTTTATTAGGCTTAAAGTTTTACAGGTTTGGTTAAAGTTCGAGATTTTAAATTCTTTGATCTTGATCAAAGATTTTTGTTTTTTTGGAAAACACGATTTCAAAAATATATATAAATCGAACACAAATTTATGAACAATTTGAAATTTGGAGCAGCCCCTAGAGTTTAAAAAGGATGTTTACATATTTGTAAAATTAGAACAAAAATCTACCACAATAAAATTAAGCATAAATAAATAGAGGGAAGAAAATATGCTAAATTTAAAAAGAAAAACCAAAATCATGTTAGCCTGTTTGGTGCTTTTGTCCTTACTCTTTTTAAGCTCTTGGGCACTTCTTGATACAAACGCTTAATGTACCCGAAGCTACATTAAAGCGATGGCAACCCTGAAAACAGAAACGCGGGATGGAAAACTCATTTCAGTCTACTACCCTAGACTCGTGGCTAAAATAAAAAAAGATAATTGGAAAATCTTTAGTCCTAAAAAGCTTATTAAATTGGTTTAAAGATCATACTATCTTCCTATTTCTTTAGTTTTTCTCAATCTAAATGATTCAAGATTAAACCAATATTTAATATAAAAAAATAGCTGTTGAAGGTAGCTAACCTATTTAATTTTTCTCTTTTCGTGTTTTTTCGTTTCATTTATTTATTGAAATATATTTTATCAGATTTGAATTTTCCAACGAATGTTTCGTGAATTCCAAAAATTTGAATGCAATGAGTTCCTGATAATAATGGAATAATAAATGTTTCATCTTGTGTAATAGTAAGTTCTGATCCTTCATCAAAAGAATATGTAAACGGGTTGAATTTATCGTCAGCAGAAAATCCTAAGATTTTTCCTTCATACTTATTATATCCAATAGAATATCTTTCATCCCAAGAATATCCAAAAGCATCAAAACTTGTTGCATATATTTGATCTGTAACATCACCTTCGATATAAATATTACTTAGAGTAGAAGCACCAGTACTAAAACTATAAGCTCCATATTTTGTTTGACTTTCTCCTTTAGGCATAATATATACGTAGAATTTATCAGGATCTAAACTTTCATATTCACCATTCCCACACTCGAAATCAATTCGAATATGATACCAAGTATAATCGGAAGCTGATCTGATAAGAGTTGTTCCAGCATAGAAATTATTATTATCTATTTTTACTTTAATATTTTCTGTAGTTGAAGATCTTAAATTAATATCAGTTCTCTTATTAGCATTAGATGTTTGTACCCAAAATTCTACAGTTCCATATTCTTGAGAAGCTGAGAAATCATTTTTAATTTCACATCTTGTTACAGAAGATAAATCATGCAAATATAATATCTTCTTATGATCTCCGACTTTTTCAACAAGTTCTATTGAACATCCACTCCCTATAGTTTCATCCCAATCATCAGGAATTTCTCCTATAGTATCATCATAAAATCCATAAGTTGAAGCATAATATCCTTGATC
This sequence comes from Promethearchaeota archaeon, assembly GCA_016839915.1. Taxonomy (GTDB): domain Archaea; phylum Asgardarchaeota; class Lokiarchaeia; order Sigyniarchaeales; family SOKP01; genus Loki-b32. The sequence goes on from JAEOTH010000201.1 coordinate 6,599, forward strand.
TCCATTTGAATAAGTCTTTAGTTGTTCAATAGTATCAATTTTAATCGGGTTATCAACAGTAAAGTATATTTTCTCAGATTCATGAGTTGTACCATCATTAAAGAACATTTGAATGTTATGGGTTCCGTTTGAAGGCATTGGAATAGATGTTGTTCCTGGAGAAATTTCAGTTTGCGTTCCTCCATCCAAACTATATTTAATCCAATTATAAATTTTATCTTCATACTCAAATGATAATGGTAATCTTAATTCATATTTCTTATTATCTCCGATTTCATACTCTGAATCATCCCAAGAATAACAAATTGAATCGATCCAATAATCTCCTTGTCCTGCAACATTATACGTACTGAATTCCCATTCTACTAAGGAATCTGGAGTTCCTCTAAATGAATATCCCGACCCACTGTCTTTAGAAGTTCCATCAATCCAAAGATGCCAGTCATCTGAGCAATCAAACTCGATTCTAACATGATACCATGTATTAGCACTATAAGATTCTATCGTATGCCAACCGGTACTATCAAGATATTTCATATTTCCATCAGAATCCCATTTTAGAACAAGATCATGCCCACTTGATTCACTTAATTTCATTTGATGTGGAATATTAGTTTCACCAAGTCTGACATGATATTCTACAGTTCCAGAAGATTGTCCAGAAAAATCATTCCTAAATCCTCTGTAATTAACACCAGCTCCATCATATCCATAAAGAACTTTCTTATATTCACTATTAAATGCAACTATTTCAACGTTTCCAGCGTTTCCAATTACTGAATCAACGAAATCAATATTAGTTCCAGTTGTTCCGATTTCTTCACTTTCAAAATCTGAAGATAATTCATAATAGTTTTTATAATAATAATTATCACCAAGATCATAGTTTGAATCCCATGAATAGCCTACTGCATCAATATACATGGTTCTAGCTCCTGAGTCTCCTCCACTACTTATATGTAGTGTATCTAAATCATCAAGATTATCATTTTGATAAAAATTATAAGGACCATATTTTGCTCCATCAATCCAAAGATAATATTTATCAGCAGCTAATCCCTTATATCCACCAGCTCCGCATTCAAAGTCTATTCTAATATGATACCAAGTATTTGCAGAATAAGTTTCTGATCCTACCTGATAAAATCCATTAGTATAATAATAGATTTTTCCATCTTCTCTAAAATAAACTAATGGTCCATGATCAGAATCATCTAAAGAGTATCCAATCCATCGAATACGTTTATTAGTTACAGTAGGTTTAACCCAAAATTCATAGGTTCCACTTACCTTATTTTCAGACCAATCACTTCGAATATAATCCCAACCGTTCCCAATTAATTTCAAGATATTTTTTCTTGAACTACTATCAGAAACAATTTCACAGGTATCCATATTTCCTGTACTAACAAATTTAATATCGGTATCACTCGTTCCAACTTCTTCTTTATCGAATCCGTCAGAGGAAGGATAATGATCGGTATCAAATATCGAATATGTTGTATTTTTTGGATTAGAAATAGCATGCTTAATTGTAAAGTCTAATTCTCCTGAAGAATATTCATCATTAAAGATATCAACTCCATAAATAATTATGTCATGATTTCCTGGTTGTGGATATGATAATACAAAATTTCCATCAATATCAACTCTTGACCCTGAATCTAATGAATATTCTAAATCATCCATAGCAAAATCACTAAACTGAACATGTAGTCCAGATTGAAGATCGTATACATGAATATTATCAATCCAACTATGAGCATAATCTTTATTTTCGAATTTAATCCCTGTAAATTTAGTAATGCTATTTGAGGTTTGAATTGAATGTTCTGATGTGAGCATTTCATTATTAATAATAACGTGAATTCCTTGATCTTTATCAAAACATAATTGGATAGTATACCAAACTCCAGTTTGACAAACATTAAAACCAATTAAATTCTTTGAAGAATATGACCCAGAATATATATTATTATCTTCAATATGAAATTCTGCATTTGCTCCACTTCCAAGTAATGTAATATCTATTCGATCATTGTTTGCGAGAAGAATATCAAATGATGTTTTTCCTTTATTATATCCGTTTTCATCATCAAAATCAAGTTGTGCAGAAATTGTTCCAGCAGAATCTCGTATCATTTCAACTATCAATCTTTTACCATTTTTAATATCATCAATTTGAACTTCTCCACCAGCCTCAACAACTGTTAAATCTGAGGGATTTCCTCCAACAGTATCATCTTCAAAACTATATGTTTCTTTTGATTGATACGTATTACTAATACCCGAAATAAATTCAGTTGGATAATGAATATCAATTGGATAATCAACATTAAAATAAATTTTATCGGATTCATATTCTGTTTGTTCAGCATCTTCTCCAAATACTTGAATAGAATGCTCACCTTCTGTTTTAGGAATATCAATATATTGAAAATATTTATCTCCTGTAATAGAAATAGGAGTTCCATCATCGATAGAATATTCAGTTGACACTAAAGAAATATCAGAAACAATATCTAAAACTAATTTATCATCTAAACCAAAATTTTTCCCATAAATCGATGTTTGATTATTTGGAAAAACTATATGAATTTCATCAATATCAAGATTATCAATATAAGTCCGATATACAGGATCATCCCGTATGTTATATTTAATTTCTCGGTAAAAGAGATTATTTACAGATGTATCAGGAGTTTCAAGTTCAAAGCTTTTCTCAAGTGTATCTCCCGGCTGAATAATATTAAATTGATTTTCGTAGGGTTCCGGATCCGAAGAAGGTGATGTATAATATACTTTTATATAGACATGATCAACGTAGGCATCTCTAACAAAATAGTTATTATCATTATAGGCTGATAGATCTACCCCGAATCCTTCTGAGTTTATTTCTTCAACCGTCCAAGTGGTTCCCCATAAATCAGAAGATCCGCCGTAAATATCATAATCATCTCCATAATCAGTTCCCCAAGAAGTTCCTGTCGCCTTATCATCACCTTTTTGTCCAGATGATGTCCGCAACTTTATGGAACTATCTTTGATATAGGTATCCATTCCTCTACGATCAAATCCAACTTCAATTCCGTTTATGATCGATCCCTCAGGAATACTAAAATCAAAATCTGTTGCACGAATCCAGTCAGAATAGTCATCAGTCCCTATATTATCAGCTTTAGATCGTGAATCATCTTCAACTTTTATATAATCGGGATTACCCCATGAAACTTTTCCGTCTCTATCAACACTTGCAGCTACAGTTGGACTTTTAGTTTGATCTGCTGATCCTCCCGCTTGACCATCAATTTCGATTCCGAAAAATGAGAATTCGACAAATTTCGGAATGTTTCCATTATTCATAAAGTCAATGGGATTGAATGATGTTCCGACCGAAGTATCGGCATTAAGAATAGTAACTTTCTTAACATCAAAATATCGACATCTTTGAGAAAGAAAACTAATCTTATCGAAAGTAATCGATTCATTCATTAAAATATATTCTGTTTGAGCTCCAAAATGTAAATTTCCTTTTGGAAGTAAAGTATATGTTCCTTGAACCTCAGGAGTTTGACCGACATCACGAAATTCTATTAAAATCTCATCATGAGAAGTAGTTAAAAATTCAACAACAATTACATCTCCTTTTGAAATTTGAGTTGTTGATCCATAATGTTCAGTACAAATTGTTGAAGGATAATAATTATCTCCAGTAATATAGTCATCATTCCAACTATATCCAACAGCATCAATAAATGCAGAATATCCAAGAACAAAAAGACCATTTCCCCAAAATGTTAATTCACCAAAAGCTTCAGGTTCTCCATAAAATCCATATCCTTCTCCTTCATCTATGCTTTCTCCATCAATCCATAAATGCCAATCGTTAGATCCATCTCCTCCATCATCACAATCAAAACTAATTATAAAATGATACCAAGTATTTATTTCATATTCTCCAATTTCATAATAAGATCCATCAAATCGATATATCTTTCCTAAATCAAGTTCAATCCAAACAGCTTCAGCATAATTATCATCCAATTTAATTACAAAATTATCAGCACATCCCTCAATCATAATCCAGAAATCTATAATTCCAGTTTCTACGTCTGGAATTGCATCAGTAATAGATACTTCTCCAGAACCATAATTGTCAAAAATTTCAACTACTTTTGAATGAGCATCTGATTCTTGAACTACATTAACTGTTTGACCACTATATTCTATGGTAACCCAACCTGCAGGATTTTGACCGACGGTACTTTTTTCAAAATCTTCATTTGAAGTATATATTTCTTCAAATTCATCTTCTTCAAATAGAACTCCATTTTGTGAAATTACTAAATTATCTACAATTGGAATTCTAAAAGGAATGTCCATTGAAAATAATATAGTATCATCAGTAGTAAGACATAATTCTAATGAAACATAATATACACCAGCTAATTGATCTGAATCGATAGCTGTAACCGTAAAAACTATTGCATCATCTAATTCTTGTTCTAATAATGAAGAACTTAACGTAAACAAAGAGTCATCAACATCTAATGAAATATCTACATCTTCTGTTCCATCATTTCCGTCAAGATCTAAATTAAAATTGAAGCTAGCAACATCAGTTACAGTATTCATTTCAACTATATTATCAAGTTCATCCATATCGCAATCAATGTCAGTATCAATTAATAAATTATTATAGATATTGGTATATTCAGTTATATCATCTAAATCATAATTATATGAAGATCCTCGATCTTCATAATATCCACTATCCCAAGAATAGTCAATATTATCTAAATATGTAAGAACATATGAAAATTTTTCATCGTTTTCATGCTCAAATATATTCTCAAAGATAAAACTAATTTCATCAGCATCTAGCGGATATAATCTATTGATATTATCACCAACTTTTAATCCGTTGACATAAATATCAAATTCTCCTGAATAAAAATCAATCTTAATATGATTCCAAACATTTTTTGCTAACGTCCACAAATATTCGTTATCATCTCCATTTGCATCTAATGAATATATTTCACTATTATTTGAAATACGACAAAATTCGTCAATTTGTATTGAAGTATACATATTAGTAAATACCCAAAATTCAATCTTTCCACTGGTTATAGAAGCTCCTAAAGGGTTATAAAAATCTATTATTCCTGCTTCACCAAGATTCATAATTTTCATTACGTTATCATGTCCTTCATAAGAAGAACAAGTTTCACCATAAGAAGGATAATTATCTTTATCATAAAATACTTTAGCATATACAGCTTCTATAAATCCTCTGTCATTAGCTCCGGCAGTAGGAGCGATTAATTTTACTTGGAATTCAGATAAATCATCTTCTGTTTCCTCCAATATCCAAGATAAAGATTTCCATTCTCCCCAAGGATTTGGAAAATTATAATATTTATTTCCCTTCCAATTAGTTCCTCCATCAAACGAAATATCAACACCTGTGTTTCCTGCAGATCCCCATTCAAATCCGAAAATATATACATCAACTCTAGAAACATCATACCCTGCAAATGTCTCAAAATCAAATATTACTTCATCTCCATCATCATCACTCCACCATTCTATTCCATAAAGATCTATACTCTGTCCTTCGGGATATAAAACATCATCGTCTATATCATCAAATCCATGAGTTCCATTTTTAAAACCCCACTCAAATTTATCGTCTCCATTCGGACGTAGAAATTCAAAATAAATATCTTGTAAATCCTGATCATGATACCAACCACCGGGCCAATAGGGGGGAGTATCATAAAGAAAATCATAAGTACTTCTACTTTTTAATTTAGATACTACATCATCAATTTGTTTATGATTATAAGTTTTACAATATTTTTTATAATCAAGTTCAAGTTCTCTATAGGATTTAGGCTTTGAAGCAATAGTTACATCTTGATAAAATTCTGATATACTTGATTTTAATATATAAATATCTGGATATAGTTCTATAATTTCATCGTATATGTTTCTTCTTTGATCGTATTCTACATCAATTTCTGTATCAATTTTTAATTCTAAATGATCATTTACTTCAGATAATGTTCTTGATATTTCATAAGATTGTGTTTCTGATGGAGCGTATCCATCACCTGTCCATTTTCCAAAATAATTACTCCATTCTGGTGATCCATTCTCTTCTTCAATAGCGAATCTAGTATGCATCCAAGCCTTTCCTGTTCCTTCATTTGTAACTTTTATATGAAAACTTATTTCATCACCTACCTCTAAACTTCCATGAGATCTTATCTTATCTTCTGGAAATTCTATATAAGTTTCAGAAGGATTATCACTTACTGAAAAATCGGGAAGAGGAAGTGGATTATAGTGTCTATATATTGATTCACCTATAAACCAAATAAATTCTATTGCTAAACCAATAAGTAACCCCCAATATCCACCCAAAGAACTAAATTGCACAATTAAATAAGGAATTAAAGTTGCAGATAAAACTTTTGCCGTTTCATAAAACATAGCCCATATAGGATTATCAATCATCCAATGTCCATCAGTCCAAATATCATATATAGCAACAGCCCAATCATATATCAGTATTGCATATCCAAATAACATTAATGCATAACCTAAGTACTTAGAAGTTCCAGATAATCCTTTACTTATTGCCTGATAATAATGTCTATTATATGCTCCTTCAATTAACATTAAAATTCCAGAAACTATGAGAGCGACTCCTAAAGATATTTTTAGATATCCACTTATCATTCTTAGCATAAACTCTGCTGAAGTAGGATCAACTGTTTTTTCAACATTACATATTTCTAAAAATCCTACAAGAATATTTAGTACACCCATTCCAATTCCTAGAACTCCTTTTTGCACTTTTTTAAGACCTGTTGTTGCCCAATATTCTTTTACTCGAGTTAATCTAATTTCTAATTCTAGTATTTCTCTTTGAATTCGAATTCTTATAAACTTTGAAGTGCGAGCAACAACTTTCAACAACTTAGGAAAAAATTCTCTACATCTTTGTTGTAATTCAGCGTATATAAAAAACCCAGCAAAATCTTTTAAATCATCAGGAAATCCAGCCATATCAAGTAGATCATTCGTAACTTCTTGAGTTATATAAACATAATTATTTCCATATGCATATTTAGGATTATTATCTGGACCCACATACAACTCCACATTACTCATATCATCGAACCAATTATTAAGTGTTCTTAAGTGTTTAATGTTTTGCTTTATAATATCATAATCATATATAGTATCAGGACCGTGATCAAATAGTTCATCCCACAAATTTTCTATGTCCCAAATGCTTACAACTTCAGGATCTCCGAACCAATCAAGTCCTAATCCAAAATGCTCTTCGAACGTTCTAAATTGAAAAGTACCCGACAAATCTTTACTAAACTGTCTTCTTCTCAAAATGGCTCGATGAACTGGATTTATTTGTATAGCATTATATTCATTTACACAATCTATTACTCTCCTATTAGGTGAAGTAAAGAAATCAAATACATCCTCTGATAAAAAGGATAGAAGATCATCGACGTTTAAGTTAAGTTCTCCTGCTAGATCAACAACGCATGGAGTAATACCGGCTGGAAGCCCCCAATCGAAATCTTGAAAGCCTACAGATAAGATAATCAGATTAAGATATAAAATTGTCCATATTTCAGGATACCAATATGTTATAAAAAAACTATTTACATCCCAAGAATATTTACAAAATACTAATTTTCCGGCATCAATCTCTAAAGTTCTTCCATCATATAATATTTTTTTTACATCATTATCATAATCAAATCCAATATTAGGAATTCCTTCAGAAGTATCTGGCTTTTCTATGATAGTAATATTAGTAAAAGTTAATTTATCATGAAAAGCTCCGTTAGAAGTTTTGATTTGATTTTCAGGAATACCCAATCCTTGAATATAATCAAATTTAAGAACTTCACCATCTGAAAAAGTAAGTCTCTCCATATTTATTGGAAATCTAGTAATATCTAATCTTTGTTCATATAAATCATTATAATCTCCATATAAATCCCATGTTTTAGTATAACATTCTATATATTCTCCTACATTATCTCTATATTCAAATAATTCTACATCTTCTTCTAAAACATCATTACACGAATAGTAAGCTACAAAAGCCTCATAATCTCCTGTATGTTTTACCCATTCTCGTGGATTAACCCAATTAAGTTTAATAAAATATTTTGCTAATAAATCACGAGATGAATAATTAAAAGAATTATAAATCACTTCATTCTCAGTAATAATTCCATATTGATCTTTAGCAATTGGATTTGTATCTCTATCTGTTTGTAAACTATCAATAAGACTAAGATAATCAACAGTTCCACTACCATCTACATCATCATTAACGCCAAAGTCTGTAAAACTTCCTAAATCTTCGTTCTGAATTAATTGAAAAAAGATCTCATTTTCAACATTAGAATCTGGGGAGGCTAAAATATAATTTACATTTCCAATTTCTCTTAAAGAGAAAGATTGTAAAATTATATCTTCGACAAAATCATAATAATGAAAAATATTAATATTTTGGTCTCCTTCTACACCTTCAAAAGAAAAAACTGCCCATACTATATCAAACCGTATATCTATTACACTATCGTCTTTTGCATCATTTGTAATTCCATAAATGAAATTATATGTAAATGATTCTCCACTTGGTTGAGGCATAAGAATATCCATTTCTAAATCTTCTTCATCATTATCAGGAATTACATCTCCTAAACTCGGTGGACTATTATCATCTAAATTATAAGTTACTATTTCTTTATCCCATCTTGTTTCTAATTGAGATTTAGTATAAGAATGACTATCAAATATTCTAATAATCGGTACAGTTTTAATTTCTATTTTGTTATTCCAAATTTCTGTTTCAGAAGTATAATAATCAGTTTGAGGTCTTTTGATCGTTATCGTAAACATAGAATTCTTTTGAGAATCATGAGGAACTACGAATTCATACATATTAACTTTGTCTAAAGTAATACTTCCTAAAGGTGAAGCGTCGAAACCATCTATAATTCCGTCAGCATCTGAATCAGGAACATTCATTCTAGTTCCTAAAGCTCTTTCTTGAGAATTCTTTAAATAATCGGCATCAGTATCTAAATCGCTATCTTTATTTTCAATTATGATATTTTTTCCATCTATTTGAAATATTATATCTATTGGAATTTCACTTTGGATTGATTTATAATCTACAGAATGAAATCCAGATTCTAATTTCCCGTAAAAAATATATTTAGGTAATCCTAAATAATCTGTTGAAAATGTTTTTTCTTTAAATGTTAAATCATCATCATCAATTGTAAGTTCTGAAATTGTTCCTGCTAATAAATAGATAGAAAAATATTTAATTCCCGTATATGTCTCTGAAATATAAAAATTAAATTGACATGTTTCATTAATATATCTAAGTGTTCCCATTAAAGATTTACCTCTTTCAAACATCCCCCATACATTTGGTACTATTGGATTATATCGAGAATCAGTCTGATTTTTTTGAAATTCTTTTGAGTCAACAAGTTTATCTTTATCCCAATCGTCAGCAGTTATAATTTTATAATCAAGAGTTCCATCACCTTTTATACTTAGAGTATGTGAAAATGAATCTAAATATAAATCATACTGGACATATGGACCCTCATAAAATACTGCTGTAAACAATACTGAAGATAATTCTTCGTATTGATCTGTACTATATGTTCCCTTAATAACTTGTCCGTCTAATTTTATATCTAACCAATTGTAAGCAAAACAAGGACAAGTTAGTAAAGAAATTTCTCCTCCTCCATCAAATGATATATCAGTATATGTATCTTTATTTACCTCAATAACATCTTCTTTAATAATTAAGGGTTGAACTAAAAGATAATTAAATACATCGTTATCAGCATCATCTTGAGATATAGTTATAGTATAAGTCTGTTGTTCATTTCCGAAATCAATTGGAATATAATTTAATCCATAACTAACATCATACTCTACTTGATCGAGATCAAAACTCGTAAAAGCTCGATTTTGAATATCACAGATTATATATGATTCATGATACGCGTTGAATGGATAAGTTGTTTGATTTACATCTCCAACATATAAATAATCTGATGCATGTGGATCAAAAAATTTTATATTCTCTTCTTTATCATTTTCAGTTAAAATATTTACAAACTGATCTATTCCACTAAAAACGAAGCAGAAGATTAATCCTATCGCAATTATTCCATATTTATATTTTCGTCGTTTTTCAATTTGTTCTTTTGTTTTCATAATTTTTTCATTTTTTTAATTGTCTTTTTTTTGTTTAAATTTTTAGTTAGATTTTTGGTTTTTTAAAAATTTATCACATAATTTTGTGATCTTGATATTGTTATACTATAGAACTTTGAAAGTATAATCTAGGTCTTTCATATTATTTCGCCAAAAATGTATAAACTACAATATCAACATTCTCTTAAAAAAGTTTTCTTTTAAATATCTTCATCTTTTTTAATCCCTAACAACTAAAACTACTAAGTGATTTTAAAGCATGGCAGGAGATGATATGAAATGTGACACTAAAGGGATTATTGAGAACTTTATCGAGAAAAAAATTCGAGCATTATTGGAAGAACCCATGAACGAGTTTCAAGATCCAAATTGGGTTCAAGCAGCCGAATTATTCGCTGAAATAATTGTACCCTGCGGTTCTGTGTATTTTGCCCATGATGGGTTATTAACATTAGCAAAAGATATCGTGCAAAAGGCAAAAGCGCATAATTGTCAGTTATCCTATTATTATGGAAAAGGATACAATGCAGTTGCGGGAAATCCTAGAGATGGGTTCACGCGGAAAGAAGAAGTTGATTACAGTAATATAATCCGCGAAATTGAGCAATGGATTAATAATTATGTTGAATTTTGGAAAAGAATCAAAAAAGATTAATTTAAGAATTGATATATTTCAAAACAAGACCCGTCATTTTTTTCTTGACGGGGAGTCTTTATTTTTTTAAAAAATTGTCTTGAAAGTTCTTCTGGATTTTCATATTTATTAGATCCCGCGTAGCAACAATATAGGAGTTGGGATTCAATATTCATGGTAAATACAATTAAATGCGTGGTTTTACCGTGAGAGTGTGCGGTATAATATGATAGATCGATAAATACACCAATTAATCGAAGAAAATCCTCATCATTCTTAATATCTTTCCTTAAAATCTGTTCAATATTCTTCTGGATCTCTTTTTTTAAGGAATCGAGCATGCGTGGTTTTAAATAATCTATTCGGACTTTTAGATAATCTCTGCAAAACTTAAATAAGCTACCGAGGTACCATGATGATTCAGTTCCAACTATAAATCCAAACTCTTTATAGTTGTATGAATTTCTCTTCATATTAAAGTCAAGAGGTTCAATAACCAAAAGGAAGCTTTTACCCAATCGTTCCATTCTTTATTCATTATTTAACTTAAATAAACTTATTATCTGATATCTACCTAAATATTTAAAGGAAAAATTAATTTGAAATTCAAATTTTTGAACTACATTTTCAGAATCTTTCCATTGATCAAAAGTCGTTCCATATCCTTTTTTCTTAATAGATCAAATTTATTTGCTTCTTTTGTGAGATTTGCTCTTTTTAATAATTCATAGAAGTCATCTGAATCTACTAATAAAACATCATACTTTTCTTTCGAAAATAGGCAAGATGGGAAATTAGGTATATGATTTTTATTGAAAAAGACAACTTTCATTGGAGGAAATCCATTCCCATAATTTTTATTAAACTTTTTTGCTGCTTGTTTATAGATATCACGAGCAGAAAAATCTTCTATAGATTTGATTTGAGAACGAGGAATTATTAGTTTTTTATAATAGGCATTTACATACTGAATTGGATCATTCTTCTGGTTTTGTAAAAAACTATTTTGACTGTCAATAAGAGATCCAGATGTTATTAAAATTATCTTTGAAGGCGAATTTAAATTTTTAATTTCTCGAAAATATTTCATTACCTGAGAGATTTCAGAATCTCCACAAAGATAAGATTCATGATATGCCTTAAGTTCAACGCAAATATTTAATTTATCCTTTTTTATTAGCATATCTGGATGATAAGGACCTAATCTAGGTTTCAATTTCACTTTAAAACCATATTTTTCAAAGAGAGCACGAGTCGTTAATTCCAAACATTTCTCTCGTTGTCGTCGAGATGAGTGAAGTGTTTGACCACCAAACTTATAGATTTTAAAATATTCTTTAGGATTTTTTCTATGGATGATTCTTAAGCTTTCAAAATTTCCATCAATAAAAAAGCAAACGGCTTTCTTGCCTTTATATAATCCAAATTCGTATGAAATTCGCGTCTTAAACGGATATCCCAGTGAGTAATCAACATACTGGATTGGTTTAGATATCGATTTAAAATCTTGCTTTCTACTGAACTTTTTCTTAGAATGATTCATTTCTACTTAAAATATCTATATTAATATAAGGATTTTTATTTTTTTTCTTTTAAATAAACTAAAATAATTAGGGTATTAGAGGTTTTAGTTTAATTATTTCAGAAAAAAATTCATATAATTATCGTTCCTATGTCAAAAAATACAGAACAAAATGAGAAGCCCTGGAAAAGAATAAACTTAACTAGGTTTCAGATTAAGGTATTTCTCTTTAGGTTAGCAGGACCAGAAGGGTGTCGCTATGGGTATAAAGATTCAAGGTGTGGTGGAAGTGAATATACATATGCTAGGAAAATTCTCGGTTTAATGCAAATATCAGAAGCCGAACAGCAAAAGTTTCTTGAAAAGTGCCAAGAATTGGGAGGATTTTGTGATTGTGAGATTCTTATGAATGCTGCTCCAAGATTATTAGGAGAAGATACTCCTTGGTAGAACTTGTTATAGGTTTTAAATTTTTGACTTTTAGCGATGTATATTAGGAAGCACATTTTCTCTATGCATTTAAATAATTACCATTTACTTTTATTAATTAGAGGAAAAGCCAAAAATTTTCAAGAGAAAATCAAGATGAAAGATAAATTTAGAATTTTCATGTTAATGCCTTTTAAGGATAACTTAACAAAAATATACGAAGACTTTATAAAAAAACCCTTAGAGGATTTAGGACATAGAATATCACGAGCGGATGATATTTTCCGATCAACCCCGATTATGGAAGATGTAATAAATTCAATTAAAAGAGCGGATATTATCATTGCCGATTTAACAGGAAAGAATGCTAATGTTTTTTATGAGTTAGGAAGAGCGCATGAACAAAATAAATATGTTATTCAAATATCTCAGGATAGTAAAATACCATTTGATACTAGCCATATTAGGACAATAATTTATAGGGATAACCCAGAAGGACACATAGAATTGACAGAAAATATTAAGAAATATTTAGAATCAATTGAAATAGAAATTACTGTTAACAAAATTCTAGATAAATTAGAAAACTCCTGGGACTATTCTGATGCGATTAACAATACAAATTGGTTATCACAATATGAAGATAACTTATTAGAGTATCAAGTTAGTAGATTAAGAGACATAATAGATAAAAATGATCAAGTTTCTGGTTCCTATGCAATAGATATTTTGGATCGAATTATTGCAAAATATAAAGGAATTAGAAAAGGTCAATTTAATAGTTAATCTGACAACTTAAAAGATTAATATATCCATTCTAATAATTTATATAAAAAAGATAATTAAGTCCAATTAGATTCAAATGAGTTTTTCGGATATTAAGGAAGATTTGGTAGATAGTTTATTGATCTTTTATAGGAGAATTGAAGAATTACGTAAAACAAGATTTTTTAGTTTCTATAGAAATAACATCTCACAAATCTCTCTTCAATTTAATAGTAAAAAGCAATTTAAAATAGATACAAGTGATTTAGAAGATAAAAATGATGAATTCTTAAGATCCTTTGTAGCCATCCTTCGTTTATTTCTCTTGGATATTGATAAATTTTCCCTTAGATATTTAGATGAGAACTACTTTAATTCTGACTCGGGTTTATTATATCAATTATTTCGTGATGAATCTATATTGTTTAATAAGTTGAGAACAGCTTTAAACAATTTTCTTAATTCTAAACCCCAAGTTAATATAATTCGAAGTTTTCGAGATAAGAGTTATTCATTTGAATCTAATTTAGAAATGTTAAATGATTTCGCTTATGGTGGATTAATACATAGTAATCGCGATAAATTAGATAGATATTTTGTTTTTAATCTTAATGTAAATGAGGGAAAATATGCAATTGTATATCCACTATACAGAAATTACGTCATACATATTCTTTTAAATATAGTAAGCATAATCAATCAAATTTCTAGTTTTATTGTTGAAAAGATTATCTCAGAAATTTTAAATTACCATATTAGTAAAGGCAACGAACAGTTTACCACGAATGCAATAAAAGCAAATACACATTATAATAGCGCATTATATATCGCAAATCGTCTTGAAGATTATAAAAAGCGAATAATATTGCATAAAGCATTGGTAGAAATAAATTATACTCTAAAAAACGAGGATTTGGCAAAAGCTCATGAAAATAAAGCAGCTGACATAAAGAGAGCAATGGAAGGTCTACATCCCGATTTTTCAGATTACAAAGTATCTATAGACATTAAAAAAGGAGCTAAAGATCAATTTAAAAAAGATAAAAAATAAAATAGGTTATTTTTTATTTTTAGCAGCAGCACGTTGGGCTCTCGCCCTGAATCCTTGATTTTTTCCGCTTCGGTCTGCATGAGACTGAATCCTACTTGCCGCTTTAGAGGTCATCTTACCCTTACCTTTTCCTTTTCCCATTTATTCCACCTTTTTTTCTTATTTTTAAAGGGAAGACTCCTGCCACCAAGACCTAAACCCAAGGTCGGAAACAAAATAGGGGGAGGAGGGCGAAATCAGAGTGCGCGTTTACACACTACCAAAAGACAAAAATCCAAGGTAGCAGCAGGAGTCATAGTTCGCAATTTATTATGGTACATATTG
The DNA here is from genome assembly GCA_016839915.1 of Promethearchaeota archaeon. Taxonomy (GTDB): domain Archaea; phylum Asgardarchaeota; class Lokiarchaeia; order Sigyniarchaeales; family SOKP01; genus Loki-b32. Next base: position 21,626 of record JAEOTH010000201.1, read on the forward strand.
TATTCATGGATGCTTGAGTTTGGCGTTCCTATTTTGTCAAGATACATATAGTAACCCATCTATTTATAGTTTTTCAGGCATTTGGAGTTTAGAATTTTTGCTTTAAATATAGTAATTAAAAATCAAAAATTACGTACACTTTTCAATTTAATATTGATCAATTATATCAGACATAAGAATTTAAATAATTATCATGGATAAAGTATAATATAAGGCAAAAAGTTTGATAGATTGATATTAAATAATGCCAGGTGTTCAAGCGAGTCTATTATATATGAGAGAAAATTAAGAACAGAATTTTATAGTGATAAAATTGAGTGAAGATTTTAAAAATTTTTATAAGGATTACTTTTTAGATTATTGGGAATTAAAATATAAGTTTCTAAAGGATAGGATTGAAAATTATAATAAACGGGATGAATTATTTGTTGACATCGACGGAATTGACACAATTCCAGACTATAAAAGGAAATTCGTAACTTTACTAAAGTTCGAGGTTCATTCTCTAAAATTTCAGATTATTGAGACCTTGTTTAGTTTTATTTTTGCATTAGAGAAATGCGATGATATAGATTTATGGTTTAATCTTAGTTTCCCTAGTAATGTTAGTGAAAGAAGTTTCGCTGCTTATGATAAAATTTCAGAATTTAAAAATTCATGGAAATTGGAAGATTATTTAAAAAATGAAGTGGAATTAAATGAAGAATTGATTCCATATTGGAAATACGTGTTTTATTATGATAATGATCTATCTGCATGTGGAGTAGATGTTGAAATTATTGAAAAAAAGATTATTAATCTCTTACACCAAATGTCTCAGACATTTGCAGATAGAGAAGATTATAATGCTTATAAACATGCACTGAGATGTTTTTCAACCTCATTATCCGTCTCAATAATACCACAAAATACAAATAGATCAATCCCTATCGGTTTTGCTAAGAATGGAATGAATTTTCTTACTAAAATAGTAAAAAAGGATGATATTGTTATTAATTCTACTTTTAAAGCTTTTTCTCCAAAAGAAGATTTATATTATATTCAAGAAGCAATGAAATTATTAAAGAATATCATAAATGTAAGAAAACCACATTTCTGTAATGAGCAAAGTGATGATATATATTATTGCGAAGAAGTTAAAGAGCCATATTACGTTTCTGATGACTATTCTTTACCAAGGTTCTCAAGATCTACAACTTCTTTGAATACAATTTTAAGACAAGCAGATTATCATTACCACCAAAATAATATTGATAATGCAATAGTTTTTTTTGAAAAAGTACTTCAGATTGACAATACTAATCAGAGTGCAATTCTAGGTTTAGGGTATTGTTACTATAAACTTAAAGATTTTGACAATGCTATTAAATTCTTCAAGAAATACACATATAACAATAGAGCAGAATATTGGAAAAGAGCACAATATCATTTAGCATTATGTTATTATTCGAAAAATGATTTGAAGCTCACAGACGTTGAATTAAATAAATTAATAAACCATTTTCCAGATGATAAGGATAGCATACTTACTTATGCAAGATATTTTCTGGCAGACATAAAATTAAGATTAAATCAAAAATACTTTGAGGAAAATGGAAGAAATGATGTAAAATATGTTAAAGCAGCATCGAAATTATTAAAAAAAGCAGAAGAGAATAATTTCGAACATCCTGAAATATGGTTTAAATTGGCTCTAGTCAAATCATATTTAGGACATTTTGAGTCTGCCAAGGAAATATATCAAAAGCTTAATCATTACTTTCCTGATGACTTATCGACCAAATTAAATTTAGCTCACTTAGAAATTGACTCTGAAGGAGATTTAGATTACGCTGAAAGATTACTTCAAGAATGCTTAGAATTAAACAAAGATCATTTTAATACATGGGTAGGTCTCTCTTTTTTAAAACAAAAGCAAGGTAAACTTGATGATTGTTTATATGCATGTAAGAAAGTGTTGGAACTATCAAATAATCCAGAAGAAAAAAAGATTGCTAATAATATTATGGGTGGATATTATCGTGATTGTGGTGATTTTGAAAAAGCATTAGAGTGTTTTCGAAAATCTCTTGAAATCGATAAAAACTTTGATTACGCATTAGAAGGATATATACAATGTTTATTGAACCTCAAAAGGTATGGAGAAATTGATGAACTTACTAAAAGCTTAGAATATAATAAAGTAAATAGATATAATTTAAAAGCAAGAGGATATGCACTCTCTTTTATGGATAAACATGAAGAAGCCTTGGAATTGATTGATAAATGTATTGAAATTTTTACAGATGATTTGAGATACTTAAGCGACCTATATGATTCTAAAGGAGATTTTCTAGTAAGAAGTGGAAATATTATAAAAGCTCTGGATTACTATCAGAAATCCTTGAATACTGGAGATGGAGATTATGAGTTTAATTCTGAAACAAGGGAAAAAATTAAAAAATATAGCCCTAAAAAACTAGAAGAATAACTTTCGAATTTTCGAATTTTATTCAGCTTGAGATACCAAGAATAAAACTCTTAATGATTTAACATTTAATCAATTCTAAAAGATTAATATATCGTTAATAAAAAAAGATTTATCGAGGCCTTTACTGATATAAAAGTTGATATATATTTAAATTCCTTTAAATATTTGATTGAATGAATACCAATCTAATTTTTAAATGCAAATTATTAAGAATACAAATTTGTATATTTGTTTGAATAAGAAGGAACGGATAGATTTAGATTATTTACTATGCTCTGAAACTGAAATAAGTCAATCGTGAAAAAAATTATATCATTTTCATAAGGTTCCTTTCCTAAAATTCTATTCTCGCTACAAAACAAGCAATTTTTTTCCATTAGATTTAAAAATTTTTTTAAATTATCATAATTTCTTTTTTTATCAAAATAATCGCAAGCACCTTCATAAATTTTTACTAGATCACTTGAGCTTATACCAAATTTTTTGTAAATAAAGTTATGAAGAAATTTGCTATACTCTTCTGTGAGGTCTCTCAGAAACTTTTTATATACTTCTGTGCAATCCAAAAAAAAGTTTTTTAAAAAGATTTCATCAAAAATAAAATCATCAATACAATTTCCAATGATTTGTGAAACGTTATAATTAAATAAACCTTGACAGCTTATTTTGAGATAAGTTTCTTTTAGAATGCTATTGATTCTTCCAGGGTTATTAACTTTATGTTGAATACATTGAGCAGTAATATATTTTATATATTCTAAGTTTACTTGGTTGAAATTTGCTTGCTCACAAAAAAAAATGCCGATATCGATTAATTTTGTGTATCCGAATGGTTTTAATTGAAAGGGATCTTGACAAAATTCATAAATACTTCTAAGGTTTTTTTTTAATTTACCGTTACATGTCCCAAAAAAATAAATTTTATTCCTTTTGCAATTTTTAACTATCTTTTTCAATAAATTTGAATTAAGTTTTTCGACATTATTGACTACTAATGCATAATAAGCGTATTTTTTTCTATTATTAAGTAAAAATTCAATCTCTGGAATTCTATGGAGCAAGCTTGGGTTTAAGGAAAGTTTATTTGTAATAAAATTAAAACACTCATCCATCAACATGTTTGAATCGTTATTTCGACCATCAATGCAAAGAGCACAACTTTCCAACATATCAAAAAATTTTTTCACAGATTTAATCTCGAAAACTCTTTTACCTTCACCTTTTTCTCCTTGGATAATTATAGGTTTAAAATCTGCATCTTCAATCGAGTTTTTAATAGAATTTTGGAATTGTGATATCTCCCTTTCTCTATGTAATAGCTCTGGAGGTATATATGATGGTAAAAATATTTCAGGTAGGATGCTCAAATTTGAAACAACTATTTAAAAGATCTTTACCTTAATATGGTACTCTAATTATAAAAACAGCTCGAAAAAAATGTTTGCTACTAAGGAGAGTTATATATTAACTATCTTACGGTTATATGTCATTAAATTTATGTTGTAAAAATTAACTTAATCATAAACGTTTATGATTTTTTTTCTTTACAAATTATAGAATTTTTCCTTAAGTAGTAAAGAAAATAACTTATTCTCATCCTAATAGATTCTTTTTTATATTTCTATTAGTATTAAAATAATGAAATGTCTAGAATTAAGAGAATAATTTATAAATCAGATGCTTATGGATTTCGATATCTTTAAACCGTTAAATAAATTGCCTACTAAATTATTAGTATATTCAAAGGAGGATTTTAGAGAAGAGGAGTTAAAATTAATTAAAGCATATTGTGACTCCTTATCTAATCGTATTTCTCATAATGATAGACATTTATTATTTGAAAATAAAATCCCTAAACCAAAAGATTTATCCTTAGAGGGGGATTTAAAATGTGGCTTTAACTTACTTAAAGAAAAAAGAATGACTATAGAAAATGGTCTTTGTTTCAGAACTATTTTGTATTATGAAGAATATTTAACTGGTAAGCTAGAATATACTAATAACCTTTGTAAATTAATTGAAACTATAATAAGAAACGAGGTTGAAATTAAAAATCCTAATACTACTTTTTTATCGTTTATAGGAAGTTATTATAATAGACACTTACTTAAATCTTTTTTTTTAGCTTATATATTAAACGATCTAGGTTATATCCAAATATCCTTTGGATTGCCTGATTATGTTCGTAAGGATTATCGTTATTATCAAGATTTAAAGATTTATGAGATTACGGATAAGTGTAGGGATTTTTATAGAAATATCTGTCCACTTCAAAGGTTTAAGGAATTAGTCACTTATATTAAACGACTTAAAGATAATTACCTTTTTGAAAGTTATTCTAATATACAAGTAAGAATTACTGCGTTAGCTCGTGATTCATTTTGGGAAATCATATACATAAGATTTGACTTTACTAACGAGCAAACTTTAATTAAAAAACCCAGATACTCTTATCCCAATAAAGAGGTTGTTTTGTTTGAAGAAATAATTGAATTAGAAAAATTAATTAGCGGCTTTAAAGTAGAAGATAGTCTTTTAACATATAATTCTGCAGAATTTAAATTTGAATTTGTATATTTCATTAAATTTCCATCCAATTTTTTAAAATTTAAAGAATTGATGAAACCAACTTTTCAATTACAACGAATAGAATGCAAAGATCCTTTAAATTTTATTTATTTTAACTTGTTAACATCATATTTAGGAAATAAATGTGAATTTGACTTTAAAGAGATAATGAAAAAGGAATTTAGGGATGATACGACCAAAATAATAAAAAGCTCCACTGAGGTAATTAATGAATTTATGGGATATAATCTTAATTCTTTATCCTTACCCTTTATTATAGGAGTATATCCTATTAAATCATTTGAAATCTTAAATATAGTGTTAGGAGAAAATATCAAAAAAAAAATTAAGATCACATGGACTGTAAATCCAGAATATGATACATATTTCAGATGTAAAACAACAATTAATGGTATCCAATACGAAATTCCTAAAGAAGGGATCGATATTACTATCGATGAAAATAGCCCTAGATCTTTTCCTTGCGATATTCAGTGGAATGGAAAATCAGATTTAGTCTCATCAGATGAGATTTTAGCTAAGGTTGACATTAAGAATCCATACTATAAAGAAAAAAGCATAAAAGAGTATAAAGGAACAGTTTTTGAAAAAATAAATAGGCACTTAAAAGAAGCGGGAATCCTAGAAAAAGAGCCAAGAAATATTCAAGATAAAACCTGGAAATTGCTTTTAGAATATTTGGGAAGATTGCTGATTCAGTCATATAATAAAAAAAATTCTTTTCTAAAATCAGCAGAAGAATGGAAAAAAGAAATAGAAATGCATGAATGGTTTCATATAAAGTTTCAAGTATTTAAACAGGAACACAATTTCATTACTTACCACACGGAGGCAGAATCTGGTGGAGGGAAATGTGAACACTTCATAAATTATATTCCAATTGAAGATAAAATTGTGGATAAATCAGATAATAAGGAGATGAAGGCTTTTTTAGAAGAGCAATATAAAAAATATTATTCACAGATTAGAAGATATATGGGTGGGCAACAGAGTAAATATGGAATTCTTCTAATTACCGATAAAAGAGAAGGGATTAAAAATGATGTTATCAGAGCATCAGTGCCTGAGAATTGTTTAATATTTCAATACAATGAAAGAGATGATTTATGGTGTGCCGTTTTTGCCTTTCAAGTATTATTAAAATCCCCGTCACAGCTGAAGGCATAAGGATTATAACATATTTGAATTTCAGTGAAATTTCAATAAAGCAGTTAGAATTATATTTTAAAATTATTATATTAAGTATAAAAAAGTCAAAAATCAATACCATATGAAAAGAAACTCCCTTGATTTAGATAATGTTAAAAAAGATGTCTATAAGAAAGATAAAATAGTAGAAAATCTAAAATTAATTAAAAAAATCTCTAAAAATAATAACTATTTAAGTGTTTTATATTGGATCAATGCAGAATTAGAAGGATATGATGATAAAGAATTTCGATTACCATATCGTAAAATCCGAAAAAATGTATTGAAGCATGCTTCTAAATTTTTTCTTGAGAGACTCAACAAGAAATTAGAATATATCACAGATCCTATAGGAAAAATAATCAAATGGACAGAACGAGATAAAATAACATACAAATCGACTAACTTTTGGGGTACTACCTTAACAATTACAATATATAAATCTGAATTAGACGATGTTTTACAAGGAGTAATGAGAAAAATTGCTGATTTTTTTCTTTTGTATGACAAAGATCAGAAATTAATCGAAAAAGAGTTTAATTTCCTTCCAGATGATAATTATGAAGAATTCAAAGAGAAAACTAATAAAGAAACATTAGATATCGATCTAGGCAAGTTAAATCAATTCTTATACGATTATAAAGAGAAAGAAATATTTAAAGAGAGCTTAAAAGATCTAATACGTTTTGAATATGAGAAGAAATTCAAATATGCTATAATTCTTATGGGGTCAATTTTAGAATTTCTGTTAATAAGATATTATGCTGTCAATAATATAGAATTAAGTTCGGTGTATGGTAAGAAACGTTATTATAAATTCTCGGAACTTGTGAATTATGCCATTAAAACTGATTTCATGAATGAAAAAAAAAGATGGGAAATAGTTCAATCTTATTTACGTGATTTTAGGAATCAAATTCACCTTATTAATGAAATGCGCGAAAGGAGAATAGATGAGAAATGGTATGAAACGCTAAAACCTGTTTTTGAGTTTTTATACGATAAATTTAAACATTTTTAATAATTTTAGGAAGAATCTAGGGTAAGAATTACTGATAAGTGAATGAAATGGAAATTAGAATGAAAATTTTATTATTTTTTAAACAGGCACAAAGAGAAACTGAAAATGGCAATTACAAGGATTCTAATAATTTTCTTGATATGTGTATTGAATTATCACAACTAGAAAAAGAGTCCTTTAATATAGCTGTATTCCGCCTTTATAAGGCTCGAAATTTCATTAAAATGAAGAATCCCGATAAAGCTTTAGAAGAACTTTTCTTAAGTGAACAGATTCTTATTGATCTTAGAAAAAATCCATCTTTAAATATTGAGAATGTTGAAAAAAAATTATCTGTCTGTTATTTTAAAAAAGCAATAGTATATTATTGGTTAGGAGAACATTTAAAATCATTAATCAATTCTAATATAAGTCTTAAAATTGTTAAAAGATTAAAATTGGCTTCAGAAGTTCCCAAAATTCTTATACATATGGGCATATGTTATAAAAGTAGAGGGTGGGTTTTGAAAGCCTTAGGTAAATATCAAAAAGCTAAGAGCTTATTAGAAAAAGAGGGAAATGACGAGAAGTTACTTGAATGTTTGTTAGGATTAATGGAAATAAATCTAAAGATGATTAATCTCAAGGAATGTAATTCTCTCATAAAGCAAGCAATATATTTGGCTTCTCCATCGAAAAATGCAATAGGATACGCCCGATTAAGAGAAAAAATTGCTGATTATTTCCTTGCAATTAACGATTTGAATTGTGCTCTGAAGAATTACGACATAAGCCTTGAGAATTATAGACAAAAGGAATTACAACTCGACTATACTCGATGTCTTTCTAATAAAGGTTATGCTTTATATGATTTTAAACGGAATAAACTTGCTTTCCAAATATTTAAGAAAGTTGAGAAAATTCTTGTTGATTTAAAAGATGATGAATTAATAGTAGCAAATTCTATAAATTTAGGTTTAATATTTCAAAGATTTAAAGAATATGATCAAGCTGAAGACTATTTTCTTAAAGCTTTTGATTATGCGAAACAAGGTAATATACTTGAGCATCTTGATAAGTCAATTTTCAATTTAATAGGGATAAGATATTGGAGAAATGATCTTAATGGTGCTATTTCATTACTTGAGGATTTTATTCAAGATGCGAAAAAAAATGAAAATAAAATTCTTGAAGGGATGCTATATCTCAATTTAGGGGAAATATATAAATGGAAAGGCGATTATGATTTAGCTCTTAAGCATTTTCAACAATCTAAAGATATTTTTAATTCACTCTCTTATAAAATTTACGAATTAAATGCTGTATCTCAAATTGGAATTATTCATAAAATGAGGGGAGATTTCGAAAGCATGATATCCCTTTTAAAGAGTGTTAGAGCGATTATAAGATCCTCAAAATCTAATCAATTAACAAAATATCTCTTGGAAATTGGTACAGCGTATTTTGAATTAAATAATATGGATCAGGCTATACCTTACTTTTATCAATCATTAAGAATGAGTAGGCGAATGGGGGATTGGATGCAAGAACTAGTCTCTCTTAGCCATATAGGTCAAATCTTTCTCAAGAAAGACAGGTTAGATAAATCATTAAAATTGTTCAATAGATTACATAAAAAATCCGAAATGTTAGGTTCAAATAAGGGTATCAATAATGCAATTATGCATAAAGGATTAATCAAGTTAAAAAAAAATGAGTATGATGATGCATTTCATCTATATAATAAAGCAATTGAATTAAGCATTGAATTAAAGGAACTTCATTCTTATACACTTATACATAGGTATATTGGGGAAGGTTATATGAAACAAGGACAATTTGTAAAAGCTTTAGTAAAATTTCGAATAGCATTAAAAAACAGCAAACGGTTTTTCTTTCGTAAAGAAACTAGGCTCTCATTAATAGATCTTGGTCGTCTTTATGGAAAGATGCACAAGATCTCAAAAGCGGAGGCTTCACTTCAACAAGCAAAACAACTATTTAATGAATCAGTATTCTTGATCAAATCAGAGGAATTAAGAAATCTCTACAGAAGTTCTGAGACGACTCCTCATAAATTTATTCTTGATTTATATCTGAATGAATATAAAGAAACCAATAATAAAAACACCTTAATGAAACTATTAATAAATCTTGAAGATAATAGATCTCAAGAAATTCTAAATAGCTTGAAATATAGTGAAGTAAAGAAAGATGTTATAGAGAGAGAAGGGGATACTAAGAATTTAGAAAGGAAAATGAATAAACGTATCAATTACCTGGAAGAAGAATTAGATAAGAAACAAAAACAAGCAATTGTTTTGAAACACAGGATTGAAGAGAGAAACATAGACGATTTTGTTTCGAATGTATTGAAAAAAAAGTTTAATGAATTGTTAATAGAAATAAACAGTTACATCGAAGAAATTAGAGAAAAAACATATTCACGAGGAATTATTTATACTCACGAAAGAAGCGAAAATCTTATCACCGAAATAGAATCAATCATACAGAAATATAATATCATAATTTGGTACATGATTATTATTGAAAATCATCAAAAGATTGATAACAATTTTTATATTTTAAGATGGTCAAATGAGGCAGTGGACTTGATTAAAATCAAAAATTTTCATAAGAATGAAATCCTAAAATTGATAAGAGATTTCCATCACATTGAGAGTAGTGTATTAACAAATTATTTTCTTAAACCTTTAAAATTGAATGAGCTTAAAGATAAGCTTAGAATGTCGCTTCCAAATATGCTTTTTGAAAATTTGAATTCATTCAATGCCTTAATTATCATCCCCCACGATTTTCTTTTCTCCATTCCGTGGGAAATCTTAGAAGATGTAAGCCTTAAGATTCCATTAGTACAAAATTTATCTCTTAATCTTTTTTCTTACTTATTAAAAAAAAGCCCGACTCTTATGGATAAAAATTTTTTAATCTTCTTTAATCCTAATTATAATCTTCCTGATAAAAACTTGTTATTTGATAAGAATAAAAAACAATGGATCACATATTACTTACAAAATCTTCCTATAGAACTCATTACAAGAGAACAAGAAACAGCCACTAAATCAGAATTTAAAGAACTAATTAATCGAATGAATTTTAACCTCATTCATTTTTCAGGACATGCTCAGTATGATATATTTGGAATTAATCCAAAGCTTACAGGTATTTCATTTTACGATAAAGATACATTGGATGTAATGAACTTATATGAAATTTCTCAATTAGAATTAAAAGATTTCCCTTTTATTTTCGTTGATGCGTGTGAAAGTTCAAAAGGAATAAGCAGTAAAATAAATGAACCAATTAGTATTATTAAAAGTTTGTTTGTAGCTGGAGCGGGATCAATACTAGCAACTAATTGGAGTTTAGAGGATCGAATATCTTTTGATTTTTCAAAAATATTTTATAAATATTTATTGGATGGCTATGATATTGCAATCGCTCTCTTCAAGACGAGAAAAGACTTAAGATCAATGTATCCTGAAAGCTCTATATGGGGAAATTTCACGTTATACGGAAATCCCTTTATAAAGTTTTTCTGAACATCAATATCCTAATATTAAAAATAAATCTTATTCTTAATTCCATTCTTAGTTTAATTAATGCTTAAGAGTCTTTTCAATTAAATAATTTGAGAACTTTTCCTTCTCCACTGGAGGGTTTTTCCCATGAATTATCCTCTTTTTTTTGGATAAAGGTTAAGAAAATATATGGATCATGCCATGAAGGACTCTGGAGCATCATACCTACATTCTGACCAAAAAACATTTTTCTGTGGGTATTTACCATTTTTATCGCTTCTCTTATTTTTATAACTAAATATCTATAGCTTTTTTTTAAAAAAAATCATTTTTAATTTTTTCAATTTAATTAATTACGGAATAGATAGAGAAAATAATGGTCTTGTGTAAACAATAAAAATTATAATTATTGAAAACATCAATATTAGATATAAAAGACTAAAAGAGGGTAAATCAATTCTCTTTTGATTTTTGCTCTTTGTAAATGTATATTTTTTTGTAATTTCCTTAATCCTATATACTAGCCCAAGAATCAAAAGAATTAAAATTAAAGCACCAAAATATATGGTAAAATATTGTACAACGACTGGATTAACTTGAGGGGGGATATTTATGAAGTTATATGCATCATAGGTATATGATCCACTATTAACTCCACTAAACCAATACCAAATATCTTTAATTATCATAGTTAAAGTTGAGACAAATAAAGGGAGAGACGCAGAAAATGGAATTTTTTTATAAAAGGTTACTAAAATATTTATTAATCCCATAGACAGACACCCTGATAAACTCCCTGCGATAGTAATTATTTTAAGTTGAACCCATTGAGGATCATTAAAAGGCAGAGACCAAGAAAAATCAAAAATAGTCAGTCCTCCAAAAGGATAGTATACAATTAATCTGGCATCGGAAAAACCAAAAGCTTTTGCGCTAATAAAATGACCTAATTCGTGAAAAAAGGTGGAGATAAAAGGGATATAAAGGATGGTAATTACAGTTAAGCAAATGAATATAAGTAAATGTTTATCTAAGACTTCTTTCTCGATGTATATCCTATTTTTCATATGCATAATTTTTAAATGAGTATGTACTTTAGGTTTCATCCAATTTCTTCCATTTAAAAAATGGAGTGGGAATTAATTTATCGACTTAATAATAAGATTACTTAGTTTTTGAAAATATTAAAAAGGATATTATAGACCAAGACCTAAACCCAAGGTCGGAAACAAAATAGGGGGAGGAGGGCGAAATCAGAGTGCGCGTTTACACACTACCAAAAGACAAAAATCCAGGGTAGTAGCAGGAGTCATAGTTTAGATTTTGTCGTTGTAAATCGTATACGTATGGATACTTGAATTTGGTATTCCTATTTTGTCAAGATAGAAATAGAATTTGAAGTATAAATAGTTTTTCCCTTGAAGTTTAAAATTTTTGCTTTAAATAAAAGTGTAATTTTATTTATCAAATTATAAACCTCTCATAAGAAAGTCTCCCGAAATATCCTTCCATTTTCTTGCGGTTTATTTACTTTCTCTTATTTTTTTCTTACTCTTTTGTATAAAGTATAAATTAATGAGCATCTTTAATTAATCAATAAATTACATAATAATGCATCACATATGGAAGACATATCACAAATTTCAGAAGAAGAAGTATCAGTGCTTAAAGATTTGGAGAAATCAATTGGGGAGCCTCCTATATTTTCAGTAAAAGAAGGACATATCAGCCAAATTGATTTAGGTTCGAAAAATCTTAGAAGGCTACCTGAATCTATCGGAGATTTGATACATTTGACAAACCTTAATTTAAGTTATAATATGCTTAAAGAATTACCCAGATCTATTTGTAACCTTTCCAAACTGTCTGATCTTAATATTGCATACAATGAATTAGAGAGATTACCAGAATGTATTGGAATGCTCCCCAAATTAATTTCTCTTAATGTTAGTCATAATCGATTAAGGAAACTACCAAAATCATCAACTAAAATCCCACTGCTTGTTATTGAGAATAATTATATTAAAAAATGGGTTAGAATAAAAAATAATATAAAAATGCTTTTGCAACTATTACTTTATATTGTTTTTCCCATTTTTACTCTCTATGTATTTCATGAATATCTTTTTATAAATTTAGTCTCAACTTTTAGCGTACTAATTATTTTTATTGCTATTTTGTTGTACGTAAAATTCTTAATTAAACCTCCAAAAATGGAGCGAAAGAAAATTAGGTTCCTAATTTTTAATAAGATTTTAGATGAGTTAAAGTTAGCAGATGAACATTGGTTTAACCCGTATTATTCTGATGTGAAAATATTAGAAAAGTCTATCATTGATTTGTACGATCCCGATCTAATTAAATCAGAGTTTTTAGATTTCTATATTCATCTAGAATTATACATCTTATTATATGCTATTTATATACCAATTGCGGTGTTTCTTGTTAATATATCTGTGATAGAAGTTGTTGTATTTCTTAGAATAATGGTCCTAGTACAAATATTTTTTATGATTAACGGTTATATCTTTTTTCATACTTTGGCGTGGTTATACCATAGAATCCGTGATACAAAAAAAATCCGACACACGTATGAATTAAGACTTAAAAGACACGTAGATAATAAGGAGGTTTTACCCGAGAATGAAAGAAGTAAGTTAGAATTCCTATTAAATTTCTTGGACGAGCCAATATTCATTTATCCTTTTTCGTATAAAATATATATTGCATTTACTAGCATTTTAGGTTTAATTTCTATTATTATAACATTTAGTTAGAAATCCCAATTTTTTATTTCCTACATTTGGCACATAATCAGGAAGAGGATTATAAAACTCGGCATCAACATCAATATCACATGGATATTCGGTTATGATGACTATCTCTTCTATTGACTCTACCATAGTATCATCTCCTTTTTTTTATTAAAGCAAAAATTTCCTGAAGTTATAGTAGTTGATTATTCCTATTACTAAGTAGGTTACAAATTTCACTTCTAGAAGATTCTTTACGTTTATTAACAATTTCTTGTTATAAAATTGTTAAAAAAGGGAGTTAAAAAAACTTCTTTTACAAATAAGTATATATACTTTTTTGTCAATTTTTGATATGCAAAAAATATAAAAAATTTGTTGATAAATATGGAAAAAATGGAAAGAAAAATCGAAAAAGAGGATATTTTTTTGTCAAGAAAATTTATTGAAGCCTCACAAAAGAAGTTGGAGGAAATGATGAGGAAAGATCCAGATGGAAAGGCGTTTTTAGATGAATTACTTGAACTTATCAAAGAGGGAATGGAACTAACCGATAAAGAATCTTCAAGTGGAGGAGGAGAATTATGACTCTCGATGAATATACTTTTACATTAACTCCATTGATTCCTGTAGCAAGTCTTGCCGGAAAGTATTATGCGTGGATTAGAGCCTTTGGAGCTCATTTTAGTCATGCTGATTATATAAATACATTACCTACATCATTAGCGAAACAGCATCAAGATAATGTGATGGTTATTGGATTTGATCACGCTTCTAATGGCGATTTTCCAATCGAACAATATGCTCGTAATAGCTGTTTTGAGATCGGCTTTATGGCCAGACCAGGATTGCCAAATAATCTTGAAGTTACTCTACGTGTAGTTTTAAGATCTCGAGCCAATCTAAATACTCGTCCTAAAGTACAAACTTTTACTGGATATACCCATTATAAAGATTTTGAATGGGGTGATCCTTTAAATACGAATGTATCGGAATACGATCCAGAAGGTTCTCTATTTATTAAATTTGAAGCACCAAATTATATAGACCCCCAAGATAGTCTATCGAATCGAATATTGATTCTGATTAGACCAGTAACTAAAACTGGGTGGATTGGATTCGTAAAAGCAACTGCAACTTTTGCTGGTTTCATATAATTTTATTAGTTGACATTATTATACGGTTCTGGAATTATGGTTCCCCATAGGTCCGCTCAATATTTTCTTTATTGAGAATTGAATATAATTTAAATTTACTCACTTTTTTTTTAAAAACTTAGATTAGGCTAAAGAGGTTTGTAAACTCTTTTTCTTAATTCAAAATTTGGTATTCTATCGAAATCTACATGAATGAATTCTGAAGGCTCAATTCCTATTTTTATTAAATAGTAGGTAATATAGAACAACCACTCAATTACCGCTTTTTAACCTCTCATTTTCGTTTCGTAAACTATGTAATTCCTGTTCTAATCGTATTCTTTCAGCTTCTAATAATTGCTTCTCAGTCTCTAAATTACGAAGTCTTTTTTCTAAATGCCAAGATAAAAAATTTTATGATTAATAATATAAAGGATTATACAGATATTTAAATGTCCTAATTGGTAATTGTAAAATTTAACATTTCTAAATAGAAAAGTAAAAAAATGAGAAAACTAAAAAATCTAAAAAAGATAATTAAGAAAAAAATAGAACTAAGAAATAAGAAGAAAATTTCAATTTATAGACATAGATTTTCTAAAGAAATAAATTATATGGATTATGGAA
>JAEOTH010000202.1 GCA_016839915.1 Promethearchaeota archaeon
AGATCGGATTTCTCCAGCTATGAAAGCTGCAATTGAAGAAACAGATAGAAGAAGAAATAAACAAATGAAGTTTAATAAAGAAAATAATATTACTCCTCAAACCATTAAGAAAAACATTTTAAAGTCTCTATCAGAAGAACAAGGATTCAAAGACAGAGAAGTTAAAAAACTAAAACAAAATGTAAAAGATAAAATTAATCAACTGGAAAAAGAAGGTGATTTGGATATTATCATTCAATATCTTGAGGATAAAATGTTCATGGCAGCAAAAGAACTTAGATTTGAAGATGCTGCTTATTTAAGAGATAAAATAAAAGAAATAAAGAAAACCAATAAGATTAAAGCATGAAATTTTTCTGTTATTTTTAATTGAAAGAATGTAGAATATATAATGCACGAAAACTCAATAATAATAAAAGGAGCAAGGCAAAATAACCTAAAAAATATCGATGTTACAATTCCACGTAATAAACTAATTGTAATTACAGGTATCAGCGGGAGTGGTAAGTTTCTTCATTATATATGTATTTCAATAAATAATATGTTAAACTCATTTTTCTGAAGATATCGAGAAAGTAGTGGGTTTCCTTCAAAGATATATTAATGAAGATGAAAGTAACGAAGAAGATAGTGATGAAGAAAATGATAACAATTCTTAGATTGTATACAGAATTAAAAAGAAATAGTATGAATGTATTTATTGTCATTAAAAGTGGCAAAGATGCTGGAGAATTGACTTTAAATACAATGAAATAAATATTAGATTAAGACAAAAATAAATATCATTATTAAAAAAAAGGCTAAAAATCAATGAATAATGATCCGTATGAACTTCAAAGATTAGTTCAATCTTTTGTGGCTTCAGGACAACCTGATAAAGCCATCAAACTCCTTGAAAATGCAGTAAAGACCAATTCTACTTTTCTAGAAGCGTGGATGTTACTTGGTTCTGTTTATAGAGCATTAGGGCAACCAGATAAGGCAATCGAAGTATGTAGAAGATCTTTGGAGCATATTCCTAATGATTCACGAATTTGGGTTAATCTTGGTCATTTATATTTAGAAAATAATCAATATGATCAAGCTCTTGAACCTCTAAAAAAAGCATTATCTTTGGATTCCAGAAACCCTAGTGCATGGTATTCACTAGGTATGACACACGTCGCCAAAGAGGAATATAATCAAGCAATCGACGCATTCCAAAAAACTGTGAAACTCGATCCAAATCGTTTTAATGCTTGGATTCAATTAACTTCAACGTTAGATGATACAAAACAATTTAAAGAAGCGATCAAAGCATATAATAAGGTCTTAGAACTCCAACCGTCATCATTTGATGCATTAGTTGGACTTGGCATGACTTATGTAAATAATGGTGATTATAAAAAAGCTATTGAAGCTTATGAAAGGAGTTTAAAAATTAATCCTAATGTAGCAGCTGTATGGTTTCATTTGGGAACAACATTGTCTAAAGCTAATAAATTAGACAGAGCGATTGATGCTATAAAAACTGGATTAGATATTAATCCGAATATTGTTCAAGGTTGGATGGATCTCATGGATGTATATGCAAAAAAGGGAGATAAGGAAGGTGAGGGCTGGGCTTTCAGGAATGCTATTGCAACAGGTAAAGTTGATATAAAATTTACAGATTCGACTGATCCTGAAGAAATCAAGAAAATGATTGATGAATGGAGAGAAAAAAACAAAGCATGATCTAATTCTAAATGAAGGTATTTAATTTTTTAATCACTTATATTTATAATTAAATTGGGAATTTGAAATAAAATGGGCAGAAGATCTTGGATTCATTTTTTATATTCTAGTGAAATGGCTTATTATTTAGAAAAATTCATCAGAAAAAATGATGCAATATTTATTGTGGGATCTGCTTTGATCGATGGAACAATTCAATCTTATGATGGGCAAAGTTTCGGTCAAAAGAGTAAAATGTCTTTAGTCTTATTGACTCAATCAGATGGAAATCATGTAGTTGAAGAAATGGTTAAAAGAGGATTGACTGATTTTTTTCACACTGTGCTTTTAGATAATCTTAGTTCAGAAGAGACAGAACATGGAGAATATGGAGTCAAAATAATAAAAGCAAAATACCTAACTGAAGATGAGTATTATCAAGAAGTTGATAAATTACCAGAGTATTCACGGAATGATATGGGATTGTCCGTTGGTAATCTAAAAAGGATTTTAAGGCGTTTCAATAATTCTGATATGTTAGAAGTGTGGAGAGAAATTTATGAAACGGAAAATTATGAATATTTAATGGGTGACCAAACAGAAAGATTCGATACCTGTTATGAAGCTAATGGAAGCTTAACATTTAAAATAAGTACTTCAGTAGACGATTTAGAAAGAACCTTTAAAAGTGTAAAAGTTAGTGATATCTTCAAGAAAGCCGGAATTTTCCATAGGTTATACAAACCAAGTGTACTAAATGTATATGGTGAAACAAATTATTACGAAAATGAATGTGAAAATATTAAAAAGGCTTTAAAAGACTTATACAGTTTAACTAAACCAAATGAACCCATTTTCGGCTTACTACACTCTGATGATATAGACGTAATATCTATGAAAATTAGAAAATTATTGAATGAAGGAGAAAGCAATAAAATCCAAAACTCATTAGAAAAAATTTCTAAAATAATTTCAAGAGCATATGAACGGAACACAGATATTAAAAAAAGTAATTATTATTTAAAATTTAAAACTCTAAAAGAAGATATTAATTCACATACTCCATTTTTCATAACTTATGATGATAGGTATATGGTTTTTGGTGCAAACGATAATCTTATAAAATTTATGGAATTAAAAACAGGAAAAATCATAAAGGAGTTCGAAGGTCATAAAAAAGGTCAAAAGATAGAAGTAGTGACACTATCTCCAGATGGAAAATATTTTGCCAGCTGTGCTAGTAATTATAAAAATTATTATTCACTTAGAGACACTATTATGATACGGAATTATGAGACTGAAGATTTAATCACAGAAATACATGATCCTAGTAGTCATTCTACAGATTATAAAAATTATATTACCATTCCCGATGGTAATAAATATCTCATAAGTGGTGTAAACACTATTAGTATTTGGGATATTATAACAGGAGATATGATTCATCAGATAGAGAAACCCCATAAAGATGAACTGCATTCTTTAAAATGTTCGCCAGATGGTAAATATCTTATAAGCGCATCAAGTGATTCCACTATAAAAACATGGGAAATTGAAACTGGTGAATTAATTCATACCTTTAAAGAACATAAGTGTGGAATAACTAATGCTTCCTTTAATCCTGATGGTAAATATGTAATTAGTAATTCATGGGATAAAACTATCAAAGTCTGGGAGTTTTTAAGCGGGGACGTTCTGAAAACACTTGGAGCGGATTACTTTGAAAGTTTTCCTTATTCATCAATGATTAGCCCTGATGGGAAACAGATAATAGCCATTATTTCTTTTGGTGTTATTGATAAACCCTCAATGGTAAAAATCTGGGATTTCAATACATCCAAACTCTTACAGACTCTATTCTGGAAAAATGGAGACGGATGGGGTTATGTAAATAATGTTAAAATCTCACCACAAGGAAATTATCTTATCAGTTGCTCTTATGATCATAATGCTAGCCAAGGAATGATAAATATCTGTGTCTCAAGAGATCATTATTCAAAATTAATAGATTAATTTCTTTTTGGTTTTTATTGACTTTTCAATAGCATGAATGGATGCCAATATTAATGACCGATAATGCCCGTTTTAAAATATAGATGAGTAGATAGCATCAAATATTTTAATTTCAATAAGATAAGTTCATAACCATCTATTAAAAAATGCTTGTATCAATTTCATCTTGATCTTTCTTGTTATCGTAGTCATGAACAACTGTTTGCTTAAAGAGTGGATGATCATGATATTGCTTAAATTCAGAGTAGGTCATAGTCATATTTTTAAGCTTTTCATCCCCTCCACATACATCCTTAAAAACCACCGCTTCTACAAATGCCATTCTTAAAAATTGTATCATAAAATCGAATTCACCAAGAATTGCGGCTATTCTTGCTTTTTGAAATAATGCATATGGCCAGGTGTTATCAAAATTCTCTGACCCACAAACTTCACTTAAAATAGATCCTGCTTTTACCAACTTACCATTTTCTAGAAGATATATACCATAGTCTAAAATATAATTACCAAATTGAGGTGCTTTTTCATATTGCTCTTTAATATAACTTTTATCCAAATGAAGAGTTTTCTCAACCGAATAACCAATCGACTTTTCTTCTATATCCTCAACATCTCTTGGAAAGTAATATAATTCATCCTTGGAAAATTTCCTTTTGAATTCAATTTCTTGCGTATCTTCCTCGAGAAAACTATAAAGAGGATTCTTTTTAATATTCACACCCTTATTGATAAGCTTTTCCTTAATTTCTTTTAACTCTAATTTTTCTTCTTGAGATGCAAAAGAGAAACTATCATGAGAAAATCGGAGGATTAAAGTTTTTAAAGATTTTAAGTTTAATATTGAAGGCCATAATTTTTCTTCATACTTAAAATTTAATTCCAAAGTTTCTAAAGAATTAAGGTCAGAAAAGGAGGGAGGAAATTCCCATACTAGACCCATATTTAGGATTAAATGTTTTAGATTTTTTAGTTTGCTAATTTTCTCTGGTATCTGAGTAGTACTCGAAACTGTTAATGACAGTTCTTCAACTGAGTCTGGTAAGAAACCTATATTAGGTGATATAACCTTTTCTAATGAGTCATAACCATAACTAAAAGACTTTAGATTCTTCAAATTATATATTTGTTCGGAAATATGATTAATTGGATTATTTGATATATTTAAGGTCTTGAGGTTTTTGAGCGAATATATCGAATCTGGTATCATTCTTAACTGGTTATTGCATAAATTTAGCATCTGTAGATTTACTAAATCCCCGATTTTATCTGATAGGTGTCTCAATCTATTATTGGATAAATCTAAATGTGTTATACCCTTCATAGAGAATAATTCTTCAGGAATATCGATTATTTTATTGTGTGACAAATTTAGCGTTTTCAATTTAATATAATTTTTTATCTTTTCTGGTACATGAACAATTTCTGTATTAGAGAAATCTAAAATCTCAATATTATCATTCAATTCTTCAAAAACTTTAGTATCTAAATCTTGTTTTTTAGACTCGATTAGCAAGCTTAATTTTTCTCTAGCAAACACGTGATTCTCGTCTAAATCCAATACTTTATTATATAATTTCGAGGCAAAGTCATATTCACCAATCTCCTCAAAAATCTCACCAATTAATAAGAGCATACTCTCATCATTTAATCTAAATAATTCTATTTGGTCAACAGTTTTGTTAAAGTATTCCGAAGCTTCATTATTCCCTCCTTTTTCTTTATATAACTGACCTATACGTACAAGAGAGACGAAGAAATTCCTGTCGATGTCTAACGCTTTTTGGTAATACATTAATCCTTTTTTATAATTCTTTTTCTTTACATACAACAATCCCAAATTACTAAAAATCCATTTTTTCCACTCTTTTTTTTTGCGATTGAAATCCGGGAAAGAATTGTCTAATTCTTGAAGTAGCTCAAAATATTGGTTTTCTGCCTCATTTAACTTTCCAAGTTGAATCATTAGATGAAGGTAGAGTAATTTAATATCAACATCGTTGGATCGTAAATTTAAGGCTTTTGCTGTAAATTCTAACGCTTTTTCAATTTTACCTAATCGGTAATAGCAATATCCAATACTAAATAATTCTTCAGGGATAATGGTATGATGACTATACAATTTCAATAATTGACTGTATTCACCTTTTTTAACTAATCTGTCCTTCTCAAAGGAGCTACTATATTTGGCTCCTATCACTTCTAAATCCTCCATTTCATATTTTGTGCCTGTCTTCTTCAACCCCTCAAATTCCATTTCTGGACAGTGAGAATAATCCCAGATATATACGTTTCCATAATCATCTGAAGTAGCTATCTGTGAATTCTTATTCATAAATATGACCTGGTTTACACTATTTGGATGTTGTAAGGGGCCATAAGAGACATTTTTCTTTAGGTCCCAAATTGTTACTCCCATTGATGATCCTGTGGCCAGAAGATGACTATCCTCAGAGAAACCAAAACAGTCTGCTGAATAGCCAATCTTCTTAAATAGTTCATTACCTGTATAAGCATCCCAAATACTAAATGAATTTTGGGAATAACGTCCGCTTGCGCTCCCCACAAGATATTTTCCGTCTGGACTGTACTTGAGATTTCGAACTTCATTAGGAAGGTTGATGGTAGTTTCTAATTTACCAGTTTTAAAATTATATATACGAATTTTATTATCCCGTGAACTATTTGCAAATTTTGGTTCAGTAGGGGATATAGCCAAATATTGTCCGCATTCTGGGTGGATTTCTAATTGTTTAATGTGTTTTCCTTCAGGGAAGCTTAAGATTAACGTCATATTTCCAGGGAGTTCACTTTCTTTTAATCCAAAATACTTCCCGTTTCTATCAACCCCTCCAAACCAGAAATGTCTTAGATGTTTTAGATGTTCAAAAGTTTTGCCATCCCATATATGTATCCCTCCATTCTCATGATCTCCCGCATATTTATCCATAAAAACAGTAGTAATTAAATTATTTCCTGTAAATGGAGCATAAAATCCATCATTAGTCTCTCCTCGTGGTTTTCCCTTACCAACAGTTATACCATCCTTTAAATTCCAGCGAAAAAACTTATCATTTACCAAGCTGAAGACATCACCATCTTGAACAATTATGGATTTTGTTCCATATCTAATCTCTTCAATAGTGTTAATAACCTCCCCGCTTTCCACATCAATTATTCGAATAGAATCAGAAGTTGTAATTAAATACCTACTGTCTTTTGTAAATATCGCATCTTCAATCCGGGACTCCTTACCCCTTCTTCTAGGTTTAGGACGTTTAAACTCAAGGACTTTTTTCAATGTATCTGTGCTATATAATTCTTTACCATTTGTAAGATATCTCCCATCTGGAGATAATCTTAATAAGGTTGCATAACATTCTCCAGAAGCAAGCACTTTTCCTGTTGTGAATTCAATTTTTTTAAGATGTTTATATTCAGAATCCACAAAAATATAACTTCCATCAGGAGAGACAACGCAATGATGTAATGAATCGGGTTCCATATCATCGTATTCGGGTTCTTCAGTTAGATTATCAAAAATTTGTTTTATTTGACCATTGGAAGTATCCACTATGCCGATCTTTTCCCAATCTGCCACCCCTACTAGAAATTTTCCATCTGGGGTTAGTTCTATATGATAAAAACTTTCAATACCCGGTTCAATTATTTTTACTAACTCTTTAGTGTCTAAATTCCACACTTCAATTCGTTTTGATATATCGAGAAATCCTCCTTCTAAATAGAGAAAAGAATAGAGATATTGATTATCTGGAGAGATTATCATTTTTTCAACTTCTATAAATTGTATATTACCAACTAAAGGACCTTCTAAGACATTTAATAGTTCTCCTGTGTTATAATTCCAGAAGCGAATAACTCCATCTCCAGATCCACTAATTAACACATCATCATGCATCAAAAAACAGGTAAATCCATGAAATCCCCCTCCCTCTCCATATAAAGTTCTTATATGACAAGCTTTTTCAAAATCCCAAATTTTTAACTCATGGGAACCACTAAATATATATTTTTCATCATGACTTAGGGTAAGACATTTTGCACCATATCTATGTCCCATTTTTAAAGCGGGATGGAACATTTTAATAAGTCCTTGTTCAGTAGGAAGAAATTCTTTAGGAACTGTAAAATTAAAGGAATCTCCTTTTTGGTTGTTGAATTCATCGGAAATTTTCGACAATTTTTCGAGACTGAGGTTTAAATCACCAAGCACATTACATTTAATAGGATAAATGCATTGCCTTTTCTTTTCAATATTATCTTTAAAAGCGAGAGTAAAATCAAGACCGCAAGAGGGGCATACTTCCAGCCTTTCTTGGGTTTCTGTTCCACAAGACAAACATTTAAAGGGAGCATCCTCATACTGTTTTCTCAGGGCTTGAAATTCTTCTTCTAATCTTTTAAGCTGGTCTTCATTTCCAGATTGCTTTGCATTCGAGATTTCCCCTACTTTTTGAGAAAGTTCCATACAGAATTGACTGCGTGTTAAATCAAGCATTCCAAGATATATTGGTGAATGATTCATCCATGCTGATCGATTATATGGATTTAATTCTACTGATTTTTCCAAACTTTCAAGCGCTTTCGTAAAATTCCATGATTCTTCGAAATATAAAAGACCTAAAACATTGTAAGCTTCTGATTTGAGGTATGGATCATTACTCAAGTTTATTACCTTCTTAAGGCAACGACGAGCAAGTAAGATTTTTTTTATTTCTCTATAGACCACCCCTAACTCGAACCATAATTCGACATCATAAGGAATAAGGGATAATACTTGTTTTGAGATGGTTTTAAAATATTCTATTCTGCCAATAGTACTACAGAATAATGCAATTTCACGTAAGATGATTGGATTTAAATTTTTCACTTTTAGTAGATCTTCTATTATTTGATCTCTCTCTACAGGTTGCTTAGTTGCATGATAGGCTTCAGCTAATTGCAATTTTGTAAGAGGTTCTTCTGGCTTTAATTCCCAGGATTTTTTAAAGCTTCTTAATGCCTTTTGAAACTCTTTCTGATTCATATATGCTAAACCTAATCCGTTCCAATAGATAGGTTTATTATCCACTCTTTTTACAAGATTTTCCAAAAACAAGATTGCTTTACGGTGTTTACCTCTTTGATTTAGATCTCGAATATATCCAAATATGAGCTCTTCATTATTAGGGAAACTCTTCATTCCAAGTTCAAACATTTCATCAATCTCATCTTCTAACTCAAAAATTCTTAACATCACAGCTTTAGATAACAATTCTTTCACTGTTTTTGATTTTTTATTAAGAAGATAGTCTTTGAAAGCCTGAAACATAACATCTTTAGCTTTAATTTCTGAACCTATCTTTTGAAGCAATTCCGGATCTGCCATTTTATGAAAAAATTCTAGAGATTCCATCTGATCTAGAGTTAAATATGAAAAATACCCATTTACAATTAGATATAACATCACAGGGAGATATTCGGAATCAAATCTTTTGGCAATTTCATCTGCAAACATCTTTTGGGCTTGAGGATCTCCCGCGTCTGTAAGTGCTTTAAGCAAAGGAAAAGAAAGATTTGAGTGAAGTAATCCCGTGTTATAATTATTTTCGTACCACACTTGTAAGTTAGAACAGTGCCCCCAAAACTCTACTTCAGGAGGAATATTTGGATTATGTTCATTGAAGAAAAACCGTTCTAAGGATGAGTCTAGACTATCAGCCATTTCATCAATTGACTGGAGATCTTCGACAGATGTGACCTTTTCTAGAGGAAGGTTCAATAAAAGGTATTTACAATGCATAAACCTTTTACCTTTTACATAAATTATAGATTCATTATTTTCTAATCTTAAGGATAAATATTCGTTGATTTTAAAGGTTTTATTGATTTTATCTTCATTAATATTAATTTTATCATTATCAACCATCTTATTTTCAACCTTGTATGATTTATTATGGTAAATTATGACGTAATAGACATATGAATATTTTTTTTAGGTGTGAGTAATAGACGCTTTCTAGAAGGAATCTACCAAGATATTGATTCCAAATTTGAGCGGACATCATTACTAATTTTTCTTAATTTTTGTCTTATAATTGGATAGGATATTTATTAATAAAAAATTATTTTAAATCTGTGAGTGGCGAATTTTTCTGAAATTTATAAATAAACAATAATTCAAACTGGAGAGTGAATGAGAATATTAGATATTAAATATATCCATCTTTTTCAAAAGGATCAA
>JAEOTH010000203.1 GCA_016839915.1 Promethearchaeota archaeon
GTGTTAACTTTACTGATTATAGAATGACAATAATTTGGTGAATGAAAAATAGCTGTATAATTACCTGCTTCTAAGGGAGGACCAAAAAATATTGTTATTCCAAAATATGATTTATTATATAATGAAATTGGTCCGAAATAAACGTCACTCATTTCTACGTCATGAGGATCATAAAATTTTATAAAACTCCAGTCACTTTCAAACAGAAATAGGGGTGGTGGCCACCCAAATGGTATATCTTCATAAGGATATTTTATCGTCCATTCAATTCTATTTTCATTAGCACTATATTCTCCACTTGCATTTATTAAAAAAATATAGTAAATATTAATCTCTACATTGAGTGTAGGAATAGTCTGGTTAGTAACAACTGTAACATTAATATTTTGACTTAAGGGAGCATCAAACGTATAAGATATGAATGCTTCGTATCCACCAGATCCCCAAGGGATTATTTGATAATGTGGAATTACAGTTTCATTATTAATAATAAATTTAAGATCAACATCAGCTGGATGAATAACTCTGGTATAGGAAAAATTACATAACATATCAGCAGTATTATCATTTAGTATGCGAATCCAATTAAATCCATCAAATCGCCTTGTAACGCCCTTATTAGAGCTGGAATTTGAATAACTTTCTGCTTTCCAATAGTTAAATGTCTCATTATAACCACCTGGTGAAAACCATACCCTTAATACAATATTATATTTTTCCCCCGGTAACAGAGTATTTGAACCTGGATTTACAGAAATCCACTTATTAACGATAACTCCAGCCTCAAAATGCCAAGCAAAATCAATTTCTTCTCGGAGATATTCATCAAATATGAAAATGTCAAAATAACATGGTCTAAGGAGTATAAAATTTACATAAATCATAATTTCATCAATACGCAATAATTCTGGAGCAGTAAACTCTTGAGCAAATTTGTAGGATGGTGCTAAACCTATTTGATTAGAAGTGTTTTCTGCTATTTTATAATAACCTATACTTGAAGTATTAATCATATTATTAGCTCTTATATCTAAGCTTCTAACTTTATATTCATTGCCAAGAATTGAATTATTATATGGTATCATATTCGTACTAGAACTCGCATTAATCCACATTGAGGAATTCCAATCTTGCTCAAAGTACATAATTGAAAGATCTCCCTCATAATCTCCAGAATAGGATTGACTTTCACCATTTGCAGTAAAAATTTTGTTTGCTGTTATATTTTGAGTATTCAGAGCAAAAAATATTAGGACAAACAACAAAGATACTGCTAATAATCTTAAAACCATACATCTTGTTCTTTTTAACATTTTAATATCCCTTAGAAAATATTATGAAAATAATAAAATTTCAAATATTTATAACTAACATTTATTATATTTAACTTGCTAATAAAAATAATGGTCTTAACTCCTAAAGAGATTTATAGGGATTTTAAGGATAAAAACATAAGTCAAACAACAGCATACAACCTCCTTACTTCCTTAGTTGATAATAGCATGAATGATAATATTAGATTGGAATCGGTTATAAATTTAGATAGAATAGGTTTAATTAACGACAATTTTTTTAATTTTTTAGAAAATCTCCTTGTCTCTGATTCAAATCAAAATATTAGAAATGCCGCCGCACAACTTTTGAAGAATAGATTTTTAGAAAAAGCTATTAACCCTATGAAATGGGCTATAAAACATGAAACAGATTATGAATGTTTGATCACTATTTTCCATTCATTAGAAGAAATAAATACTCCTGAATCTAAGTTAGTTTTACTTAATGAAATAAAGAAAATAAGTAAAAATAAGTATCTCTATAAAGAAAGAAAGGTTGAAAATAAAAAATTTAAAAAAGTAATTAAAAAATTGTTAAAAACCAAGAAAATTGATTATTTTTCTAATAATGAATTAACAGAAATTCTGATAAATTACTTAACAATAACTAATTTGATAAAGCAATATTTAAATGTTTATTTTGAAATAGATCCTCAAAATGGATTGATTAGTGAACTAGATTTATCAGATTATTTAGAATATGAAGTCAAAGGCACTCCTTTTGGATGGAAAAACAATATTAAATCATTTTCAGAAATTATAGGTCTGAATCATCTAAAATATTTAAAAAAAATTGATCTCTCAAATAATATAATCGAAGATGTCAAAGATTTAATCCAATTACGAAATTTAACACATTTAGTCCTATTTAATAACAAAATAAGTAAGAAAGAGAATTTAAATTACTTAAAAAGATTAACAAACCTAGAATATTTAGACTTACGAGGAAATGATGTTGTAAATGAAACTGGCTCAAATGAATTTGATCCAAAAATAAGAGTGCTTCTAAAGGATTCTTATATAAAAATAAAATAAAAATAATATTTGTTTATTCAATTAATTGTGTTTTTCCGGTTCCCCAGACACCAAGAGCAACGCCTAATTCTTTTTTCTCTTTCGCGACGTCCCTTACATTTTTCCCTTCCATTACAGCATCTATCGCTTGTCTGAAAGCTTTAGCTCCAGCTATTGGACCATCAGGATGGCTGTGAATACCGCCACCACTACCTATAAGAATATCCTTTCCAGCTTCTTTTATGCATTTCTCAACCATTCCTTGTGTAATTCCACCACTCGGCATTGGTAGAGTTGGTTTAATATGTTGCAGAGGATATCTTAATGCTTTAAGATTTTGTTCGTATCTCTCATCCAAGATTTCAGCTTTTCCGTATGGTGCAGGAATTACTACCGTATCTGCTCCACAAATTCTTGGTAACTTAGCAAATGTTAACATACTTGTCATACCTGTCCATTCTCCTCCAAAAAACGTGCCACCAAAATCCATATGTCCTAGTATTGGGACATTTATTGAAGGATCTTCAGCTAATTGTCTTAAAGCTTCATAACCAGTTGCTAAATAATTTATCATTAAAGCGTTAGCTCCTAACTCGATCATTTTATCTGCGTATTCAAACATTTCAGGGAATTTAGTTGTAATATTAATAGTATATAATGTTTTTTCTCCTTTTTCAGAATCAGCACGATCTACCGCTTCCATAACTTTAACAATTCTTTCTTCTAAAGTGTTAAAAGAGGGATTAGATATCAGTTCGTCATCCTTTACAACATCACACCCTCCAACAGCAGCTTTATATACTAAATCTGCCGCCACATCAGCTGAATGTCCCGTACAAGGCTTCACCATATTATTCAATAATGGACGTTCAGGGATATTCATAAGTTTTCTAATTCCATCAATCCCAAATTTAGGACCTTTAAAATCTTCTAACCACGCTTTAGGAAATGCTAGATCTACCAATTTTAAGCCATGCGTAATACTAATATTTCCTATTACTGTAGTAAAGAGCATTGGAATGCCCATTCCTTTGATATTAACAATTGGAAAGCCAATTTGAACGAAATATATTCTTTCCTTCACGTCTTTGGGAATTACGTATTCTAGCATCGGTGCCTCATATACTCCAAGCACTCTTGCAACATGATGTTTTCGCACCTCAGCGGTTTCTGCAGGTACTCTAACCCATGTCCCTGTAGATTGCTCGATAGCAGCAAATCTAGATAGATAGTTGACATTCTGTCCTTTAGGGCGCTTAATGATATAACTCGCGATAATATATTTTTCTAAATCAATACCATCTAACCCTACTGCTTCAGGTACATCATAATATTGTTCACAGCTTTGATAATTTTCTTCCATTTTGTTCTCACGATAAAATATTGATTTTGCTAATTGAGATTAATGTTAATCAATACTAAAGTTTTTTGATAGAAAAATAAATGTAAATAAAAAAAAATAAAAAAAAAGATTATACTTTGGCTTTAGCTTCAGCTTTGGCCGCTGCTTTAATAGTTGTATAGGAATTTTCTAAAACAGTTAAATATTCCACCAGAACTTGGTTTGCTTTTGATTTCTGATCATATACGCTTTTAATGATGTTGAGCAAGTATTTTGGAAAGATTAAATTCAAGTGAAAATCTGAGAGCAGTGCATAGTATTCATTATTACGCTCGTCTTGGAAAACTTGAATCATTTGAGTATCCCATAACATCTTTAAAACTTCATCAAGATCGTCGACACCTTTCTTTCTTAACTTCTCAAGATCATTTTTAGTTACAATAGCAGTTCTTAGTAACCGTAATGTTTCATATACTTGAGGATTTATAAGAATGTCAATAATCCTAAGATTATCACCTTCTGCGGGACGATAGTTTTGGAAGAATTTTTTCACTTCTATTTTATAATCTTCTACAAGCTGAGCTGGTAGACCACGGTTAGCAGGGTCTTCCAACATTTTAACAGGAGGGACTCTTAAGGCAACAACATCTTGTATCAAAAAGATGAGTTCAGATGGCATCCCCTTAACTGAGGTCTCCTTTACAATTTCGCGTTTGACAAGTTCTATAAGTACACCTTCTAAATCTACAAACCCTTGTTTATATTGATCCTTTAACCACACCATCAATTCTGATTTAGAAACTACACCTTCATCTCTTAAGCGGTTAAGTATCATCCGTTTAATCTCATCTTGATAAGTGATGGCAAGGCGTTGTTCATTATTAAGGTTAGGATACACAGAAAGTCTTCTAAAAAGTGTGGGGATCATTGATACATAAGCATCATCTACCAAATTTTGTAGAATAATTCGAGAAATATCTATTAATCCTCCCTCATATGAATCTGGATCATCATCAAGGCTTAAGAGTAAAAGAATGTAAAATCCCTTATCAGGTCCTGTATAATATGAGGCAATGTTTAAAGAACCAATCATTAAACTTATCATTCCGGATTCCCCGCTATACTCATGAGTACTATAGACTTGCATAAGAGTTTTATCAGTGACGTTTATTTCTTCAGGGTATTTTGCTAAAATTTCTGTACCAACTCTTTCATCCCATCGCATTACAACTAATCCAACTGGCATTAGTCAGCACCTCCTTTAAATTCTTCTCTTACTTCAGGTAATTTCTTTTTCTTCTTCCCCGTTATTCCCATTAGATCATCTAAAGATAAACCAATTTCTTCCCATTTGGTGCCTAACTTTTTCACAATGTACTCATCTTTTGTTGGATAGAGCAATGACTCTGAAATTGATTTCTTACCTTTTATGTTTTTCTTCATTTCTCTTGCTTTTTTGACAAATGTGGGGATTCTAGCTCTTTGAATCATACGATACGTAACTAAACTACCTGCTACTGCTACAACAGCACCTACAATCATTAAGAAATAGAATGTCGGCATACCAAAAATTTCCTGCATTTTAACTACAACCGTAATTCCTGTTGATGATGTAGAAAAATATAGTTTTTCAATAGTAAGTGTAGCGGTAAATGTTTGAGGCATAAAGAATGCATCAGCTATTGCTGTAGTACTAATAGTATATGTACCATCATTATTATCTATAATATCACCATTAGCAATGCTAAAATTCCTGTTTCCTATAGTCAATAGTATATCTGCACCTCTTACTGGCGCATTAGGAAATGTCTCATTATTAGGGTCTGTAAGTGTTAAAGTGAAACTCAGTGATGCTCCTGAAGCTATTTCTATTTTAGAACCTACAAATGGAGGTTCAGGTAAGTCAACGGCAAATTCTCTTTTCATGATGGTTAATGAAATTATAGCAATTTTATGATCCCAATTCATTTTATCCAAGGTCACTATTATTGAATATTCTCCATCTTCACGTGTTTCTGTATTAAGGTCTAGTATAAATATATCTACTCCTTCTGAAAGAGATCCTATTTCTGAGGTTCCAGGTATTGGATACCCATTTTCATCAAGTTTTTGTAATAGATAACTCATTTCATCCAAATTTGAAATGTAAGTTGAACTCATGGCGTCGACATACTCAAACGTAAAATTTAATTCTTTAAAAATGAAAATATCTTGAGAAAGATATAATATTCCCTCTTCACCGTCAAGAGTGGTTGGTCTTGATAAAATAGTGAGGTAAAATGCAAAATCATCTATTTTTGAGTAATTCTCACGTCCAGCTGTAACTTCAATACGATATTTACCTACATTTGTTGCATCTCCAGTATCAATTTCAATTGTATAATATCCAGGATTCATTGGATCTGAATTCACAGTACCAGAACCATAATCCCAATCAAATGTGAATGTTTCAGCAGTCAGAGAAGCATCTAAATCAGCATCATAATACCTTAGTGTTATATTGATCAATTCATTATAGTATTGTGAAACCTCATTTGTAGGTAGTATACTGAGTGTAGTATAATTATGCACTGTCATTCCTGTTGGTATTGGAGTTATTGTAAATATGAAACTCAGATCAACAGCCTTTTTATACCCCGCTTTTTCACCTGATATAACTGCTAGATATGATTTTCCATAATCCCCAGCAGAAAAGAGATTTGAATCAATATCCACTGTAAAGTTACCGCTTCCTAATGGGCTCATTTCTTTCTGATAAAGAGTTGGATAACCTAATTCAATGCTTTTAATAAAGCATGTTACTAAACTACCACTTCCGTCATCTAGGACCCAAGGTCCTGGGAGTCCATTATCAGAAGTTGAAAACAGTGTGTTAAAGGTCATGATTTGACCCCTTGACACGATATTACCCCCAGCAAGAGTGGCATTTTCTAATCTCGTGATATAATCTTGAAAGTTTAAAGCAATCTCGAATATGATTGTAGATGCGGAAGTTAGAGTAAAATTATATTCAAGTTGTGGTGCTTTATCCGGATTAAAAAAATAATCTGAATAGTTCAACCTAAAAGGAAATTGAGCACTGACAATCCATAAGGTAACATTATATGTCCATCCTCTATTATACCAAAACAATAAATCTGAATTAGTTCTTCCATATGCTGTACCATTTTCATTAGTTTTTAGTTCAGTTACAATATCGTTTGTTCCATTTACAGTTAACCTAACTGTAACTCCCTCTACTAATACAGTTCCTGTTTCATCAAGGATGATAATTTCTAATTTTGATATATCTACCTTCACATATTCCAGTAAGGGTGGTGGCGGGCCTGCCCGAGTGATTATACTTTCATTTAATTTAGTTGGATTTTCTATTGTATAGTCACTGTTGTCATAATACACAGTATAGTTATAACTAGTTGTATTTAACCATCGAAAAGTTGTTTTACCTTCAGAATCTAAAATAAGAGTCTCTAATGCATAATCGATAGCATTACCTACCTTTACAAATCCGTAATCTAATGGATCGCCATCCCAATCATCCACTTCAAAATCAATTGTCCAAAGATTAGCATTGATCGTAGTAGAGGCGACTAATCCCTTAAATTCAACATCTCCACTAGGGATAGTTCTACTATCATACACAACTTCTTCATACAACCCAGAACTTAATGTATAATTTGCAGTGATGTTATAAAATCCAAATGGAACTTTGGTAAATGATACAGTACCATCTGATCCCGTAATGTCAGTGTAAGGAATGCCACCAATCTCTAAAATATGCGTATTGTTTTCCCATAAAGAGACTTTTGCTCCTGGAACTAATCTACCATCAACATCCTCGACAGTTATAGTAACAGCAGCAGCCCTTTCAGTAACTGGTAATAATTCAGTATCAATATCGTAATAATTTGCTAACCACTGTATTTCATCTGGTGATACAGCATAATCAAAATAGCGAATCTCATCTATATTACCATCATAATATTTATTATTTCTAACTCCGTTTTCAACAGCAGCTTCTGAACCATCCCCAAAAAAGCCCCATCGATCACGACCAGTTCCAATAGCTCTACCTCCCATAGCATTCGCCCATACATCAACAGGATAATCATCAACGTATATATATTTATCAGTTCCATCATAAACAACACAAGCAAAGTGCCACTCGCCATTATTCAAATTTGAAACACTACCAAAAAAATCGTTCTGACCAGTGTATCCTGTGGCTGAAGTAGCAAAACCTATATTTCCACTTGGAGTTATGAAAAAGTTAAAAAATTCTGATCTATCAAAATCAAAAAATGCCCAATTGTCCCAATTGCCTCCACTTGAAAATGAAGTTTTAAACCAGCAGCTAACAGTCACAGCAGAAATTTCATTAGAGTCTGTATAATGCAAGGAATCTTCTATATATACAAAATCATGTGAACCATCAAAACTTAGCGAATAAGATCCAACTGCAGCATCTGCATCATAATCTGGATAATAACTACTACTAGTTCCATAAAGATGGGCATCAGCATAATCTAATGAGTCCTCGACAACAGAATCATAACCTCCTGAGCCTTCTTCAAAACGCCACCAACTTGTACCTGATGGATCGTAATTGATATGCTTATTTCCACGGTAATTAATTGAAGCATTACCCCAATACATATAAGTGTCATATTCAGATTCACTAACAGTTGCATTGGTTTCAAACCAAATAGTTGCTTCATTAATAATAGGAAAATCCTTCTTCACATAATAGTTTCTCATAACATTGTTTTCTACTATTCTTACGTCGTACAAA
The DNA here is from genome assembly GCA_016839915.1 of Promethearchaeota archaeon. GTDB lineage: Archaea > Asgardarchaeota > Lokiarchaeia > Sigyniarchaeales > SOKP01 > Loki-b32. Next base: position 8,483 of record JAEOTH010000203.1, read on the forward strand.
TTAGGATCCATATCATAATTATCTCGTAAAGTTGCGTAATCAAACCGAATGCTTATAAAATTATCAGTTAAATTATAAACTCCTGGATTTGTAATGTTAATGCATTGTCTCCACTGATAAGACACATTCCACCAAGGATCCTCTCCATTTTGGCTTAATAACGGAATTATTGTATTAAATTGTTCATTGTCTTCCGAATTTTTGTTGAAGTCTCCTGAACTTAGAAAATTCGATGGTAAAATTGTCAAGATCGAACTCAATGTAAGTACCAGTAAAAAGGTTATAGAAATTACTCTTTTTTGTTTTATTTTTAATCTATTCATTTTTAGTACCAATTTTATGTAAATTTTTTTTACACTATTTTTTTTATAAAAAAAAAGAGTTTTTTATCATTAATTATAAAACTTTTACTATTTAACTTTTTATTAATGTATAACACCAAGATATAGTATTACAATTTTACAACAAATTTTAAAATTCAAATACATCTGTACATATTTTGAAATACAATTTGATTTATTTCAAAATAATTTGTTATCAAATTAACTACTCTCTTCTCAGAAAAGACTTTTTTTTAATAAAATGAAATAAGTTCAAAATCTATTCTTATAATGACATATCTAATTATTGAATATATGTAAATAGCATACCAGTTTATCTATTCCTATTATTTTAACATAAATATGATTTAAATAATTCTACCCTACATCCCTCATATTTATCAATTTATAAAAATTTAAATATTTAAATTTAGATTGTAGAATCAAAGAAACAAGTTATGTTTTTAACTTTGAAAATGAGATATTAATTACTTTATTATCAAACTTTAATCAGATTTAGAAGGGAGATTATGTTAAGACAAGTTTATATTTTAAAGGATGAAAAAGTAATGTACAATAAGAATTTTGGCAAAGCATTACTTAAAGAGGATTTTAATAAATTATATCACGAGATTGTCGAATTAACTGAAAAGGGGACAGGAATTGAACTTGATAGTTATGATTATATTAAATATAAAATAGTACTTACATTTGATGAGGATTTAGACCTAATGTTTATGTTCATAACTGATATCAACGATGATCTTTCACAAACTAAACGTGAATTAAAAACCCTTAAAAAAGAATTTATTGATACTTTTGGTGATGCAATTGAGAATTTGGATACCTCTCTTATGGAATTACTTGATCCGATAATTGATTCCATTCATAGAAATCTTAAAACAAAAATTTCTTTAGTAGGGTTTTCAGGTGTGGGAAAAACAACAACTACAAAGTTAATATGTGCTTCTGAGATTCCATCTGTTCATATCCCTACTATAACAGGCAAAATCTCAACTGTTAAAATCGGAAAATTATATTTTCATTTATGGGACTTTGCTGGACAAGAACAATTTAGTTATCTTTGGAATGATTTTATTCTGGGTAGTGATGCGGTTCTTATCATTACAGATTCAACCTTAGAAAATGTGGAAAAGAGTAAATTTTTTATTGAATTGATAAAAGAGTATGCACCTCATGCACATACTGCTATAATAGGGAATAAACAAGATTTACCAAGTGCTTTACCGGTTGAAAAAATAGAAGAGATACTGAGTTTGAAAACTTATTCAATGGTTGCTATTAATCAGGATAACCGAGAAAAAATGATCCAAATTATAGCAGATATTCTAGAAGTCAGTACGGATACTTCTCCCTTATTGAAACCTTTATTTGAAAGAGATCAATTGATCCATCAAGCTAGAAATTGCTTAGAAAATGGTAATATTGCCCAAACCGCTGATTATTTTGAAAAAATATCTGATTTATGCCTTGAATTAGGAGATGATTCACTTTACAAAGAATTTTCTGAAAAAGCAAAGAAATTGAAAGGTTATTTATCTAACCAGTAATAAAATCTTGTTTTCACTAATAAATGAAAAAAAAAAAAAAAGGATTTATTCTTTTTCTGCTATTTTGGATTTCAATTTTGTAGAACGATAATTATCATCAAGGACATTTAAGTATTCGATTAATACACTATTTGCTTTTGATTTTACACTGTACTGTGATATAATTGTATTTAACATATATTTGGGATATATTAATGAACTATGGAAGTCAGTTAGTAGAGTATAATATTCGTGTCCTTTACTATCTTGAAAGACATGAATCATTTGGTTGTCCCATAATGTTTTTAATCCACTATCAATATCATCGACACCTTTTTTTCTAAGTTTTTCCAAGATATTTTTTGTAACAACTGCAATTCTTAGTAGTTTCAGAATTTCATAGACTTGGGGGTCTGCAATAACTTCATCTAATATTTTAAGATTATCTTCTTCAGCAGGACGATATTTTTGAAAGAATTTTCTTACAGCAACATTATATTCTTCAGTAAATCTTTCCGGAAGCCCACGTTCTGCAGGATTCTTGAGTAATAGAGTTGGAGGCCTTCTTATCATAAAGAGATCGTTTATAAGAAAGATTAATTCTGAGGGCATTCCTTTTACTGATGTTTCTTTTATAATTTCTTTTTTTATTAATTCCATTAAAATTGCGTCAACATCAAAAAAACCCTCTCTATATGTATCTTTTAGCCAAATCTTTAATTCTGATTTAGTAATAACACCCTCTTCTCTAAGCCTATTTATTATCAATCGATTTATATTATCTGAATAAGTAACAGCTAAACTTTGTTCTTCGTTCAAATGAGGATATGTAGATAATCGTTGGAACAGGAAAGGGATCATATCCAGATAAACATTATCTTCATAATTTTGAAATATTACTCTAGAAATATCTGATAATCCACCTTCATAAGTATCTGCATCTTCGTCTAAATTTAGCAGTAAAATGATATAGAGTGGTTTTTCTCTACCTGTATAATATGAAGCAATATTCAAAGGTCCAACTAATAAGCTTATCATTCCTGGTTCTCCTGTGTATTCATGTGCGGCATAGATTTGCATTAAAGTTTCATCGCTAATAATGAGCTCTTCGGGGTATTTAGCAAGGATTTCTGTACTCACTTTTATATCCCATCTCATTATGACTAATCCTATTGGCATTACTCATTTTCACCTCCCTCTTTAGGGATTTTATCTTTTAATGTAACTTTCTTTTTTAAATCCGTTATCCCTAATGATTCTTCAATTGAGAGTCCAATCTCTTTCCATTCTTCTCCGAACAATTTCGCAATCATTTTTTCTTTTGATGGTACTAACAATGTCTCTCCGATTGTCTTTTTAGATTTTATTAATCCTTTAATTTTTCTAATTTTTTTAACATGTTTCGGTATTCTTGCTTGTTGGATAACCCTATAAGCAACAACACTACCTACTACACCAGCAATCGAAGCTGTTATCAAAATAAAGTAGAATGTTGGCATACCAGGCCATATTTCCTCCATTTTTACTGTAATTGTAATTGTGAATTCTTGTCTAGTGAAATTAGCAGCATTAATGTAAATTTTACCTACAAATGTTTTTCCCATGAAAAATGTATCTACATCTTTGGTTAGTAATGTTGTGTTGTAAGCACCTGGCTCAGTTGGAATTAGATCTAAAGTATAATTTATACCTCTAAAATTAAATTTGACAATCGCATTTAGCAGTTCTTCATCTCTTGTATCATCCCATAAGTAGATCTTAAAATAGAGATCAGCTCCTTTAGCTATTGTAATTTGATTGTTATTTCCTAATGTTGGTTCTTGTATCATTGCTGTAAATTCTCTTAGCATTATCTCTATATAAATAAAGGCATTTTTCTGTTCGTAATTATCCTGTTTCAAAGTAACATACAAGAAATAATATCCAACTTTTTTGAATTCTGTATTAAAATCTAGAGTATAACTATGATTTAAATTTTGAAATAACGATCCCGAACCGAAGCTACCTGAAATTTTCGATCCATTTGCATATAATTCTTCCCAAACATAGTTAGAAACAGTCAAATCTCCAATAGTGTCGTTAGTACTACTGTCTTGATACGTAAAAATGAAGTTTCTTTGATCTTGAACATAAATTCTTGAACTAATATAATATAAATCATCAGATTGGTCATTAAGAGTTGTTTTTCTTTCAAGAATATTAAGATAGACTAAGAAGTCTGATTGTCTAGTGTAATTTTCAAAAGAGGCTGTTATGCTAATTATTTTTAGACCCGTACTCTGCGCATCTGCTGTATTTATTGCAAATGTAAAATAATCACTATTTAAAGGATCAGAAAAGATATTAATTGGATTAAGGCCAATCCACTCATAACTTAGAAGACCATTGGTTAAAGGAGTTCCAAATTCGGTTTCTGTATACTTAACTGTTACGTTTATAAGTTCATCAAAATATGCTGAATATGTTTTCGATGGTATTAGGTTAAGTGAATTATAATCATGTGCGCTCATTGTCGTTGGTTTTGCTATTACTTTTATTAAATAAATTAGCGGAGTTGGATCATCATAAACTGGATGATATCCGTTTATTTCAATATTATAATATTTCCAATCATCTCCAGCTGAAATCAATCCAGAATTATAGATTAATGTATAATTGCCATTACTAGTATAGTTCATCTCTACGGTTTTCAAGATTTCATCTGAGCCTGCTAATTTTATTGTTAAAAAGCAACTACCAGGAGGTTGTGAGACATAATCTGAAGTTTGCCAGTCATCGTTAGTAGATAAAAATTCTGCCCAGAAAATGATGTTTTCTCCCCATAACACTTCACTTGTCCCATAAGACATATTGAACTCTGTATCATATCGCGTAAAATTTATTAATGTTTCTGGAATTACATTAAAAGTGATTGATGAATTTTGATAAAGCGTATAGTTATACCATTTAATTTTCTGCCCAGGTGCGGGTATCCATTGTGATGGATTGATATACGTTATATTAAAATCCACATTTGGATTATCAGGAACATCGATAGAAAAATTATACACCCTGTTAGTTAAATACCAAAATGGTGTTTCGTAAGAATTTTTTGGAGCATAAGCGTATCCATCTCTATCAGACATTGCTGATAAATTGATTAAATGGAATCCAGTGATATTATCAATAACTTTAATTGTTCCGCTCAATGGTTTATATTCTTTGTCTATATCACTAAAATAAGTTAATCGGATATTTAATCTCGCTATTGGGGTTCTTGTTTCAATATTGCAAGTTTCAACCAAGTCTACATTAATTACTCCATTAGATTGTGAAGTATTATATCCATTAACTTCAACTAATAATCCATATACTTCATATTTATCATTCTCTAAATTAGAATTATCAATCTGAGGGATGTCAAGTTCAATAAAATCATCTGTAACGCTATCAGAATAATCTTCGTGAAAAATTAAGTTTCCTATAATTGAATCCTCGTTATCAATGTAATAAACAGAAATATCTGTCATGTAATTTTGCAAATTATTTAAAGAAATATTTGCTTTGATTATTTTTTTATTTCCTAAGCTAGTTCGCGAACCATCTGTATAGAAACGTTCGCTTACTGAAAAGCTCCCTGTACTAGTTTGATTCACGTTTACTGTATGATGTCTGAATTTCACGTTATTTACAATATAATCATTCCGAAGGATGCTACTCTCATTTAAAAGAGTAGGACTGAAATCGATACCATAATCATCATTGTTGTAATAAACTCCATAATAATAACTCGAGCTGTTTAACCATCGAAAAGTTGCTTTTCCTGTATCATCAAGCGTTAGTTTTTCTAATAATGGCCCTCCTTGACTTTCATTAATCTCGATATAACCATATTTCAATGGAATACCATCCCAATCCACGATTTCAAAATCAATAGTCCATAAATTCAAGTAAATATCAATGGTATAATCTATTCCATTGAAATAATAAGGCCCTGTTCTCTTTTCAATGCTGTTGAATACTTCTGTCGATTGAGAACCTAATGTGTAATTAGCAGTAATATTATAATAACCAATAGGTATATTACTGAAAGTAGTTCTCCCGTTAATAGATGTTCCGTTCGCAACGTAATAATTGGCTGATCCCTTTGGATATGAATTGTCAACGATCATTACATCTGCGGTAGGAACACTCCTTCCATCAATATCTTTCACAATTACCTCTATTGATGATTCTTGAGCTTGTATATCTTCAATTTCTGCCGATAATGTGTAATTAAACTTTATATCATCCACTTGAAAGAATCCTGATTTTACCGTCTGAATATCACCATCTTCTGGACCCCAAGTGCCAAATTCTATGAATATTTCTTTACCCATATAATTAGTAACATCAATTTCTAAAGAACCAGTTAAATCTCCGTCACTACTTGTGTCTGATCTAGTAAAAATTTCAGGATCTAATTCAAAATGTTCCTTTAATTCATCATGATATCTCAATGTTTTTTTATTTGGTGAAATATAAGCGAATCCTCCATAAGTCTCTATCCAGCTATCATAGCCACTACCAATTTTTTCATGTAAATCGACTTCATTTGTATACATTGAATCTGATCCGTTACAAAGCCTTAAAAAATAGCCATCTTCAGAAATTGTAGGAAGAGCAGAGTTAGGGTCTTCGAAAAACCAGGTTCTTACATTGCGATAAACATTTAAACTAATTTCTCCTCCTTCTATTATTGGAACTTTAAAAGGATAAGAATAAAATGTTCCTACATAATCTTTGCATGCTGCTTGAGGAAGGAAAGAGCCTTCACCACCCCATTTATATGCATAATATCCCGAATCTACTCTTTCACCCATATCCCTATCAGCTATATGGACTAGGGTGTTTTCGAAGTTATTATAACTATCTAGTGAATAATTTAAGGCTTCCCTGGAGTTACTAATATCTTTAATTTGATCAACTTGATCATGAGAAAAAGTCCAACCATAAGGATCAAAATATTGATCAGTACTATTATCTAATTCGAAATCCCCATTTTTAATCCAACCAAAACTGTCTGATACTGTATTAGCTTCAGCATTTACAGCTAAACTATTTCCAAAATATAAGTAGGTGTCTCTTTCAGTTGTAGATTGCGTTATATTTATGTCAAACCAAATAATTGCAAAACCTATTTTAGGATAATCTTTAGAAACATGATATTTTCGTAGTTCATCATTCTCTACAATTCTTATATCATCAAGATCAGATTGAATTGAACTACCCAATTCTGCGTAATTAAAAATCAAACTCACTCCAAAATCAGTAAAATTGGCATCATAAGGATTTGTAATAGTGATTAATCGACGATAAGCAAAATCAGTATCCCACCAGGTATCATTACCCAAGACACTAGATTTTAGATTTTCAATATTAAAACCATCAGTAACCTTATTTTTATCTTGGTTTAGATTCACGATATCATTAGAATGATTTGAAAAATATACTGGAAAAAAGCTTAGAAATAATATTATTAATAGTAGTGTCGCTTCCTTTAAACGATATTTGCGTTTATTTTGTATCTTCATAATATCAACTTTGTAAATGTGTAATTTTTAAGAAATAATTTTTAACAATATTATAAAAGAAGTTAAATAAAATATTATCTAAATAAAAAGATCCTAAATTGAATGATCTTGATGATTTTAAAATAAAAAAATAAATAGTAAAAAATATTTTTAAGTTTTGGATTTTTTTGTTGCTTTCAAATTAACATATGACTGTTCAAGAATTGTAAGAAACTCAATTAAAACTGGTTCAGCTTTTGATTTTTTGTCGTAATTCATTTTTATGACATTCATTAGATATTTTGGGAATATTAGATCTATATAGAAATCAGAAAGAAGTGCATAATATTCATTATCGTTTTCATCCCTAAAGATCTGAATAATTTGAGTCTCCCAGAGCATTTTTAATATGTTATCAAGATCTTCTACTCCTTTTTTTCTTAGTTTCTCTAGGTCATTTCTAGTGACAATCGCAGTTCTTAATAAACGTAGAGTATCATAAGCTTGAGGATTAGTAAGAACATCTAATACTTTTAAATTATCAGCTTCCGTAGGATTATAATTTAGAAAGAATTTCTTAACATCTGTTCTATAATTTTCTACTAATTTTGACGGTAATCCACGATCTGCAGGATCTTTTACTAATTTAACAGGTGGAACACGTATAGCGATAATATCATTTATCAGAAATAATAATTCTGAAGGTATGCCTTTCACAGACACTTGTTTAATTATATCTCGTTTAATTAATTCCATTATGTCTGCATCTACATTGAGAAAGGCTTGTTTATATTGATCTTTCATCCAAATTGTCAGTTCCGACTTAGATACAGTACCGTCTTCCCTTAAACGGTTGATAATCATCCGTTTAACCTCATCAAAATAAGTGAATGATAGTTTCTGTTCAGTATTTAGGGTTGGATAAACAGATAATCTTTGAAAAAGAGAAGGGATCATTTTAAAGTAGGCATCATCAGCTAAATTTTGTAAAATTATTCTGGAAACGTCTACTAAACCTTCTTCATAAGAGTCTGGATCTTCGTCAACATTTAATAGAAGTATTATATAATATTCATTTTCTGGTCCAGTGTAGTAAGAAGCAATGTTCAAGGATCCAATCATTAAACTAATCAACCCAGATTCACCGCTATATTCATGAGTACTATATATTTGCATAAGTGTCTTATCAGTTATTTCCATTTCCCTTGGGTACTTATTCAATACCTCAGTACCCACTCTTTCATTCCATTTCATTACAATCAATCCAATAGGCATTACTCTTCACCTGGTTTAAATTCTCCTTTAATTTCTGATAATCTCTTCTTTTTCTTTTCTTCCAAGTTTAAAATGTCATCTAATGATAAGCCAAGTTGCTCCCATTTATCTCCTAACTTTTTCGCGATAAATTCTTCTTTTGAAGGATATAAAAGTGAATCTGAAATTGTCTTTTTAGATTTGATGATACTCTTCATCTGCCTTGCTTTCTTAACAAATGTTGGGATTCTAGCTCTTTGAATAAGTCGATATCCTACTAAACTACCCGCAACTGCTACGATAGCTCCTACAATTAGCAAGAAATAAAACAATGGAAATCCTGGGAAAATCTCTGTCATGCCCACTACAATAGTTATAGGTGTTGGATCTATCTCATAATTATCTAATTCAATGAGAATTTGACCTGTTAATGTTTGTGGCGCAATAAAAGTATTTATATGACTTGTAGAAAAAATATGTTCATAGGTTCCTGGCGAACCCGGAACTGGATCCAATGAATATTCATTTCCGTTGATCTGTAGCGTTACATTAGCTCCAGTTAATAATTGGATTCCATCAGTCTCATCAGTGAGAACAATACTAAAATTAATTGCTCTTCCCTGAACAATACTTATTCTATTACCTGACAGTCCCGTAGCCCTTAAATCCATAGTTATCGGCCTCTTGCTGATTGTTAATAAAATAATCGCATTTCTGACTTCATAATTATTTTTTTGCATTGTAACAAATAAGGAATACTCTCCAACTTCTCTCAGTTCTGTATTGAAATCTAGAATATACAAATTATTTGGTCCGCTGCTCAAAAATTCGCTTCCTTCGTTTCCAGGGCCACTAAGAGGCTCTCCATTTTCATCCAACCTATTCCAATAATATCTAATAACATCTAAATTTCCTAGTCTAATGTCTCGTAGGGTATCTTTGTATTCAAACTGATAATTAACTGAGTCAAAAACATATATATTTGGTGACATTTGAAATAAAGTAGCTGTCCCATTAATTTTTGTGGGTCTAGGCTGAATACCAACTATAATTGATTCATCAATGGTGCTAAAATTTGTAAGTGTTGCTTCAATATCGATTATATATTCAGCACTATCGGGTGCCGTTGAAGAGTCAAATTCAAAATAATAAAAATCCGCATGAAGTGGATCATCAAGGAGTATTCCAGAGCCATAATCCCAATCATATGTAATATAAGCGCCTTCTAAAGAAGCGTTGGTAATACTATTAAAATAATCAACAGTTATGTTGACAGATTCACCAAATATTACTGAAAATCTTTGATCAGTTAACTCTGTTAAAGAATAGTCATAATATGTTATCCCCGTTGGTATTCCTTGAATGTAGACGAATTTAATATCGATAGGATCTAAAGGTATAAACACATAACTCTTGTAATTTCCAGTAATTATGAAGTAATAAATTGAATCCCCTCTTAGGTTGAAATCTGATGTGTTGAATGTATAGTTAAAAATGCCAGTAGAAACCCTCGAAGATAGAATATTTACTTCTTCTCCATAAGGAGTTATCTGCTCTTCATACATTTGAATAGTGAGTTCATTTGGGTTCACTAACGTTGAAGTTGGTACAAGTGGATCTTGTGCAGTGAAATTGAAATAAATAGTAATATCATCTCCCCAAAATACGTTAAAATCATAACTAATTATATTTACAGTAGAATTATAGAGGTCCTTATTCAAAGGAATCCAGATCTCTGAATAGTCTTGAGTAATTAAAGTAAAATTATATTCAGTTTCTAATGGACCACCGTCGGTATGAAAAGGTCGTTTATCTCCACCGAAATAGATATCTACTGTATAATCTCCCCAATTTCCAAAACTATTGCTGAATGAAATGAACTTTGCTAATCCGTTTATATCAACTGTCACATTAGCAATTATTTGGTGTTCAATATCATAATCAGATGTATTATAGAATCTTAATTTAGCATTGGTAAAAGGCACCCCTCCGGTTAGGCTATCGGTAACATTAAATGTTATCTTTGTAATTTCAGTTGAGATATCAATATTTGTTTCAGCCGCTGCACTATAAATTAGTAAATTAGAATACCGATATATTGAATTATCTGGAAGTGAATCATAATCATAATAAACCTCATAATCGTAGGATGATGTGTTTACCCACGTTATTGATCCTATCCCAGTATCACTGAGAATTGTCTTTCCTACTGTGTCCGTTCCCTCTTTAAGTAAAACAAACCCATATTGAATGGGATCATCATCTTTATCTTTTATATCAAAATTAAATTTGGTCAAATTAAGATGAGCAGTAATTCGATTGTTTAATTGAGTAATCTGATAATTCTCATGAGAATAAACAGTAGCAGTTTTTGGATTACTCAGACCATTTTGCGTATAATTCGCTGTAATATTATAAAATGTATCTATCTCCATATCTTCAAAAGTCCATTCTCCATTTTCATCAGTTTCATGGTCTTGATTGTATGATGGAAATAAGTCATTGGTTAAGTAAATATGTGCATTGGGAACTGGATTACCATCTCCATCTTTACAAACAACCCTCAATGTATATGCAATTGGTTGGATATCTCCTAATGTTGTTTGAAGTGAATTATTTGGAGTAGTCTGGATAGGCTTATTCCAGATTGATATATCATCCCAATACAAATTAAGACTTGACCAACTATCGTCATCAGCTACATAAACGATATAAGTAAATGGATTTAAAGAAAATTCTGTACTAGGAATGAACGTGTACCAGAAAAAAGTAGTTGCGGCATAATATTGATTTCTAAATTTATAACTTCCCGCTGAGCCCCAAGCCTGGGAACCTCGAATATTATAACTATTAACGCTAGTAGGAATGTTATTAACTGTTGTATCGAAACCTAATCCAGAAATTTCTCTTTGAATACTTGGATCGTCAAATCGCATTTTTGCTGTAACTCGAGTATCCGTATTTACAGCTATTGAGCCTGTAGCTGAAGCTTTCCAACAATTACCCCAAATTCTCAGAGAAGAACTCCCTCTTGCTGAAGTAGTATTGCTTATTTCCCAAAAAGTTGGATGATAATTATCTTGTCCATCCGTTGGTCTTAATATGTCTCCAGATTGATATTCTTCAAAACCTTCATGCCAAATCCTTATTATGTCATAATTTGGCTCTGGAATATCGAAATTAGTTCCATTATTGAAGTAAATAAAGAAATCCCTTATTTGTCCATTTAACGTTGTTCCATTCAATATCCAAATTAAATCTCCTATAGCATTTGTCTGACTATTATAAGATCTCGAATATGGATCAAATTGAATTGGATCAACTTCATAATAAATAGAACTTGAGAGATACTCAATTACACGGATTGATGACGTATTTAACTTGGGATCTTGTATATCTAAATCGCTAAAGTATTTAGTGAAATTTATGAAAAGCTCGACTGGTGCTTCTTGTTGTCCACCCACAGCTTCTATTGAAACTGGAACGCGGAAGCTCCAAGATTTATTCCACCAATCATGAGTAGTTGGGGGTATACTTAATTTTAAATTAGGATCCTCTTTAGTTTGCCGGGTTTCCATAGAATCACTAAAATTTTCAAATGAGCTCGGAAGTAAACCAAATATCAATGGAATTATTGTAATTAGGAAGAGAACACTAAGTCCTTTAATTTTTGTATGCTTTGAAATATTCATTTTAATCATTTTAAAATTTGTGGTAAAATTTTTTAACTTACATATAGAAAATTCATAATTTAATATTATCTAATATAATTTTCTAAAGGATTATCAAGTCTTATTTAACAATAAGTAAATTTTTCTTTTCTTGGGATTCTTTGGATTATCTATAATAAAATTTCCTGAAAATTTTGTGTTATCTATTATTATTTTCCCTATACTATCAAGAAACTCTTTGTTTTTTGGGTAAAATTGAATTACTGCTTTACTTTTTGATTTTAAGATTGTATAGAATGCTTTCGCTAAACTTATCAGCTGATTTTTCATCACTGCACTATTTAAATCTTTATAAATCCATTGCAATGAAGAAATTGAGATAACGGCATCGAAAGTCTGAGGTTTAAAAGGGGTAAAACACATATCTGAAACGATAGGATTTGACTCTTTTATATCATAAAAATTCAAAAATTCTGGAATAAGATCAATTGCTACAGTTTCATATCCTATTTTATTTAAATATGTTGCGGTAAATCCAGGACCGGTACCAGCATCTAAAATCAAAGAATCTTTTTTTCTAAGGTTTAGAAGCTCCAAAGCTCTGATTGTTATCTTTATCTGCATTTTCATGATGCTTTTAGAGGTAGCATATTGCTCTAATATTTCTCCTCTAAAATAATCTAAAACATCATTGTAAATTTCTTCAGGTCTCTTCCTTTTAATATCGAAATCGAAATTATCACTCAAATTCTCTAGAGCTTTAATATTTTAGTTAGAAAATCAACATCGAATTTAACTTTTCACTATTAAATCAAAAATTTTATTAAATTTTAAATATTTATAATTTCATTCAGCTCTTATTTTCAATATTATAATTAGTATCTTGTGGTAACCGATGTCTGAAAAGGAAGAAAAGCAAATAGTGAGAAAAACTACACTAAATCTAAGAAGAAAATATGGAAGAACTAAACAAATAAATATTGTTGAGAGAGATGCTTTCATTCCCAAACAAATTGAGAAAGAAATAAAGGAATCAATCCTAAAGAAAAAGACTATATTAGCAACAGATATCGCTCTTAGATATGATATTAGAGTTTCCACAGTTAAATTGCTCTTAAGACAATACGAAGAGGAAGGTTTGATTAAATTATTTGACCCTTCTTTAAAATTGAAAATTTATGTTCCTTCGTCTTAATAGAAACAATTAATTTATTTTAAAGATTCCTTTCAAATAATATAGTAATAATTCATTCGTTTCATTGAAAAGGAAATAAAAATTCTTAATTTAATTATTAAAAACTGTTTAAAAGAACATAAAGCAGCTGTAGCCTAGATGGTAAGACGCCGGCCTCGAGTGTTAAGCAAAATAATCAAGAAAGCCGGTGCGCGTTAGCGCACGGGGGTTCGAATCCCTCCAGCTGCGTTTTTTAGAATTTATTGAATTATTTGTAAAATAAGATTTTCCATTTGAGGTTTTGCAGCTTCAATTTTATCTAATATTGAAACGGTTTTTTGTAAATCTTCATCTTCTTCAACGATAAATAATAAATAGAAGTCTTGACTCCCAAATTCGAGAACTTCGATTATACCAGAAAATTTTTCTCCACTTTCAAAGGTATCAGAAAATTCAAGTAAGGTTCTATTTTCAGCAACCACACGCTTTTGTAAATCAATGTATTTTTCGTATATTTTTAATTTCTCTATCAATTGAAGATGTGGTCTATAGTATTCTCCGATTGTAATTCCTTTAGCATCAAACAGAGCCATTAAAATTGAATCATAATTTTTACTTATTTCTGAGAATAGCTGAGAAACCATCTCTATTTTTTCAAATAATATTGACAAACCACTTGAAAAAGCATCCATAATTGATTTAATATCGAATATTGTGGTTTCAAAGAAGAATATATCAAAATCGTTAGAGTACCTTGTTAATGCTTGCTTTAAAGTGAGAATTCTTTTATTAATTTGCACATCATCTATGAGTTGAGGATCGAATTTATGGAATAGAATACATATTGGAACATAATCTTGTTCTTCCTTGTAAAAAAGTAAAACTTTCTCTAAATAATCTATAGATTCTATATACCGATTAAAATCTTGAGCATCTATAACGTAAAACATTAAATCTGTTCCACTAAGATATTTTTCTGGATGTTTTAAATACTCTTCCCTATATTGTTTCTGCCCTCCAAAATCCATCCTAGTAAATTCAATACCTAAAAATTTAAATGTATCACGGGCGATTCTTCTTGTTGGTGATAATCTAGCTATCTCTTCCTCAAAACCAAAACGTCTGGTAATAGCTGTTATGATACTCGTTTTACCGGCATTATCTAAGCCCATGACACCAATTTTCTTTGTCATAAAAAATCACCAAATAAATAATATATTGTGTTCTATGATATGTCTTCTAAATTATTCAATATTAAGAACTATTAATAAATAATCACTTTTCGTAAAATTAATGATTATTTTATTATTTAAGCTTAATGTTTAAAAACCTTATATTTTTAACCTCCAGCTAAAGCATAGGATATGTAGAGTTCATCTCCGTCCTTAAGAATAGTTTTGTAATTTTTCAGATATTTAATATTCCGACCATTTAATAGAATAAGTACTTGGGAATCAAACTTTTTCTTGCTTTTATCCAATAACTCAATATCGAGTTTATCTCTATGTTCATTTAAAAATTGAGACATTACGTCTCTTACTGTATTACCTTCATAGTTTATAGACTTAAGATTAATCCTAAGTTGAAAAATATTTAATAGGTTTAGTGTCACTTTAGCCATAAATATATCATACAACTGATTTTAGTTACTCAAAATATTTGCATCATCTATTTTTATAAAAAAGATATTCTTATTAAGTTTATTTTTTATGAATTACAGAGCTTAATGTGAATTAAGTGAATAACTATACAACTGTATTAATTATTATCATATAAAAATAGTTATATTATAATTACCGACTATTTTTACTTGACCAGTTTTTAAGTTATGTTCTTTTAACACGACATTACCTTTCTTATAAATATCTACCTCAATATATGTCTCATCAAATCGTTCAGGGTTAAGATTTCCACCATTCGAGAATACTGTATGATCAATTTTTACATTAAATGAGATACTTGGAGTACTATTTAAGCAAAGATCTATCTGCGAACGAGCAAATTGAGAAAGTACATCACCAGAATCTATTAGTTCTGTCCTCCATACACTTAATGGAGTAGGAATTAAACTGTGAAAGCAACAAACACCAAATATTTTTTGATGTCCAAGAGATAAAACTTTTTCTATAAAATTATTCATCCGTTTTCTCCCTATAAAACCTTCAGTAGAATCTCGAGTTGTAGAATTTAATCCTTGAAAATATAATTTTTCATTCTCGTATAGGGGATCAAATTCACCAAAATAATGTTTCCAATATTCCCATGCAGGTGGTTTCGAATCAGTATATCCTGGAACAATTAAATATGGATAATTTAATATACTCATTTTATCTTTTGCTATTCTAAATTCTTCTCTATAACTATTTTGAGTTACATTTCCTGTATGGATAACTAAATCTACATCTTCTATGTTATTTATTTGCTCAATAGCTCTATCTAAATTAGTATTTTCATTTTCTGCCTGCTCATTAATCAAGGAATGTGAAATCTGAATGAACTTGCATATTTGTGTTTGATCCTTCCTTAAATCTAATGGAAGATAATAATTAACTTGTCTATGTATTTCACGTTTAGTATCAGAATCTAATACTGGGACTATTTTAAATGTGAGATTGTCCTGATCAATATCAATAATAGAATAATTAAATAAATCTCGATACCTAGTTTTATTACAACAGAATGTTCCTGCATTAAAAATAAATAAATCTTTTTCACTACTGCTTACAGTATATAAATTTGAAGTGTGTCTATGGCCGTTTATTACTAAATCTGCTTTTACATCTAAAAGCATTTTAAGCATATCCCCTGAATCATCAATTGCAGATCTTTCTTTACCCGTATTTGGAATTGGAATAAGCTGATGATGAAAGCAAACTATTTTGAATTTATTTTCTCTTTCTTTTTTTTCTAATCTCCTCTTCACAGCATCAATTATATTATGATGTATTATTCCTCCTGGTAAGTCTGGTTTAGTGCTATCTATTCCAATTACATATATTTCATTATCTTCATATTCATAATGCCTTTTTCCAATCATTTCTTCAAATAGTAAGTACCCAACATTCATAGCGTCATGATTTCCAATTATTATCATCAATGGGCGTTTAGATTTTGGTTTAAACTTCTTAAACTGCTCCATAGTATATTCATAATCTAAGAGAGTGCCAGTATGAGTAATATCTCCAAGATGTAAATAAAGATCAACATTTTTAATCTTGTTAATCTGTTCTATCCCTAAGTTATATGCATGAAGGTTAAAGGGACCTCTAGAACGAGTGATATGAGTATCTGATAATAGTACAATTCTCTTTCTTGATACCTTTTTTTCTTCTGTATTTATTTTAATACTTTTTTCAGATATCATTTTCTATAAATTTTCTTTTTTTTTTGCTGGATGTCCAATATATACTGAATTTTCTTCCAACACATGATTAAAATTTGTATATGAATGAGCAGATAATTTAGCGTTGCGTTTAATGTGAGTTCCTGGTAATATCACGCATTTAGCTCCGATTAATACATTATCCTCAATAACAATTTTTTTTAGAATAAACTTATCTTGTTCAATCCCAAAACTTAACAGAGTACTATTCATCCCAATTATGACATTTTTACCAATAGAAACAAATTCAGATGATATCCAGCTATTATCATGTATTCCATTTCTTCTAATTTTCACTCCAAAAAATCGGAGCATGAAACGATTTTTGAACCACGGAAATGGATTTGATGCTGTAATAAAAAGTGGCCATTTTTTAATAATATTTCTTAAATTCCAGTAAAGATAATTCTTATCTTCTATAGATCTATTAAATACTCCTTCTTTTGGAGAATAAATTAAATTAATTAATGTTAAAAATAAAATAGAACATAGAATGGCGCTTAAATTTAGTAAATGAATTAAAACAAAGATATTAAAAGGAAATAAAAAAATTGCTAACAAATACAATCCTTCCTTCCAAAGAAGCACAAGATAAACCCATTCATACAATACACAGGGGATAAAACTAAAAATTATAATAATAATATATAAAATAAGATATTTATTTTTCAATCTTTCATCTATAGGAGTTGGAGAATCCCCTTTTAAGCTTGCTGGCTGAAACATCGATTAAATACTCCCTCCAATCTTATCTTTATCATTGAGATTATTCTTTTTCTCGATTGGTTTACTTTTTATTTTTTCTGCTTTCTGTTGAGATTCTTCTACGGATTGAATTGGAAGTGTCATACTTACTGGTGTTCCCACATGGATCAAATCCCCTTCTAGTACTTGGTTTATCCACGTATAGCTATTTACACCCAAAACAGCTCCATCTTGAAGCACAGTCCCAGGATTGATTATCGTTTGGGGACCAACAATACAAGCTTTCCCTATCTTTACCCTCTTAATAATAATTTTATCATGATAAATTAAATGTGAAAATATGCAGATATTTAGTGAAGTCATAGTATAATCTCCAATCTCAATTAATTCTGGATCTATATATCCCTCGTACGCAACAACATTTTTCCCTATATGAACTCCTAAAAATCGATAAACAAAAATGTCAGACCAAGGTAAAGGGAGAGATCTTGCTAGCCATATTGGAAAATAAGCTGTCCAAAACCTTCGATGAGTATATTTCCACTCTTTACTACCTTTTTCAAATACTCCTTCTTTAGGGGGATGCAATTTGTTTAAAATTTTGAAAATTACTGCCGAAAATAAAATAATAGAAAATGAAAATAACAGAAGATTCCCATAAATATTCATGGGAAGCAGAAACCATTCCCACCACTGACCAATTAAAAGGAAAGGCAAGAATTTTCTTCCTGTTAATAGATAATATAGATCATTAAAAAACCAGAGATTTACTAGTATAATTATTATGCTTCCAACTAAAAATTGTAGAAGAATAATTAATGTAAAACATGTTTTATAAACTCCTGAAGTAGAAATATAATCAACCTTAAATTGTGAATCATCTGTAGTTTCCATTTAAATGATCTTTCGTAATTGATTTCTTATATAATATTATAATTTTGAAAATAATTAAATCATAATACTTAATCCAAGAAATTAAATTCTAAAAGTAAAAATAATTAAAAACTTAATACACTATGATTTATATATAATTAATTAATTTAATTCATAAAATCATTTCAAAATATAAAAAGATTAATTACAATCATCTCTTATCTTCATATCTCATCTCTTATCTTCTCTTATCTCTTATTTTGTTTAAAAATTCAAGATAACTCCTTTAGGACCAGAAGGTGTAGGTAAAGCATTTCTTTTATTGTGGGATACAAAAGAATACTTTAATGATTAAATTGAAAAGTAATTCTCTTAAGAAAATGGCAAAATAGTATTAATTCCTGTTAAAAAGCAAAATAAAAAGAATGATATCAATTCCAACTAATGTGCCAATAACAGGGTAAATCCAGAGATTTGCAGTCTCAAACGAAAAACGAATGAGATATGGTAGTGAGAAAATCCATACAAAATACCCTGTGAGAAAAACAGATAACAATAAAACTGCGACTAACAAGACTTTATGGTCCATTATATACTCTCGAAGAGATGTTTTAGCCTGTGATTTTTGTAGTTCCTTAATTTTATTATTCAACTTCTTAATGAAATGCTTAATCTCTGAAGAAAGAATTTGCCTGAAATGCTCTTTATATTCTTTTCCTTCCGTAATACCATCATTGATGAGGCTTTCCTCGAAGCCTTCACAAAGAAATCTAATAATTTCATCTCTTGTTAACTTAAGAAATTTATCTGTTATATGAAATTTACTAATTACCCGTAATTCAGATTTTAAAAAATCCTTAATATATAACAATATAGCCTGAATCCTTCTTTTCTCTTCTATCTTTACCCTTTCTATCCTTTCTCGCTCACCATCTAAAAATTCTTGCATCTCACCAAACTCTTCTGGAAAATACGTCTTTAATAACTGTCTGGAGTCTAATAGTAGAAAACCTTTATAATCATCACTAACTTTGTCTAAAACCATAAACACCATCTCTCTAATCTTCTTCTTAACATGTCTTGGGATTATTTTATATACTTGATTTGACATAAGTCCCAGCAATTTCTCCTCAAGACAAAAATTAATGATTTCTTTACACAGCACTCTCCAATTTGCCCTTAATTCTTTAAATTCTTTTTTTTTTTGAATGATGAGCTCTTCCTTCTTTTTTATCTCTAACTCTTTTTGAATTTTATCTTTAATTAAATTCTGGACTTCCTTTTGATATTGATTAATTAAATTTCTAATAAATTGAATGTTTCTTTGCTTGATTTCATCTAAATTTCTGGAATCTAAACTATCTGTAATGAATTGACTTACTTGCATTCCTGCAGAATTTTTATCAAAAAAAGGGTCTGATTCCAATTCTACAACACCTAAATCCAACTCTTTTACCTCAGATTCATACATATCTGTGGGGGGAGTATAAAAACCTATAGCTGAGTCCTTATATTTCAACTGAAGATACTTTGCTAGATCAGCCATCAATATTGAAGTAAAGGTGGAATATCGAACTTCTAAATGACGTACAATATCAATATGAGCATTTACCCTAAACCCAGAAGCTGTCTTCTCACTCAGTCTGTTTGTAAGTTTGTTTTTTTTTTTCGATTTTTAGAGAAAGTAGTTTTATATACAATTTCAAAATAAATATATAAGTTAGAATAATTAAATAAATAAGTAATTGCAAAAAAATAATCAAGTGTAAATAATTAAATATAATTAAATATAATTAAATATAATTAAAAAGGTTTGACAAAATTGTCAATCGACTGGGCAAAAGCCGAAAGCAAACCGGACAAAAAATTATCTGTTGAAGGAAGATTCTTATTAGATCTAAGGTCTAAAGTAAATGATTTAGAAAAACAATTATCAGATACTAAAACTGAATTAGCAGAAACAAAAGGCAAGTTAGCCGATGCGTTGAATGCATTAGATGAAACTAATAGTAAGCTTGAACAAACAGAAAGTCAGTTATCGGACACTAAGACTGATCTAGAAAAGACCAAGACAGATGATCAAGAGGTAATTCGGGATTTAAATAATGAAAATAATAACCTTAAAACAGAATTAGCGGAGTATAAATCTAAATCTGAAGATCTCGAAAATAATTTAGCTAATAGTGAGGCAAAGGTAAGTGAATTAGAAGCAACTAAAGAAAAAGTTGCTGATTTAGAGACACAACTTAATGACGCTAATAGTAAAGTTGACAGCTTATCTCCTCAAGTTGAAGAACTAAATTCTAAGCTTGCAACTGCGCAAGGTGAAATCACTCAATTAAATTCACAATTAAGCGAACTAAATAATACTCTCTTACAAAGAGATTCCCAAATTCAAGAATTAAGCGATTCAGTTACAGAAAAAGAACAATCTTTAGAATCAACTTCAGCACATCTTCATGAAGTCGAATCTGAATTAGAAGATTTGAAACCTCCAGAAATAGGGGCGGGAGGATTCGCGTCCGACGAACGCATCACATGCCCAAATCTATACCGAATTCCGGCTTAGAAGGAATTGTGTGGCGCGGTCGGCGGTGATATAAAAACTGTTGAAGATAAGAGCAAAGTATTGAGTTACGTTGGCCATATTCCAATGTACGCAAAAAAGCATGTCTGCAAAAAATGTGGTTATGAATTTTAAAGAATTTTTTTTATACTTTTTTTTTTAAATATAAGCTAATAGAATCCTAAAATCACTTAGCTTAAGTCTGAGTCCTTGAGAACCAGTCTAATATTTTTTGTTCTTACTTATAGGTGAGATGCCAAGTAAATTCAATTTTTTTAAGGAATCCGATTTTTTTTTATTTTCCTTTTTCTTTTCTCTTAGTGAACTAATTTTAAAATTCTTATTAATTTCAAAATTTTAATATATTTTTACATGTTTTATTAAAATTATGAAGAATAATCCAAATAA
>JAEOTH010000204.1 GCA_016839915.1 Promethearchaeota archaeon
GAATCAACAAGCATTTTTGACATCCCTTTTGGGCCAAGAGTTGATCGGACAGTTTCCGCAATTGCGACCATTGCTGTGATATTCTGTTTTCGGGCTTCTCTTTCACGAACTTCCTCAGTTCCTTCCTTTAAAATAATTATTGGAACTTGTGACATATTTTTTTTCACTTTTAAAAATAGTATTTATAAAGATCTCTAAGTCATAAAATTAAAAAAAGTTTTCTAAAAAAACTATAATGGTTGACGAAGATGGTCTATAATGCAACATAAGAACTGTTTTTGTATTCCTTAAGAATCATATTTGAATTAGTTCGTGTAATATATTCTTTTTGATTTAGATCTCGAATGAATTTATGAACATCTTCACTCTCTTTAAAGCGGCAGATTAATGCGGCGGATTGTTCTCCAGTTGTATGAAAGATTGAACATACTTCAGGAATTTTTGTAAGATCATTCAAAATTTTTTCAGTAAATTTGCCATCGCAGTTGATTCTTATTAGGAATGTCAATTTATAACCTAATTTTTCATTATTAAGTTTGAGGGTGTATCCCTCAATTACTCCATACTTTTTTAATTTTGAAATTCGATTATGAATAGTTCCTATTGAGATGCCTAATTCATCCTGGATCTCTCTGTAGCTCTCTCTCGCATTTGATTGTAAAATTCTGAGTATGTCTCGATCGATTTCATCGAGAGCTTTTTCTTTCTTCATTAAAAATAAACCTAAATATGAGTATGAAGTTTTAGATCGATCAATATATTTTATTGAACGAACTATATAAAATTTTTTGAAAAATCTTAGAAAAATTGAAAATTTTTTAACATCAGTTTCTATAGCTTCTTATAGACTTAAAATTTATTATTCTGTATATATTTTTAATATCAATAAATATGAAAAGAGTGAAGTAAGGCATGGTTGATGATTTTAAAATAGACCCTTGGGGGGTTTCTGCTATAGATGATTATGATAGATTAATTAGGGAATTCGGGATTGAGGAAATAACAGAATCTCTTAGACAAAAGATGATTAAGAACCGATTTATCAGAAGAAAAATCATCTTCGGTCACCGTGATTTAGGTCTTATTTACAAAGCTATGGAACAAGGTCAACCATGGGCCGTCATGTCAGGAATTAAACCTTCAGGACCATTTCACTTAGGAACATCAACTACCGCTCTAGAGATCGTGGAATTCCAGCGAATGGGTGGTAAAGTATATTATGGAATTGCAGATATAGAGTCATGGGAGGACAACGGTATACCATGGGAGGAAGCAGAAGAAACTGCTGTAGATAATATTGCTGACATATTAGCATTCGGATTAGATCCATCTCCAGAAAAAGCATATATTTGGAGACAATCAAAAGAGCCAAAAGTTAAAGATGTTTGTTTTAAGGTGAGTAGATTAGTAACACAAAACATGCTAAACGCAATATATGGTGAACGTACATTCGGACTCTATATTGCATCACTAATACAAGTAGGAGATATCGTGCTCCCACAAGTGGTAGAAGGTCCTCAACCAACTATAGTGCCTGTAGGAATTGATCAAGATCCTCATATTCGGCTTACTAGAGATTTAACCAGAAGAAATTATAAGAAATTTTTCTTGCCAGGTGCAACATATCATTATTTATTAGCAGGAATAGATGGCTCAGAAAAAATGGCTAAGAGAAACCCTAATAGCTATTTCACATTCAATGAACCTCTTGATGCGGTTGAGAAGAAAGTTAAAGGAGCACTAACTGGTGGCAGAAAAAACTTAAAAGAGCAAAAGGAATTAGGTGGTGATCCTCAAAAATGCATGGTTTATAAAATGCTAATGTACCATTTTGAGGAAAATGATGAAACATTGAAGAAAGATTTTGAAATGTGCGTCAAAGGTGAATTAATGTGTGGGGATCATAAACGAGAATGCGTTGAGAAAGCACTAAAATTTATAAAAAATCACAGAAAGAAAAAGGAAAAACTTATTGACAAGGCTCGAAATCTTCTCAAAATAGATTAAAAATATTCTTTTGCCTTTAATTTAGTTTAGATCAATTGTTCTAAAATTTTAACTAAATCATCAAGAAAATCAGGGAATCTTTCAAAGAATTGTTCTTTTTGTTCCTCTTTAAGTACTGCTGATACGAAAAACAACTCATCCTTTATTTTCTTTCTTAGTAAATAGGAAAAGAGGATCCCTTCAGTTGTGGTAAAGTCAAAATTCCCCTCAATTTTTTCTTCTTCCATCCTTTTAAGTAGAAAAAGATGTTCCTTCATTGATTCTAGCAATGACACGTAAACGTCAGGGTCAATATCGTTGTAATATTCAGAAATAATTATCCCATTACGATCAAATATAATTAGTGCTTGGCTGTTAAAAATTTCTAAATAGTATTCCAAAAGTTCTGAAAGCTCGAAAAATTTCTTATCAAACACGGAAAGCCCGTATGAAACTAATTGAACTATTGAAATTATGTCATATATTGATGATTGCTGAAACAAAATATTAAAATCTGGATAATCACTTAATATTTTTTCTCTAAGTTTATCAATATTAGCTAGGATTTTTTCATCAGCCTTCAACTCAGGATCATATTTATGAAATGTTATTATTATTGGAACATTCATTTCACTCTCTGAGAAAAAGGTTAAAATCGAGTTTAAATATTCAAGTGAGTTATCGAAGCGATTTGGATCTTGAATATCAATTACATAGATAAGTAAATCAGTAGCATCAAAATAAACATCCTGATAGTTAATATAAATATCTCTATATTGCTCTTGGCCACCCATATCCCAGAAAACTGTGTTATTTCTCAAAAAATTCATCTTATGATATTCGACTCTAATAGTGGGTTTAAGTTGGACAATATCTTTCTCAAAGTCATATTTTTTATCTAATGCTGTTAAGATTGATGTCTTACCTGCTTCATCCAAGCCAGATATAATAATTTTTAGAAAGCTCTCCATCTATTTTCAACTTTTAATTATTAATGAATTTAATAAAATAATAGACTCATATAAATTTAAACTTCTGTGAAAGTAAAAGAGAGTTTTTAAATTTTAAGTTTATAGCTATAGGGCGTATTGATTGTTATAATATCAAGATCTCATCTATATATTATTCCTATGTTTTTAATTTCAATTTTTTGAGAGGATTTACAATAAACGCAGTGATTATAGAGTAATTTAGATGACATTTATATGATATTTATATTTTTTAAAGCAGATGAACTGATTTTACTCAATGATTTAATTCATAAAAGAGGATGATGTATTTGATAGAATTAGATAATAAATTTTTGAAAAATTTAGAGTATCAGATCAGTTTAAAAGAAAACACATATAAAACGCTTAAAAAAATACCTGTGTTTACGGAACAAGTTAAGCAATTTGATAGTTCAGTCTCAGAACTCACAAATAAATTTGAAAGAATTAGGCTTCGAGACAAATATCAGATAATTATAACAGAACTAGATAATCTAATAAAAAACGCTAAACCAAAATAAATATTACTTTATTTTTTTTTAATAATCTGAAATTCTTAATCACCGACAATCATACAGTAGATTTTTCTTGATCTCGCTTTTTCATCACATTCGATGAAAATTATTTGCTGCCAAGTACCTAAAATTAACTTTTGATTTTTAAATGGGAAAGATTGAGAGGTTTTGATTAGGAAACTTCTTAAATGTCCAGCTCCGTTATAATCATGCCACGTCTTATGATGTGCATAATCTTCTTTATATGGAATTAATTTTTCCAATAGCTCTTTAATATCATGTTTCACGAGCCCTGGTTCATATTCTACGGTTGAAATTGCACCTGTCGATCCGGCAACATGAACGTTCACAATTCCGTTGTTGACATTACTATTGTTAATACACTTTTGAACTTGTTGTGTAATATCAATGATGTCACAATAAGCTTTAGTTCTTAACTCAAAAGTTTTTAATATTGCCGTCATTTTTCATTTTATACCTTTTTCACATATATTAATGTTGAATATTTGTTTTAAGACAGATCGTGGCAAGTTATTTTCATTTCCTTCTATTAAAGCAAGGATTTTACTTAAGATAAGAATCTCATTTTGTTCAAAGCCTTGAATATTTGTCCACCCTATTGACTTTTCTGCTTCAATACAAATGAAGAATGGTGCTCTTTTATATTTCAAGCATGTTATATCCTTACATTTCTCACATACTTTAGGGTAATAATAAACGTTACCATTTTTAAGATAAATTGAAAAAATACCGAGTTTTTTATTTATAAACTTAAGCCAATTATCAGATTCAAGGTAACAATTCAGATTTAATTTCAAAATATACTTAACCAATTGTTCTGTGTTTATAGTTTTACTGATATTTACATTACGAGTTTCAGGTTCATAATAGTCATGACATTCATCAGTTATGTCTGAACGAACGAAAAGTAGATCTAAAGGAATAAAGTTAATGAAATAAGAATTTTCTAACTCTTTAGATTTATTTCTTTTTAAAGAAATTGAACAAATTTGATTTAAAATTTCTGAGCTTTCAAATATCTCAGCAATTTGGATGTTGTTTGCTTTTATTATTGACTCAAACTCATCAATCTTGAAATATTTATGAACAATCTCATCTATAGTATATTCCTCGAGGATTATACAAAATACAATGGTTATCGATGAAATTCTATCTTGGATTTCATTAAAATATTGTAGAAATTGATCCACCTTTGTTTCCGATATAAAGATAATTATAGCTTCAGCACCATTATAAAAAATAGTACGTAAATAAGCTCTTGGTTGCCTACAATCAATATTCCATAAAAGAAATTCAAATTTTTCATTCTCTTTAAATAAATAATCAATCTTACTTATGTTTACTCCAATATTACGCTTATTTTCGATTGAGAGGCTATTTGAACTTAATTCTATTTGAAATTCATCCTTATAATTTTCTTGGCCACCAAGGACACAGATTTTCTTTTTTAAAACGTATTTTTCCTGAAGAGGAGATTCTAAAAAGCTCATCTTGCCTTCCTTTAATTTTTAAAGAATATAGGCTAACTCTATTAAATAATAAAATTATTTATGAATTTATTATTTATTCTTTTTAATAGAGAATAGTTTTATAATTTTTGATTTAACAATGAGTTCTAAAAGGCTTGAAAATTTCTTGAACAAAATCCACAATAAAAAAAATAAGATTCCAGAATATGCTACAATAATTATTCGCCCTGGAAAGAAACTTCTTGATTTCAAAATTAAAAAGGAGGAAGCTAATATCTTAAAAGTGATTGCCCATGATCAAAAATCATCTGGATGGTTTCTACACTCTGTCCATATCCCTTTAAAAAATTTAGGTTTATCTTATGAATCCAAAGATAAAGAAATATTAGATTATTTATCTCAACCAAATAGAATTACAAGTAGTAAACCTACAAAACAGTATATTGAAGATTTATTAAGGAAGTACGTTGACATATTACCAGAAAAAAAGAAACATTTCTTTAAAACTGAACGGTTTAAAAAAAAGAAAGAGTTCAAAACTGGTGCTCAATTGAAAGGATTTTAACTATTTTATTTTAGTGCCTGGAGGAATTGGTTTTCTCTCATCAACTTTTAATAAAAAAGGCTCATTGCTGAGATCCGCGGCAAGAAGCATACCTTGACTTTCAATACCCATAATTTTCCGTGGTTTTAAATTTGTTAAGACAATAATCTTCTCATCAATCAATTCTTCAGGAGTGTAATTATGAACAATTCCAGTAATAATTTGTTTTAGGTTTTTCTCCCCACAATCAACCATTAATTTATAGAGATTTTTTGATTTAGGTATTCTTTCACAGGTTTTTACTAATCCAACTCGTATATCTAGTTTTGAAAAATCGGCATAATCAACTTTTATGATAACTCATCCCCTTAATGGCATACCATTCGTAGGTATTGTTTCTGGTGCTTTAGGTTTTTGTTCTCTATATGGATTTTTTATATCTTTGACTTTGCGCCCAAATGTTAAATACCCCGTATGGCCAATCATTCTCACTTCTGGTCTTGTGGCATTTTTCTTTACTTGTAATCTCCTTTTTATTAATTCATAGGTATTTACCTCAATAAAATTGTGAATTCTCAGCGCAAATACTGTTTTTTTAACCTGTTCAATTGTAGGAGAAAAAGATGTAAGAGTACCACTGTATTTTAAATAATTTTTAACTTTCTCAATTGCATCCCAAGGAGTGGCCATATCTAGAACAACAATATCTACATTCTTTTGCTGAAGATCATCATTTAAAATATCTCCATACTGAATCGTGACATAATCTTCTAATTTAGCTTTTTTTACGTTTAATTCTGCTCTTTTAAGAGATTTTTCGCTAATATCATATGAATATATATGTCCATTTGGACGGACTATATTACCTAATATGCATGTTAGAGATCCAGAACCACAACCTGCTTCAATAACCGTACTTCCCGGCCCAATTCCTGAATATACTAAAATCAGTCCAGTATCTTCAGGATATATTATTTGAGTTTTTCGAGACATGTGAAGAACATAATCAGATGGTAATGGTTTTAATACATAAAATTTATAACCTTGAGTTTCAATAGGTTTCGAAAATACAACTGACCCAAAATATTTTCCAATAATATCGTTAAACTCAACTATGCCTCTATGTGTATGAAAAGTGCCCCCAGATTTCACTTGAACTAACCATCTTCTTTTTTCATCAAGAATCAAAAAGATTAGATCATTTTCTTTAATTATTTCAGAGCTCATTTACGATTTTATCTTTTTTTATTTCAAAAGTATCTAAATCTTTATTTCTTAATAAGAAAGCTTTCTTTTATTTTTAATTCATTTACAAAAAATATATATAAAAACTTTAACTCTCAAATATATTGGACTTATAAAAAATCTATAGATAATTACTCTTTAATGAATTAGTTTATGAGTAGAGAAGGAAGCAGGAATACTCAATCATCCCGAACGTCTTTTAGAGAGCTTCAGTTCCAAATTGAAGATTTACGGCAAAAGAGAGATGAACTAAATAAAAAAACTAAAAATTATATTAATGATCTCCAAGAAATTGAAATAGAAATTGCAAATTCTTTAAAAATTGCTAAAGAAAAATACAAAAAGAAAAGAGATTATTGGAATAATAAGGTCAAACAATTAAAGGAAAAGAAAGTTGAATATATTACATTATTAGATCATTTTATTGAAGACAAGAAAAAATTTCAAAAACCAGAAAAAGATACGAAGAATAAAAAGCAAATTATCTCAATGAAGCAAATAGAACGTAAAATTGATAATTTAGAAAGAAGAATTGAGACCGAAAAACTCGATATAGCGGAAGAAAATACTATAATTGATAAAATTAGAGAATTAGCAGCTATGAAACAAGATTATTTATTAGAAGAAAATACTAATGAGCTGTTGAAAATTGAGAGAAAAATTGAAATTGTGAAGATCAATCTGAATAAGATCTATGAACAGCTAAACAAATGGTCAGATAAATCTCAAGAAAATCATGCTAAAATGCTAGAGGAGTTTCAAAATGTTGACAAATTAAAAGAAGATAAGAAAAAGCTTGAAGAAGATTTAATTGAGAATAAGAAAACAGCTGATCGTTATCATGAGCAATATTTAAAGTTAATGAACCAAAGTAAAAAGAGGTTTAGGGGTAAAAATCCTTACGGACAAGGAAAGATACCAAGTGAAAGATTCAAGGAAATGACAAAAAAGAATCAAATGCTAGAAAAAATTAAACAAGAAAAATTAGCAACAGCTTTAGAAAAGCAAAAAGCTGGAAAAAAATTAAATTTATTTGAAGCTAGACTAATTCTTGAAAAATCTAAAGAATAGAAAATCGTTCGATAATTTTAAGACTTATTTATTTTTGATTGGAAATTTTTTATCCTAAAACTAAGAGATCTAAAAAAGGTTTAAAAAAATTGTAGAGTTATTATTTAAATAAAGCTTAATAATAAATGGATTGATAAAAATTGAATAAAAAAGTTGCTGAAATCCGAAATCTTTTATTAGAACACCACGAATGGTTCCAAAATTCAATTCCTTTAATTGCATCTGAAAATATTACCAGTCCAGCAGTGGATGAAGCTTGTGCTTCTGATTTCTCGCATCGATATGCAGAAGGGTGGAGCGGACAGAGAGTCTATGCTGGATGCACCTATATCGATCATGTGGAAGATATTTGCATGGAACTTACTAAAAAGTATTTTAATTGTATACATGCTGACGTAAGACCAGTTTCGGGAGTTGTGGCGAATTTAGTGATGTATAATGCATTTACATCTGATAATAATGGTAAAATGTGTTGTATGTCTATTGTTAGAGGTGGACATATCTCTCATGGTCCTAGATTTGCAAAAAGTGGGAGAGAAATTTTTGGTACTGCTGGAACGACAAGAGGAATAAATGTCGAATATTTAGCATTTGATAATGATGAAATGAATCTTGATATTGATGCTTCTGCAAAAATAATAAGAGACTTTGAACCTGAATTAGTCTTATTTGGTGGCTCTGTATTTTTATTCCCTCACCCAGTTAAAGAACTTGGAGAGGTTGCTAAGGAAGTTGGAGCAAATATAGGATATGATGCAGCACACGTAGCAGGTTTAATCGGTTCAGGATATTTTCAAGATCCTCTAAGAGAAGGTGCTGATGTTATGACTATGAGCACACATAAGACACTTCCTGGACCACAACATGGAGCTTTATTGTCAAATAGAGAAGATTTAGTTGATACTCTGAGATCATGTGCCTTTCCAGCCTTGTTATCTAATCATCATCTTCATAACGTTGCTGGATTGGCAATTAGTTTAGCAGAGATGTTAGAATTTGGTAAAGACTACCATAAAAATGTCATTGAAAATGCAAAAGCTCTCGGTCAAGCTTTATCTGAGCAAGGTTTAAAAGTATTGATGGAACACAAAGGGTTTACTGAATCTCATCAGATCGTTGTCGATATTACAGAATTTGAGAAAACACTTGGATTGGGTGGAGATATCGAGAAATTATTGGAAGAAGCGAATATAATTCTTAATCGTAATCTTTTACCTTATGATCTTGCTCAGGGTAGACATTATCAAAATCCAGGTGGTTTGAGAATGGGTACTTCAGAAGTCACAAGGCTGGGAATGGGCAGAAGTGAAATGATTGATATTGCAGATTTTTTTAAGAAATTAATAATTGATAAGAAAGACCCCAAG
The DNA here is from genome assembly GCA_016839915.1 of Promethearchaeota archaeon. Lineage (GTDB taxonomy): Archaea > Asgardarchaeota > Lokiarchaeia > Sigyniarchaeales > SOKP01 > Loki-b32. The sequence goes on from JAEOTH010000204.1 coordinate 9,208, forward strand.
AAAGTAAAAAGTGAAGTAGCAGAATTTCGAAAAGATTTCCAACAAATAAAATATTGTTTTCAATCTCAGAATAAAGCTTATGAATATTTGAAGTTTTATTAACAATAATTTTTCTTTCTTTTTCTTTAGAATAATAAAACTTATCTAAAATGATAGCTTTTATAATTTAATCGAATTTTATAGTGAAGTTTAACATTTTGTATCATTATGAGTCTTGAAATTCTTGAAAGAACAGACCACAACTTAAAATTTGTCGTATCTGGAATCTCTATTGAGATGGTAAATGCTATTCGTAGAGTTATTATCTCTGAGATTCCTGTTATGGCCGTGGATGAAGTAATCATTCTTAAAAATGATTCACCTCTGTATGACGAGATTATTGCTCACAGGCTTTCAATGATCCCTTTAACTACTGATTTAGAAGTATATAAACTGCCGCGGGAGTGCTCTTGTGGAGGATACGGGTGTCCACTTTGCCAGGTATCATTAACTTGTGAAGTTACCAATACAACAAATACCCCAATAGAAATTTATTCCAGAGATTTGAATTCAAATGACCCTAAAATAATCCCTGTTGATCCAAATATTCCAATTGTAAAAATTGATAAAAATAATAAGGTAATAATCGAAGCGTATGCTATATTGGGATTAGCCAAAGATCATGTCAAGTGGCAAGCAGTTTCAAACATTTTTTATAGATTTTATCCCCAAATTAATTTTGATGATTCCAAATGTGAAAAATGCTCCGATAAATGTATTGTTTCAAGAATGTGTCCTGAAGGATTATATGACTTTACTAATAAGAAATCACCCATATTAGTAGAAGATTATTGGAAAACTTGCACTCTATGTAATTCTTGTAGAAATGAATGTCCTGAAGAAGCAATAAAAGTAGGATGGAAAGAAAATTCTTACATCTTTTCAATTGAGAGTGATGGAGTGCTTCCTTTTAAAGCAATTATGAAGAAAACATTTGAGATTTTCTTAGAGAAAATAGATGAATTTGTAGAAAAGCTTGGAGAAGTAGAGATAGAATCGTAAATTATCAAAAAATTATTAAAATATTAAAAATTAAAAATATCAAAATTAATTAGAGCGTCGTTACACATGTCTCATAAAATTTCCGGACCTTCGAATTATTACATTAGAAAACTGATAAGAGATTTATGGAAAACAAAGATTAAAATATGGAAAATAATCTCGAAAAAATTGAGTGGTCCTAGGAGGAATAGAGTTAAAACAAATCTATATCACATTAATAAGAAGACAAAAAAAGGTGATGTAATCATTGTTCCAGGTAAAATTTTAGGGATGGGAGATTTGGATCATACTCTAACAATAGCGTGCTTAGAATCTTCAAAATCAGCTAAAAAGAAAATTGAATCATCTGGGAGCAAACTAATCTCTATTGAAGAATTATTAGAGCTAAACCCCAGAGGAAGTGGAGTAAAAATTTTTTATTAAAGGTGAAACATCCATGGTAATAGAATATCAATTATATGATGCAACAAACAAGATTTTAGGAAGATTCTGCAGTCATATTGCTAAAAAAGCTCTCTTAGGAGAACACATTGTAATTATCAATGCGAAGGATGCAATTATTAGTGGAAAAAAAAGGGATATCCATGAAAAATATTTAGCAAGATTAAATATCTCAACAGCAACTAATCCACGTAGGGGTCCATTTCATGAGAGAAGACCAGATACTTTTATGAGAAGAGTTATTAAACAAATGTTGCCAAGAAAAAAGCTAAGAGGTAAAGAAGCTATTAAAAGAGTCCATATTTATATTTCAGATATTCCAAATCGTTTTAAAAATAAATATCAGAAATTAGAACCAAATGAAATTGCTGATGTAGACAAAAAACGGCTTTCATATTACAATAGATTTATAACGTTAGAAAATTTATGTTTGAGAATAGGTTGGAAAAAAAATGAAATTGAGGCCTAATAAATGTCAATGAAGGTAATTCAAGCATCTGGAAAAAGAAAGACAGCAATTGCTAGAGCTGTTTTAAGACATCCATCCAAAGGGCAAATAAAAATTAATAATGTACCTTTACAATTATACGAACCTGAAATAGCTCGATTAAGGATTCAGGAAGTATTAGAAATTGTAAGTCATCCAAAACTTGAAAAATGCGACATTAATATTAAGGTTAAAGGTGGTGGTCAGATGGGACAATGTGACGCAATTAGAATGGCAATAGCTAAATCTATCAATAAATTCATAGGAACAAAAACGATTGAAAGAACATTTAGGGAATATGATGACTCTTTATTAAGCGGAGACTCGAGACGGACAGAACCAAAAAAATTTGGTGGAAAAAAAGCGCGTTCTAGAAGACAAAAAAGTTTTAGATAAATTTTCTAACTATAAACTACTTCTATATTAACTCCTAATTCTTTTAAATCTTCAAAAAATGAGGGATATGAATCTTTCACAATTTCACTTTTTTGAATGTGTGAACTAGAATCTGCATTTAGAGCAGCAATAGTACATGCCATAGCAATTCTATGATCGTTATTATGATTTATCGTACTTCCTTTAAGCATATTGCATCGAAAGATTGTTAATTTATCATTTTCTTCAATAACTCTAACTCCCATTTTATTTAATTCTCGAGTCATGGTAGATATTCTATCTGTCTCTTTTAAACGCAGATTAGACGCATTATAAAGTATTGTTTTTCCCTCCGCAAAAGCACCAATAACAGATAATATGGGAAATAAATCGGGAATGTCTGTACAATCGACTTCAATCCCTTTTAAAGGATATTTTTCAAGATCTCCATTTATGATTATTCGTTTTTTTAGATTTTCAACTTTAATGTTTGCACCCATTCTCTGTAGAATCTCAATGATTTTTTTGTCTCCTTGTTTATTTTTTTCCGTAAGATTATTTATAATAACAGATGATGGTTTTTTTGATATAACTGCTGCAGCAATAATATTTGCAGCAGAAGAGATATCTCCTGGAATTTCATAAGACTGGGACCGATAATTTTGCTCATTTGTTATATAAAACTTTCCAGTCTCAAAATTTGCTTGAATATTAATTCCAAACTCTTCCAAAACATCTAAAGTTATTTCTATAAATGGTTTAGAGACTAATGGTAGGCTAGATTCAATTTCGATAAAATCACTGTTTTTACATTTTAATAGGGGGCATAATATTAGTAAAGCAGTTATAAACTGCGAACTTAGATCTCCTTGGATTTTAATTTTATTACAATCTTCATTACTCCGTTTGATTTTAAGTTTTTTACTAGATAATTTGAACTCTGCTCCCAGTTGTTGTAGTGAATTGAGAAGAGGAAGGATTGGTCTTTGAAGTCTTAAAAATTCCCCTTTTAAGCTGAGACCTCCTTCAATAATTAAACTTAAAGCACTGAAAATTCTTATTGTAGTTCCAGAATTTCCACAATCAAAAGCCTTTTTGAGAGGTCTGTAGGACCCTTTATCACGCTTCACAATATAGGTATTTTCAGTCTTTTTTAGAATTTTGACTCCTAATAATTTCAAAATATCAATAGTGAAAGCTAAATCTCCTTTCAATAAAGGATTTTTAATGATTGAAATACCATCAGCTAAACTTGCAGCAATGAAAGCTCTGTGTGAATAACTTTTAGATCCTGGTGCTGTGATCTCGCCTTTCAAGCAGTTCAGGATTGGATAAATTTTAAGATTCATTATGTTATAAATAGAAAGTTATAGATATAATATTAATTATATAATCATCAAGGATTAATGTATATTAATTCTAAATAGATGTGGAAATTTTGGATAATTCTTTTGGTACTATCTTCAAAATAACTTCATTTGGAGAGAGTCATGGAGATTTAATAGGAATTATATTAGATGGTGTACCCGCAGGATTAGAATTTGATTTAGAATTTATCCAAAGCGAAATTGATAGACGAAAACCTAATCAATCCCATTTAACAACTCCCCGTTTTGAAGAAGATAAAGTTAAAGTGCTGTCAGGTCTTTTTAAAAATAGGACAACAGGAGCACCTATCTGTTTAATTATTGAAAACCAGGATATCGAGTTATCAATATATGAAAAATATAGAAATTTCTTACGACCTTCCCATGTTGATTATTCTGCATTGAAAAAATATGCTGGATTCTCCGATTTTCGAGGATCAGGACGCTTTTCTGGGAGAATTACTGCGGGATTTGTAATAGCAGGCGCCGTTGCGAAACAAATTTTAAAAAGATATAATATTCGGGTTTTTGCTTATACAAAAAGTATTGGAAATATTGTCGATGAGACAAGATATTCTTCAGATGAGATTAAAAAATTATATGACCTAAGACATAACTCTCTTGTTGGAGCCATTGACCATGCGAAATCGAAATCAATGGAGTTTCTAATTGAAACAGTTAAAAATCAGAAGGATTCTATTGGTGGAACAATAAAATGCATAGTTGATAACTTTCCAGCAGGAAAAGGAGGACCTATCTTCAATCGTATTGATTCAAATATTAGTAAAGCCATTTTTGCAATTCCTTCAATTAAAGCTATAGAGTTTGGTGCGGGCTTTAAATCAGCTAAGATGAGAGGTTCTGAGCATAATGATCCATGGATTTTAAAGAATGGAAAAGTGCAAACAACTAAAAACGATGCCGGTGGAATTATTGGTGGGATCTCTACTGGAATGCCAATTGAGTTTACAGTTGCTGTTAAACCAACTGCTTCAATAGGTATTCCTCAGAAAACTGTCAATATTAAAACAATGGAAAATGTAGAATTTGAATTCTCTGGTCGACACGACCCATGTATAGTTCCTAGAGTAATTCCAGTGATAGAAGCTATGACAGCAATTGTTTTACTTGATTGTTTATTGATTGAAGGACACATTCCAAGAGTTTTTAATTCTTAAAATTTGAGCTAAAAGCAAGATACGAATTTATATTAAAAAAAGAAAGGATTAATAATAATTAAAACATAATAAAATGTGAAATATCGTGCCCGAATCTGAAAAACAAAAAATTTTAGATGATATTTCAAATCTAATCGACAGATGGTCATTTGAGCAATGCGCTTATTGCAAAGATGGAATATTGATTTCAATTGAGGGTATGCTTGATTTCAAGTGTAGTAAATGTGGAAAAACAATGAATCCCCTCTTATACTTAGGTGAGATAGCCAAAATTGTTTATAGTTACAGAGAAAAGTTTAGAAATCCTAATGAACAAAGCAAGATCGAATAATTAGCTACTTATTTAAGAACTAATTGATTAAAATAAATATTTAATATTTTCAAACTCAATCTATAAGTTCCTTTTCTAGGTTATTATTATGAATTTACCAATTAAAGCTATTTTAATAGGAGCTGGAAGGAGAGGAGTTCAAGTTTATGGAAGATATGCTCTCAAAAATAAAAAGAAAATTAAATTTATTGCAGTAGCAGACCCTATAAAGACAAGACGTCAAAAATTTGCTAAATTACACGGGATAGCTCCAAACAGATGTTATAAAAGCTGGGAAGCCATACTTAAAGGGGACAAATTGGCAGATATAGCTTTTATTTGTACACAAGATCAATTGCATACAGAACCTTGCTTGTTAGCGCTAGAAAAAGGTTATCACGTACTCTTAGAGAAACCCATGGCTCATACATTAGAAGATTGTATTAAGATTGTGAAAAAAGTAGAAAAAACAGGAATGATGTTAGGTGTGAGCCATGTTTTAAGATACACCGACTTTTTCTCAACGATTTTTAGAATAATTCAAAAAGGTGTCTTAGGAGATATCGTAAATATTACTCATAGAGAAAATGTTATGTGGTATCATTATGCTCATAGCTATATCAGGGGCCCTTGGGCTAATTTAGAAAAATCTTCTCCAATGATTTTAGCAAAATGTTGTCATGATTTTGATTTACTTTTTTATATGGTTGGCTCATATCCAAAGAAAATAAGTTCTTTTGGAAACCTATTACACTTTAAACCAGAAAATGCGCCAAAAGGAGCCCCACACTATTGTTTAGATGGTTGTCTTGCTAAGGATAATTGTTTATATTACGCTCCAAGAATATATATTGATATTAAGCCACAAATTCAATTAATGGAAAAAAGTGAAAATAAACTTTTGAAAATGTTAGCAAAATTAAGAAAGAATCATGTAAACTTTTTGACATATATCTCTAAACTAATACCCCAATTTAAGGTATTAAGGTATTATAAAGGGTTTCCTGTATCTTACTTATATACAGATCAAAAAGAAGATTATTCAGATGGAGCAAAAGCTAAGATTTTAAAAACTAGTCCTTATGGGAGGTGTGTATATCACTGTGATAATAATGTGGTTGACCATCAAGTAGTTAATATAGAATTTAAAAATGGAGTTACAGCAAATTTGACAATGCATGGTTTCAGTGAACGTGAAGGTCGTACTTTGAGAATCGATGGAACAAAAGCAACGTTGATAGGTGAATTTCATATAAGTGGTGAGAAAATTGTTTTGTATGATCATTTTTCTGGAAAAGAAAAACTTGTTTTTAAAAAAAAATTAACACGTGAATCTGGGGAACATGGTGTGGGAGATTTTGAACTAGTCGATGCTTTTATTGAATCACTCATTTATAAAGAAAAAGCTCAACCGTTAACAAATGCACGGGAGACAGTCGAGAGTCACTTAATGGCATTTGCGGCAAATGAATCACGTTTAAAAGGAATTGTGATTGACATGGATGAATTTCGTAAAAGAGTGGAACAATTCTGAATAATTTCTCAAAACTGAACTTATATTATTATGTTGAAATTATAGTTAATTTATTATAATTAACACTATAAGATATTATATATTTGAATTCAAATTTTAGATAATTAAAATGGATAGAAAAATTGATACTTCTGCACAATTTATAGAATTCTATAAGAAAAAAGGAGACTATTTGGTAACACTTTCAGAAAATCATTTCAAGAATATAGAATATCGAAAATGTCTTGAATTATTGAATCAAGCTTATGCAATGTACGTAAAGGGCAATTATACTGATCTAGCAGAAAAAACGAAAAAAAAATTCTTAGAGATCAAAGAGAAGTATTTTAAAAAATGAATTTATTTATCAAATTTTAAAGTATTCGCGATTTTATATTCAATATCTTTTATATGAGAACCTTGCCAATAGATTTTTCTACATTGAAGATTTAAGCATTGATAAAATTCATTGTAGTTATTATAGGTTTCTTGTAATACACAATCTTTTATTAATTTCTTATTTGCTACTTTTTCTAACTGTGAATTGCAGATTGAACATCTTGCAAATTTTAGTTCAAATTTAAATCGTAATCCAAGTTGCTTATTAAGTAGATCAAGATAATTGTATATACCTTCTCCCGTAAGATAAATAGCTTTATTTTTATAACTCTTGTATAGAGGAAAGTCTTTTGTAATGATAATCCTGTCATTTTTGCTAGCATAATCAACTAACATCTCATCAGGAACAGGATCCAATTTAAAATAGTCAATTAAGTCATTAGCATATATTGTATCATATCCGAAAATTCGTAAAAAACGTGTTAATTTTCCTAACATTGAATCCGCTAAAAATTTCATAATATTAAGGTTGAGGGTTTATTAAGAACTTCTAAATTAAATATATTATAAATAATTAAATAAATTATATATATCTGAAATTTGATCATATTATGTGGTTTTAAATGGAAGCTAAAGATTTGATGGAAAAAGCGGTAAGATTTCATGGTCATATTTGTCCAGGCTTAGCGATTGGTGTTTTAGCTGCTAAATATGTTTTAGAACATGGATACGATTATTCGCCAAATGAAGAGTTAGTTGCTGTTGTTGAAAATGATAATTGCAGTATCGACGCGATTCAAGTGATATTAGGGACAACATTTGGGAAGGGAAATCTTGTTCATCAAGATTATGGCAAAATTAATTACTATTTTTATGATAGAAGAACTAAAAAAGGTATAAGATTGGCGATAAATAGTAAAAAGTTTGATGCCAAAAAATTATCGAGAGATGAAAAGATTCAGTTTCTATTAAATTCAAAGCCAGAAGATATATTTAATATATATGAAATTGAATATAATCCTCCAGGATTAGCTCAAATTGAAGAATCAGTGCCTTGTGAAATATGTGGTGAACCCACTATGAATAGTAGACTTATGACATACAACGGTTCTGAAATGTGCATTCCTTGTTATAAAAAAATGAGAAGTTAGATAAAGAAATATGGTATTGGTATTTTTATTAATAAGTTAGATTGACTTGATGAAAAATGCATAATAAGAATCATTTAATAATGCCTGGAGCAGGTCCATTTTATTATGAAGGAAATAAAATTGGAATTCTCTTGATACATGGCGGTGGGGGAGGAACATGTGCAGATTTAAAACCTCTAGCAGAAGATTTGCACATGAAGGGAGATTATACCATTAGTCTTCCTTTACTTCCTGGGTATGGAACTACACCTGAGGATTTAAAAAATATTCATATTAATGATTGGAAAACTTTTTTAATCCAAGATTTATCCAAATTAAAGGATAAATGTGACATAGTTGTACTAGGGGGGCATTCAATGGGAGGTGCCTTGACTTTAATATTAGCAGCAAATTATAGTCCAGATGCTATTTTCACTATTAGCGCTCCCATCGGAATTCAATCTTATTTGTTTTATTTGGTTCCAATTTTCAAAATTTTCGTAAAGTATTTTACTATTAATTCAGAGCAATTCATAAAAGATACAAATGGTAAATGGGTTGGATATGATAAGATACCCTTAAATGTTGCCACAAAGATGAAAAAACTTATAAAAGAGGTGAAGAAATCTTTATCTAACATTAAATGTCCAGCATTAATATTACAGGGCAGTTTAGATTCTGATATTAAAAGGAATAGTATGGATTATATTTTCAAAAACATCGAATCTAAGATAAAGAGAAAAGTCTGGTTAAAGAATAATGCTCACCCAATCTTAGATAGCCGAGATCATGATCAAATTGTTTTAGAACTTGTAAAATTCATAAATGAAATTTGTCCTTAAATTTTTTATTTTTAAATATATTACTAAAAATATCAAGTGTAGACTTATGTAATTTTTGAAAAACTTAAATTATGATTAAATGGAACTTTCTAGATATGTTATTAGGCTATGAATACTTTATCTCTTTAAAAAAACAAAATAGTACCTTAGAGAAATTAAATCATAATTGAATAACGATTCGAATTACTCTATATATATGATGATTTGTATATGATTAAGGATGTTAGTAAGGGACATACGTTATTAGTGAAAGGCCCAGCAAGAATCACTTTGTTAGAAGGAAAGATTGATGTTTTTGGGAAGATTTTTCTTCCAGAAAAAGAGGAATCATCATCAGCGGGTATAAATGATGTTTTAATCGTGCCAAGTGCTCACAGTTATCCAATTTATGCATTAGAGAAATCTGTATTAGAGATTTATACAAAAAACGAAGATAATCTTATAAATATTGAAGAAAATTCGATTTCTCCTATTTGGAATGAAATTAAAGATTCTATAATAAAAGAATTGAAACAGAAATCTACTCCAATAAAGATAATGGTTTTGGGAATCAGCAGTGGAAAAACAACATTTATAAAATATTTAGCAAATAATTTTCTACAGGAAGGATTAAAGGGAGGTTATCTTGATTCTGATTTAGGGCAGCAGATAATATATATCCCCACTACGATCAACATAGGTTCTATCAATGACTTCATTATTTCAAGTGAAAATATTACTTCAGAAGAAACAGTTTTTATAGGTGCTACTTTTCCTAAGGGGAGTAATAAATTCATAGTTTCTCTTTCATGTAGAAGATTATTAGATGATTATATCGCTAAAAACAAGGATATCAATTTTGTTTTAATTGATACAGATGGTTGGATTAAAACTGAAGCGGGGATTCTTTACAAGACTTTTTTTATTAAATCAGTAGATCCAGATATTTTAATTATATTTCATGATGAAGCAATTGAGGAACTCCAAAGTATAGAAAAAGCAACCTCAAGTTCAAGAAAAGATAGAAAAATATATTTAATTAAAGAGAAAAATAAATATTTTTATGAAAAAGATAAGGAAGAAAGAAGATTCTTGCGTCAAAGTCAATTCTCTAAAAAATTTGAGACATTTAGAAAGATTTCGATCCCTTTAAATCATATGAAGTTTATAAAAGTAGAATTTGATAAAGAAACAGATCAAACTTTTGAAAAAGATATAGATATTAACGAACTCGTAAATCTTCCTTACCATTATGTTATAATTGGCTTAATGACTGAAAAATCCGAACTAATAGAAATAGGACTTCTTTTTACAATTAATATCGAGAAAAATTATATTTTGTTATATTCCAATTTAACATATAAACAACAAATTAATGTAAAGAAAATCCTACTTGGGAGTCTTAGATTATCAACTAAAGGAAACCATCAAGGATATTTATATCTCTAATTTTTAATTTTCTCCTTATTCAAGACTAATTTTTTTAAATTGTGATGTAATAATTTTAATTTATGAAGGAAGATCTTCTCACAAAGTTTCTGAAATTAATGTCCTCAAAAATTTCAGATTCAGATTTAGAACTTATCAATTTGGGAAAATCTTTAGGATTGGATTTAGTATCTTTTGCCGATTTGAGAGCCTCTCAAGAAGATAAATTTACTGATGAAATAAGGATTAAAGCTTTAGATATAATGAACAAAAATAAGGAGAATGTATTAAATACAACAGATTCATTTTATGTAGGTAGTATCGATTTTATGGTATCTGATGAACCAAAAGGCAAAAGTTTTTTCCTTTTAGAAACAAATGGAGGTTCTCACAGAGGAGTTTCAATTATTACTAAAAAGCAACAAAGTCTTTTATATGATGGATATTTGGAAGCTATAAATCAAGCAATTAAAAGAAAGAAGATTAATCTCAAAAAAGTGTTTATACTAATTGGAGTCACTATTAATGATGAATTAATCCATGAAAAAGTAATAATGGTTGAATATTTTAGAAAAAAACTTAAATCTAATGGGTATTCAGTAAAAATTTTTAATACTAAAAATTATGATAAAAACTTTAAAGCTGAAGTAGTTTTTTTGATCGCTGATTATAGACAATTATCAAAATCTCTTTCATTTTCTAATAAGTGGATTAAATATAAAGGGGAAAAAGTTAGTGTTTTAATAGGAGACGGCATTACAAGACGTTTCAAGAATAAAAATTTCTCAAAATTAATTCGAAAAGATTTTCGAGGAATCGAATCAATTATAGTGAATCCCATATATAAGATAACTGATGATAAATCTTTAACTTATCTAGCTAGCTATTTTTGCAAAAATCTTCTCAAAAAGTATAATTTGAAGTATCTTTTATTTACAAAAGCGTTTAATGAAAAAGAATTGGTTGATAAATTAAAATTTTTCATAAAGGAATATAAAAAGTCATTTATTATTAAGCCTAGTGGAGGTTCTGGAGGAGCTGGAGTTATACCAATCTCTAAGCGTGAAGATCTTCTTAATATTAAAAATCTTGTTGAAAAAAGTAAAAATGAATTTTTTGCTAAGTTTAGGAAAGACAGAGATCCTTTTCCATATACCATTCAGGAGATGGCTAATTTCTCCTTAATAGATTGGCAGGAGGGAAAACATACATTTGATTTACGGATTTATTTAGCTCAAAGAGAAGGTAAAGTTATTCCTATTGGAGGTTTAGCTAGAATTGCACGAGAAGAATTTATTCACAAACAAAACCTAAATAAGCAAGAATTTGTAGTTAATTTATCTGGTTATAATGGTCAAATTGAAGTTGAACGTGGAATAGGTTTCTCAAATAATAACAGTAAGCTATTAAATTTAACAATAGAAGATTTTACAAATATGTTCTGCATCGGTTGTGTTTTATTTGCAAGCATGGTGAAGAATTATTATAAAATTATCAATTTCTCAGATTGGGGAAAAATTATTGATTGAAATGAACCTTGAAACGTTAAAAGCATTGTTAGATATTCCTAACCGGGATATTTTATTTACTGAAATTCTAAGTAAACTAGAAAAAGTAAAGAGTTTAGATTACACCAATTATCAGATTTATGAGACTTCTGAACGTATGATTCCTATTATAAGAATTGCTAAGCCTTGAAGTTATAAAAGAAATGATTAAATTATTTTGACTATCAGGAAACTATGAATTTATAAAATTTAGAGTCGCTCCTACTAAAACGCATTCATTTTTTTTTTGTGAGTGTCCACCTTTTTTCAATATTAATATATTCTTCTCTGGAGATTCTAAAATTATTCTATTTTCTTTTAAATTTTTGAATTTTATTACTCTGTCATTTTTACAATGAATTAGCATAACCCTTTTAGAAAAATCTTCCCATTCTTTTGATGTTAATTCATTTTTTGCATTTTTTATCAAAATACAAGGAGATAATAGATTATTTTCTTCTTTAGTTGGAAATAATTTTACCCCTTTTATTAAATAACTTAATATAACAACAGGATTGTATTTTGGTATATTTTGCTTAAAATAGGACATAGCTGAAATCGCAATAATTTTCTGAATGTCTTTATCAATAAAACCTCCAGATACAACAGTAATAGCACCAATACTAAATCCGATACAATAAATTTTCTTATTTGAAAAATCTTTTTGATTCTTTACCCATTTAACGATGGCTTTAAAATCTTCAATTCTCTTTAAAAACTCACTTCTGTTTCCGGTTTTTTTAGACTTTCCTGTACCTCTTGCATCATATGCTAAAATGGTGTATCCTTGATAAGCGAGAGGGAAATAGAAATATTGAAGGGTTTCTTTTGTGTCAGAAAAACCATGACAGATTATAATTATCGCATTTTTTAAATCAATTTTAGATTGATTCCGATTTTTTACCAGATTTGCTGATAAGAATCCATCAGATATATGTATTTTTAAAGTTGAAATATCTAAATCCTTGAGAAAAAGTTTTTTCCACCGATCGAACCAGAGTTCTCTAAATGACCAATAAATTTCAAATGGTGTATAAATGATTAAGAATGTTGTAACAGATAATGTTAAACATTTTGAGAAAGATGTTGTGTAACACGGATTTCCAAATGAAACATTAACTTCCCAAATATACCAGCTAAATAAAATATCAATAATTATTAATACAATGCGTTTTATAATATTAGAAAACAATGTTCTTCACTAAAAGAATGTAATTATTAGTGATTTTAGCTTAATTAATAAAAAAATAAAAGATAGATTTTATGGCTTCTTTGGTTTTGGACACCCATAATCATGTGCGATTTTACAATCGGGCTTACTTTTCAGGCCAGGGCAAGGTTTACATTTAACATCTCGCAACATTTTCACGACATCATCAACTTCCATGCCAAATTCTTCATCTTCAGATTCCTCCGCAACCATTTCATCATCATCAGGGATTTTATATATAATATCCTCTTCTAAATTATCTTTCCAATCTGTTAAATCTATTATCTCATCTCCATCTTCATCAGTTTTTCCACTTGGAATTTCATATTCTTCCTCTTCACTTGGAGCGCTCTTTTTTTTAGCCATAGTTCTCACTCATAATTTTAATTGATTTACTAATTATTAGTTTTATTATATAATCTTTGCTAAAATTTAATTTTAATTCGATTTTGTTTAGAGAAAAACTATATGAGAATTTACTTTTAGCTGAACTTATGTTTATTTATACTATCTATTTGATCTATTAATTCTGTATTATTATGTAGTTGGTTATATAATTTGCTTATTTCAGTTAAAATGAAATCTACTTCATTTAATGAATAAACCTTAAAATTAATTATATCGGTTCGGGGAATTAAGAATTTATACGGTACTTTGAGTGCTTCTATTTTTAAATTGCACAAATCTCTTAGAAAATTATAATCTAAATTAGAATCTAAATAAAATTCATCTAAAAATACTAATTTCACCAAAGAATTACTCAGTGTATTGAAAAATTTAAGTTGAGAAATTATGTCATTTTTATGTTTCATCATTAATTTATCCAATTTTGGATATTTTTTATATGAATCAATATGATATTTTAATTGTGAAAGTAATTGTAGAATTTTTCCCAATTGCGATAGAAACACAGGAAATTTTCTTGGCATCGGTAATCTTTTAATAAAACTACCATTAAACCTTAAATACCCACCAGACATATGTAGTGTACCAAATAGTGTTTTAAACACAGAATCCAATAATTGAGAATTTAAAATTGCTAATAGACTAAATAATTTGGCAGTATCAAACGAAGCAATTTTTATGAAATAAAGACCTGTTATATTAGCAAATACACCTGGATCATAATAACAAGTCAAATCCTTTGCTATTTCTCTGAAAATTATTTTTTCGCTATTTAAATCGTTCCAAATATGTTTAAAGTTAGAATGATAATTAAAATATGATATTTTAATATTTTTCCCCGCAATTTTTATTCTTTTATTAAATTTAATATGATATTTTTCTATATTGCCCGTTCCAATTAATAATAAGTCGTTATTAGATTGGTATTCATCACTAATGTTATCAAAATGTTTGATATATTTTAAAAAACCAAAAGGTCGATATATTATCTTTAAATCCTTAAAAGTCTCAGCAAATGATTTAAAATTTTTATATAAATATGTGATTAGTTTAATATTTCCTGAGATAGGAATTACTTTAGAAGGAAAACTATTAATTAAGTTCTGACGGAATTTTATGGTTTTAATTCCACTATTTTCTATAAATTCATCCATATCGTTGAAAACCTTAATTATTATCTCATTATCCCTGATTTGTTTAACTTTTTTCAAAGATAAAATAATAGGATATGCAGCTATATTTTGGAATATAGGTAAAGAGGATATATTTATGATTTCTTTAATTTCTGAGTCATTTAATAATAATTCTCTGATTTTAATACCATAATCCGCAGATAAGAATTTATTAGGTAAAATTAAGGAGAGATATCCATCATCTTCTAATAATTCAAGAGATCTCTCAATAAATATGATAGATAGATCAAATAATCGATAAGCTGTTGTAAATCTTTTAGTTATATTTTTCTTAAACTCAATATCTTTAATCTTTTTGTTTTCTACATAAGGAGGATTTCCAATTATAATATCAAATTTCTCAGAATTAAATTCTAAAAGAAAATCTAAGTTGAAAATATTAAATTTTATACCAAATTTTTCAATAATCTGTTTAAAATTTGTAAGTTTTAAATTCTTTAAGGTGATAATCTGAGAGGTTAAATTGTTTGAAATAGAAGCAAGAAGCCATTTAATTAATCTTAGCTTTGAGATAATAATTGCATAGTTTTCAATTTCAATTCCATACAGATTTTTCTGAATTATTAGTTTCTTTATTTCAAAATTGGAGGATTCAGGTACTACGATTTGATAAAGGTCATAAAGTTTTTCTGCTGCGGATACTAAAAATCTTCCAGATCCACATGAGGGATCTAAAACCCTTATATTTTTAATTATTTTAATTAATTTTTCTTTATCTTTCTTAGTTCGCATCAGGTTTTTGATTAGTTCTGTTAAATTGCAATCGTCACAATGATCATTTTGAGGATTTAATATTTCTTGAAAATAATTTTTGAAAGTATTAGATACTATATAATCTACAATCTGATTTGGGGTGTAAATTACTCCAAGATTACGATTCTTATTCTTTTCAAGTAATTTTTCATTTTCAAAACTATCGATATGCGTTTGAATTTGATTTATTAACTGAACTACTGATTCTTCCATTGAAATTTAACTATTAATTCTAAATTGCTTTATTTATAAAAATATAAGAAACTATTATAAAAATAATAGAACTATTAAAATTGAGTTTGAATTTGATCGAAAATTCGTTTTTATATGATTTAATAAATGAACCGCATAAAATTTCTAAATTAAAATTTGATAGTATTTCAAAAATAATAAGGACCGCTATACGTATTTTAGAGGAGGAAAATTTATTCCTTAAGTTTGATGTGTATAAAGACGAAGAGGTTTATGTAATAGGAGATATTCATGGAAATTTAGAGACATTAATGAAACTATTAGAAATCATAAATAATAATAATCCAAAATTAGTAATTTTTTTAGGAGATATTGTTGATCGTGGTCCAAAACAACTAGAATGTTTATTAATAGTCTTAGCTCTAAAAATTCTTTCTCCTCTAAAATACTATATAGTAAGAGGAAACCATGAAACTTTAGAAATGAATAAACATTACGGATTCTTTCAAGACTTCATTTTAAGATTCCATGACCAAATTAAATACAATGAAATCCTAAGTATTTATGATAGAATTCCGATATGCGCAGTAATTAATGAATCAGTCTTATGTTTACACGGAGGGATCCCTCAAGATATTGACATTTTGAAGAAATTAAATGGAAAAAAAAGTAAGGATTTCAGTACATTATTGAATTTAGTTTCACAAGGTGTATTTCAAATTATGTGGAATGACCCTAAATCTGGATTACATGGATTTTCTGACAGTTTCAGAGGTTCAGGGATTAAATTCTTTGGTAGTAATGCTTTTGAGAATTTTATGAAATATAATAATCTCAAATATCTCATAAGGGCACATGAATGTTTTCCTGAAGGATATCGATGGTATTTTAATAATCGATTGTTATCTATATTTTCTTCAGCAAATTATAGAGGATTTTATGCTCCAAATCCAGCATCTTATGCAATAATTAGAAATAATGAAATAATTCCAAAACTATTAGAACTGTAAAACTCAGAAGGAATATATTTCTTATGTAATTTGAGATGCGTCAGGCTTAATAAATAAGAGATTATTACCACGAATGAATATTTCATTGTATTTTGCAACAGGTGTTCCCTCTAAGAGTTCTGTTGCGTCCTCTAAAATCATGTTCATATAAGCATCTATCTCCCTTAGTAAACCTTTATATTCCGTTCCATCTTTTAATCTGAGTAAGATTATGGATCCTTGGCTGTTTTGTAGAATCTGTAGGGGATTTTTAGATCTCTGTTGATTGTTGTTTTTACTTGACATTTTTAATTCTTAAATCAAAAAAATTATTATTATATTTATTAAAAAGATAATTTAAAGCTAGATTTTTTTGAATTAAAACCTTACGACATTTAATTTTACAAGATAAAATTCATCTGGTTATCATCTTGGAAGAGCAATCTAAAAATTGTAATAAAAAGAAAAAAATCATTGAAAAATACAACTCAACCTCAGATTTTTATGACAAAAGATATAAGGCAATACAAGAAGAAAAATATGAAATTGTATTGAAAAACTACAAAGCAAATGAAAAAATTATTTTAGATATGGGTTGTGGTACTGGTTTATTTTTTGATTATATTACAAAATCAATAAAGAAGCAAGGAGAAATAAAGTGTAATTACGTAGGAGTAGATATCTCTTGGAATATGTTATTGAGATTCAAATCCAAGGTTATTAATTATAATTTTAATAAATATGCTTTAAATTTGTTACTATCAGATATGGAATATTTACCTTTCAGAGAGAATATCTTCTATTCAATGTTTTCACTTACTTCTTTCCAAAATTTACCTCATATTCAAATTGGAATCATAGAATCGTTTAGAGTAAGTAAAAATAATGCTGATTATAAATTTTCAATATTAAAGAAAAATTTAGATTTACAATGGTTATTAAAAATATTAAAACCTAAGATTGAAGAAATAGAAGTAATAGAAAAAGAAAATCTAGAAGATATTATAATTCAAGGAAAGGTATTAAAAGATTAATTAGTTTAAATTCATTTTTAATAAAAAGAACTAATAATCTCGTTTACATTACTTTCGATACTAAATTTTTTTTGAAAATAGTTGCATATGTTTTCGATATCCCTTTCTAACAGTGAATTAGCATTAGGATGATCTGATGATACCCACTGCACCCAATCAATTATTAGAATGTTTCCTTGTTCGTCTAAAACAATGTTAAATTCTCCCAAATCTCCATGTATCATGTGTGCTTTTTTATAAATTTCCCTATATTGCTTTAAAATCTTATTAAAAATTTTTAGAGGTCGTTTTATGCTTTTAAAATATATTAATTCTTTTCCTCTCAAATAAGACATTATAATAATATGTCTGTTATATCCGATTGGTTTTGGAGTATCTAATTTGAGTTTGTATATCTCTTCAAGAGCTTCATATTCTTTTTTGGCTGCAAGTCTATTAACATATAGCCAAGAGGTGTGTCCTCTTTTCCCAATAATATCTCTTAATTGTTTAATACTCTTAAAGCTAGTTCTCCCCATTCGGTAAAATTTAGCAGCATATATATTTTCATTATCATCCATGCAACTATATACATCTGATTCTTTTCCCTTACCTATAAGAGGTCCAAGTTGACTTATTATATTTTTTTCTACTAAAGTATGCAAAGCAAGTAAATCATATGCCTTAGAATTAAGTGTGTAAGCAATTTGATGTTTAGAGGCATCTCTAATAATTAAACCAAGCTTATGAACCTTTTTTAACCTAAAAAGAGTCTCTTCTATCTTATATCTCGAATAGAATTTAATATTATTAATTGTGACGAATTCTGATCTCTTCATCCCAATTTCAATTGCCATAAGTATTCTAAGATCTTCCTTTTCCATTTCAGTAAGAAGATTTGCTACTTCCACACTTTTTTCAGCTAAAAAATGAATTTTCTATAGGTTTTGAAAAAAGACATTAATTTATATATATTTGGAATTTCAAAAATCAGTATTGCACTTAAAATAAAACCCAAGAAGAGAAAAATATCTTTTTGCAATATCACATAGTTCGTTAAAGTCCAACCTTCTTGAAATAGAAATAAAAAAGTACCTTGGTTTAAATATAATAATAATCCTAATGAGATAATAAAACCATTTAATGAAAAAATTATAACTTGAGTTTCATATTCAATTATTCCAATCAAAATGTTAATAAGAAAAAAGATTAATATAATTAAACTGAAAAATTTCGAACTATTTATCCAATTGGCGTAAATAAGACTATTTATGTAATAATTACTATTAATCTTTGTCCAAAACAACGATGTGCTTAAATTTAAAAAGAATATGATTGGTAAAATTACGGTGATAATTATTGAAATACTATATATTCGTATAGTTGAGAATCTACTAAATTTCAAAGCTTTTTTACTTCCTAATTTCATAGATTCTGATAACTTATCTATTATCTTTTGAATTTCTATTGGAAAAATTTTTTTTGTCATAACAAATTGAATATCCAATTCTGGAAATTTAGAAGTTAATTCTTTTATTTGTTTATATCCCTTTCTAAATTTTGCTTTTTTGCTTTTTGAGCCAGCCCAGAGATATATAATTTCCTTTTCTTCATCTAAAATTGCGCAAACATCATGTAATAACAAATGATTTTCTTCTTCGATCCAATGAGATTTGAACTCATCAAATATGAATGTTCTCAGCATATATCTCTACTTAACTTAACTAAATTAAACTTTTATTTTTTACTATAAGTTAATAAAAATCGAAAAAAAGGCTAAGAAATTAGTTAAGAGTTATTGATTATTAAGTCTACTTTTTATTCCATTCCACATATTCTCAATATACTCTTCATATATTTTCGTAGTGGTATCAGCAATAGATTTAAATCTTTTTTGAGTCTTCAAATATTCTGCTATTGGTTTTCTTTTTGATGAGTCTAAATACCTTTTACTTGGTTTTGATATTTCAATCCTACCATTAATAACTTCATAAAGTGGCCAAAATCCTGTTTCATTTGCTAGTCTACCTATTAACATTGTGTCTTTTGGTTCATAACCCCATCCAGGGGGACAGGGTGATAAGATATGGAAATATTTTGGGCCTATTATATCTTTCGCTCTTTTAAATTTTTCAAATAAGTCTAGAGGGTAAGCTGCATTAGCAGTAGCTACATAGGGAATAACATGTGCTTCTAATATTTTGGGCATATTCTTTTTCTGCACTTTTTTTCCTTCAGGTGTTGTAGTCGTTCGAACGCCTAGTGGAGTTGAACCACTTCTCTGAACTCCAGTATTCATATACGCTTCATTATCATAACATGCATAAATAAAATTTGTTCCTCTTTCGGCAGCACCACTTAGAGCTTGTATCCCAATATCAGTAGTTCCACCATCTCCTGCAAAAGCAAGAACGGTAATTTCATCTTCTAACCCTTTATCTTCTAAAGAAGCTAAAATTCCAGAAGCAGAAGCTCCTGTTGTAGCAAAAGGTGTATGGTATACAGATATTTTCGTTGAACAAAAGCCTTGCATCCCATGTAATACCGTTAAACAAGATGCAGGTACAGTTGCTATCGTTTTAGATCCTAGGGCTTTAAGAGCAATTCTATAGATCAATGCCATACCACATCCAGCACACGCACGAGTGCCGGGGTATATAAATTCCTCTTCAGGAAGATCCATTACATTAACCATTTTTAGTCACCCTTTTTTAAAATAAGTTGATTCATCATAATCACTTAATTCATCTAATCTTAAACCAAGAAATTCAGTCGTATTAGTAAACATTCCTTGTTTAAATCCATTTAAAGCTTTATAAACACCAGCAGTGATATGTTCTGTTTTTACATCCCTACCACCTAAACCAACTATGAATCCCTTGATATTAGGTCGACTCTTTAAACCGTAAAGTGCGGACTTCAATTCATATGACAAAACCCCTTCATATCCATAACCAATATCCCGATCAAACACAATAATATTTTCTTTATCTTTAAAAAATTCCCTTAAATCTTCCCAGGGATGCGGTCTAAATAGTTTTAGGCTTAAGATTCCAATCTTTAATCCCTCTTCTCTTAATTGTTTAATTGCAACTCTAGCTTGAGATGCAACTGAACCCATAGCATATATTATTG
This sequence comes from Promethearchaeota archaeon, assembly GCA_016839915.1. GTDB lineage: Archaea > Asgardarchaeota > Lokiarchaeia > Sigyniarchaeales > SOKP01 > Loki-b32. The sequence continues at coordinate 30,075 of JAEOTH010000204.1, forward strand.
TATCAGCATCTTCAGTTTGAACAGTTTTATATATACCGTTTCCATAGGATCTCCCAAATTTTCTGGCAAATTCATCATGTGCCTCTTTAATTATATCGATGGAGTTTTCTAATGATTTTTGAAGTGCATATCTGTATTCATAATAACCTGGAGCTGTTCCTTCTGCTCTCTTAACAATATGAGGTGTTGTTACTGGATCAATTCCTTTTACTTGTGAAATGTCAGATAAGTTAATATGGTGGTCAAGAGGTGGTAAAAAATCATCAATTTTCTCTTGATTTTCTAATTTAACAGGCATCATTGTATGACTAAGTATATACCCATCATAAGCAACTATTGCAGGTAGGAATACACGGGGATCTTCAGCAATTTTAAATGCTTGAAGATTTGTATCATAAATCTCTTGATTATTTTCACACATAAACTGAATCCATCCTACATCTCTTATTGTGATAAAATCAGAGTGATCAGTCCAAACTGACCATGGTGCTCCAAGTGATCTTGTTGCCAAATTAATTATAATAGGTAATCTATTTCCTGCTGCCCAAGGTAACATCTCATACATTAATTCTAAACCATGAGCAGATGTAGCCGTACCAACTCTTGATCCCGTTGCAGAAGCAGCACAACATACTGCTAAGGCAGAATGTTCCGATTCTACTTTAACAAATCTAGCTTTTAATTTGCCCTCGGAAATAAATTCAGCAATTTTTTCAACCACAGGACTTTGGGGTGTAATTGGATAGGCAGAAATGACACCTACTTTAGCTTGTCTGAATGCATGAGCTGCTGCATGATTTCCAGTTAAAATCATTAAATCTCCATTAATTTTAACTTTACTTTCTTCAGTCTCAGTCACTAGATTTCACCTCCTCCATTGTAATAGCTTTAACCGGACATTCTTCCATACAAATTCCACATCCTTTACAGTGCACTAAATCAATCTTTGGCGGAATTGTTCTTGTGACTACTGCCTCGGGGCAAAAAAGCCAACAATTAAAGCAACTTGGTTTTCCAGATTTGACGGGAATACATTTATTTAGATCAATTATTGGTTTTTTCGAACTCCATGTTCCCGTTTTACCGGCTTCGCCAATTACTGGCTTTTGAACTGAACCTAATATTTTTTGATAATCCTTTTTTGAATCTGTCATCTGTTCATCATAAATAAATATAAATCAGATTCTGTATGAAATCAAACGTAGATAAGTTTTTAATTCTTACCATTTATAAAAATAAAAGATTAAGGCAAATTTCATGTAATTTATTAACTATTGCATTACTTAATTAAGAGAATTAACGTGGATTGAGCAAATGATAATATTTGCTTTTAAATAAAAATTAAATACTTGATATTTCATTAGACTCATAGTAATAAATTACTAAGTTTGAATGATTTTGTATCTCTTTTGAAATTATATGTTTTTTAAATAATAATTAATAAAATGCGGGTTAAGGTTAAAGTTGGAATTTTCAAAAGATAAATTTATACAAATAATAGAGAATATTAAAGAATGTTATTTTGAAGTTGATTTAAAAGGGACATTTACTTATTTTAATGAATCCTTGTGCAAAGTTACTGGCTATTCGAGAGATGAATTATTGGGATTAAACTTTAAATACATTACTGATGAAGAAAATAGAAAAAAAGTGTTTAAAGGCTTTAATCAAGTTTACAAGACAAGTGAACCATTAGCTGATTTCGAATATCAGTTTAAGAATAAAGCTGGAGTGAAAATTATTGGTGAAACTTCTGTATATTTAAAATACGATTCTACCGGAAATAAAATCGGTTTTTATGGAATATTTCGTAACGTTACTGAGAGAAAAGAAGAGGAAGAAAGATTTAAACAAGAATTAGAGCAATTAGTAAATATAAGAGCTCAAGAATTAAGGGAATCTGAAGAAAAGTATAGCAATCTCTTCCATTATTCAAACGATGGAATAATTCTTCATGATTTAGAAGGGACTATCATAGATGTTAATCAAAGAGCTTTAGAGCAATTTGGATATATGAAAGAAGAGATTTTAGGATTAAAAATTCCGGAACTTCATCCGATAAGTGAATTGGAATCATCTAAAAAAGCATTTGAAGAGATAGCAAAGAAAGGATTTGTAAGATTTGAAATATGCTTTAAAAAGAAAAATGGGAAAATTTTCTTCACTGAGGTTTCATCAAGTCTATTTGATATGGGAGGGAAACAAGTAATTCAAGGTAATATTCGTGATATCACAGATCGTGTTTTGACTGAAAAAATGTTAAAGGAATCTGAAGAAAAATATAGGAATTTAATAGAGAATGCTCAAGAAGGTGTGTGGGCAGTGGATGAAAACGATAATACAATTTTTGTTAATCCAAAAATATGTGGAATGCTTGGTTATACTAGAGATGAGATAATGGGTAAAAGTTTACATAGTTTTTTAGAAGCCCCAATGATAGAATTGATCATTAGTTTTAGAGATCGTAGGAAAAAGGGCCTGAAAGATACTTATGAACTTGAATTTGTAAAAAAGGATGGAACTCTATTAAGTACTAGTATAAATGCTGCTCCAATTTTAAACGAAAATGGAGAGTTTAAGGGTTCATTTGCATTCGTTACTGATATTACAAATAGAAAAATTGCAGAGCAAAAATTAAAAGAATCTGAGGAAAGATATCGGAATTTAATTGAATCTGTACCATTTTCAATTGCCTTAATAGATCAGCAAGGAAAAGTGATTTATTGTAATCCCGCTATTGAAAAGTTAGTTGGTTATAGAAGAGATGAATTAATCGGTAATGAATTTAAAAATCTTCCTGTAATTAATGCAGAATATGTACCCTTATTGCTTAAGCGATTCCAAAAAGTTCTAAAAGGTGAAATTCTAGCACCACTAGAAATGGAGTTATTTAAGAAAGATGGAGATTCGGTTTGGGTTAAATATCAATCTACTTTACTCAAATTAGGTGATCAAATCTTATTGCAAACAATATTAAATGATATTACAGAACAAAGAAAGGCAAATCTTCTTATTGAAGAAGAACTTGTAAAATTAAAAGAGTTAGATCAGATTAGGAAGGATTTAATATCTAGAGTTTCACATGAACTTAAGACACCCCTAGTATCTGTTTGCGGGGCTACCGAACTTCTTTTAGATTTATATATAGAAGAATTTAAAGGGGATACAAAAGAACTTCTTCAAATAATCGAAAAAGGAGGTATAAGATTAAAACATCTAGTTGATAATTTGGTTGATATCACTAGAATTGAATACCAAAAATTCGAACTAATGAAAAATGTAAATGATTTAAATCAAGTGATTAGAGATTGTGCAAAAGAACTGATGTATCTTATAAAAATGCGAGAATTAAATTTAGAACTTAACCTGACAGATGATATATTTTTAGAATTTGATAAAATAAGAATTGAACAAGTAATATTAAATCTTCTTTCCAATGCAATAAAAAATACACCTCCTAATGGAAAAATTTTTATAAAATCCTTGAAAAGAGATCAATTCGTTAAATTAAAAATAACTGATACTGGAATTGGTCTTACTAAGGATGAGATGGATAGACTATTTACTAGATTTGGGAAAATAGAAAGATATGGAGATGGATTAGAATACATAGATATTCAAGGAACGGGTCTTGGATTATATATTTCAAAAGAAATAATAGATCTACATGAAGGTCATATTAGAGTAGAATCAGAAGGTAGAAATAAGGGAAGTACTTTTATTGTGAAATTACCAATAATTTAACATTTCCCTAAAAAAATCATTTAATTTTTGCTAAATTATATCCCTGTTCAATTAATTCATAATTAATTTTACCTAAATTTTTTCCCATTCGCTTAAGAACAACGGTTTTCAAATTATCCAAATTTAGATCTGGTAAAGCTTTAGATAGTAACCCCAAAATGGGTGTGTTAATTACTGGATTTCCATCTATAGTAAGATCTTTTTCAATTGCTAGTTTACTAATATCCGCAGCAACAATCTTAGTTTCGTTGCTTAAATTGAATTTACTAATAAAATATTCAGGTTCTTTTTCAGAATTGATTATAAAGACCCCATCTTTTCTCAGAGAAGAAACAATCTCATGATTTAACACAGTTTCATCAAATATTATTAAAATATTTGGATTTTCTATTTGTGCCCTGTCCCATATAGTATCTAACCGAGAGAGTTTAGTATATGCTTGGACGGGTGCCCCTCGCCTCTCTGCTCCAAATGATGGATATGCGTGTACATCAACAAAATTACCACTTAAAAAAGCGGCCTCAGCAATAATTTCACAAGCAGTCACTGCTCCTTGTCCTCCTCTCCCATGAATGATGATTTCAATATTTTCTGTTTGATTCATAAATAAGACTTAAGAAAATTGGATAAATATTATTTATTATGAAGTTCAGCGGATAATATAAAATTTTTTTAAATTTCTTAAGGGAAGATAATTACTAAAAAATAATTGAATTATCAATTTAATAAAAGAAAGAATATTAATAAGATAAAGAAATTATAAATTATCATTAACTCAATAATTAGCGATTCTAAAGTCTAGGCGAAAATATTGTGAAAAATGAGACAGGATATTTTGAAGGAAGAGGATTAAAAAAATTATTTTATCAATGCTGGTTACCTGATGATGGAGAAATAAAGGCATATATTATTGCTATTCATGGATGGGGTACACATTCGGATAGATTAAAAACTCCTGCTGAATATTTTACAGAAAAAGGATATGTCATCTATTCGTTTGACTTAAGAGGGCATTGGCGAAATGCTGGTGATATACCTGGGCATATAGAAAGCATGGATCATATCCAAAAAGATACACTTCTCTTCATGGATTTTATCCGTGAAATTGCAAAAGATAAAAAGATATTTTTAATGGGGCATTCATTTGGTGGATTAGCCAGTTTAATTTTTGCTCTACACCATCCTGCACTGCCAGGAGTGCTAGTTTCCTCACCATTGTTAGGAATGTTTTTGAAATTATCAATGGGGAAAAAAGTAATAAAATCATTATCGAATACACTAGGTAAATTAGCACCAAATAAAATATTAGAGAATATTATTGATCAGAATCAATTGACAAGTGATTTAAAAATTTTAAGACACCATATATCAGATAAACATAAAATAGAAGTTATTTCTGCCAAATCAGCAACTGAAATTGATAAGTTTTCAAGATGGGCATTGGAAAATTCATCAAATCTATTATGCCCAATATTGCTAATGCAAGGCGGGGATGACAAAATCGTAGATAAAGATAAAACAAGAGAGTTTTTTGAGCAAGTTAGAAGCAAAGATAAGACATACCGGGAATATGACGGTTTTCTTCATGAATTATGGAATGAAAAAGGTAGAGCTCAAGTATATCAAGATATGTATGTATGGCTTGAAAAGCATTTGTGATATAAAAATAAAATTATATATATTGCAAAAATTCATCAATAATTACTGTTAATAAACCAATCTTTTTTGATGAAAATGTCAAAACCTAATCGAAAAATCTCAAAAATTTTACTAATCAGTTTGATAGTCTTAGCAGCTAGTAATGTCTTTGTTTTTTTTTTGATAAAACCTACTTTCGGACAAACCAGTAATAAGAAAAACGTGTTATTAATCAGTAAAGGAAATGACGACTTGTTTGTACAAAGCATTGGAATTGATCAGGATAATTTTAACATTTCAAAAGTTTCTGATAGTGTCCCATTAGTATCAATTGGCTCTTGGATTGATGTTGTTATCCTTTTTGATGTCCAATTTAATTCCTCAGAACAACAAATTGTTTCCAGTTTTGTTGATGCAGGTGGAGCTATTGTTATTTTTATGGGCCAGAATTTGCATGAGAATGCTACTTTATTGGATAAACTGGAAATAATAGATAATACGATATTCGAAGCAGGTAAATCAAAAAATCAAGAGCTTATGTTATCCATAGTAAGTAATTACAGCCATCCAATTAGTAATAAAATTGATTGGAATTCTGCACCTGAGATGAAGGTTGATAATATGACAGTAATTCCTTCAGCTAGCTTAAATTCTTCCATTAAAAGAATAGTCGATGTTTATCCCGCTTCTAAGAATTTACAAATTGATCTATACCGCCAGCCATTCATACTAGAAAGAGTAATGGGAAGTGGAGAAGTAATTTTATTCTCTGGCTGGTTAGAAGCTGGAGCTAATTTAGATTTCAAAGTATGGCCATATTTCAATTATCTCTTATATGGGCTAATATTTGAAAGTTTAGATTTACCATTTCAGACATACCCAGGATGGGCATATTCTCCAGTTCCACACTTTTTCGAACAAATAATAATAGGAATAATCATCTTAGTTCTCGCAGTTTTAGCAATTGCTTTATTTATTGTAGTTAAAAATAAATCTAGATCAAGTATGGATCAACAAACTATAGAAGTCCTAAAACTTAAAGCTGAGGAAGAAGAAAGAAAAAGATTAGAAGAATCTAAAGCTTTAGAAAAAAAATTAGATGAACAAGTGGATTTAAAAGATGATTGGGAAGTAATAGGAGTTCATCGCCAATTAGGAGGATTTCTTTTTACATTTTTCATTGGTTTAATTTTAGTTTTACCACAATTACTTATCTCAAATTTCATAATGCCTCAGTTCATCCAACCTTATCCTCAGGCCGCTGGTTGGTATAATTATGCTTACAATTTCTTTCAAATAGTATGGATTCTATTCGATTTTGGAACAAGTTTCGCGTTAGCCAAATATTTCTCCCAATATCGAGTTAAAAATCCAGAAAAAGCAGTCCATTATATTCAGATTTATGTATGGTGGCAAATTTTTACTGGAATTATTCAAGTATCACTAATTGCATTCATGGGTTCATTTATTTTTCCTTATACAAACCTTGCTCACATGAGTTGGATTTTCGTAGTTTACTCTTTTGTTCAATATCCTGGTGTATTTTTAGTCTTCATGTATAGTTTTCAAGGAATGCAACGCTCAGATTATTATCTGATATTATATATAGTATGGGAAATAGTATTTTTACTAATAGGACAAGTAATTTTCTGTTACCTTGGTCGTTTATGGGGTGCTGCAAATCCAGTTTTTGGTGAAGCCTTAGGTGCTGGAATAGGATATGCTATTGCTAGATGTTTTGATTATTGGATGACATTTATAATTTCAATTTTAATCTTTAGAAAACAAGGATTCTCTCCTAAAACGTGTTTTAGAATAGATTTTTCAAAAAAAGAGGTTAAAGAATCGCTAGTTTATGGATCAAAATTAGGTATTGGAGAAGGTTTCGTACAATTAGGTTGGTTTATACAAGTAATAATAACGTCCTTATTTGTAGCAAATTACTCCAACAATTTGGGTTGGTTTAATTTGGTTTGGACATTAGGGTTAGTTGTTCAACTTGTATCCCTCTTCTCAAATACTCTTCTTGGGGCATATAGTGAATCAAGTTCTCATAATAAACAAAATTTAACAAAATTATACGTCTATCAAGCGTTTAGGTGGGGAAACTATTTTGCATTTTTCTTAATATCGGTTCTATTTGCTACAGGGGCGAAATTTTTGGTTGGAGCTGCTGGTGAGGAATATGGAGCTCCTGCTGTTAAATTTTTAATACCAATATTATTCTTCCATATTGGGGGTATCTTTTCCTGGTTGGTTGATCCTGTATTCCAAGGTACTGGACATACTGGTTATGCAATGATAGCGTGGATAATCGAACAATTGACTCGATCATTACTTATGTATATTTTTGTAATACTTTTCAGAGATATGGTATTCGTTATTATAGCTTATATTCCTGCTGTTTTTGCTAAGGATATCATTGCCTGGTTAATTGTACGAAAAAAAATTATTAAATTTAAATTATATCCCTTTAAGACATTTTTAACACCGGCTATTTCAGCAATACTAAATTATATTGTCTTATTTTTTGTTGGTGAACTAATATGGGCAATTCCTTTGGGAGATAAAATCATTAACACTGCTATATTGTTCCTATTAGGTATTTTTATTTTCATGTTCTTCTATGCTTTCTTAGATGGTTTTCTTGGTGGTTATGATGATAATACTTTAAAAGAATTTCAACGTGCGGCATCAATGGTAACTACTAGAGGAATTAGATTTTTCCCA
>JAEOTH010000044.1 GCA_016839915.1 Promethearchaeota archaeon
CTTCTATTAACATTCTTATATTTTTTTCAATGCTTCCATTGATACCTTGAAATAAATTTATGTTAACTTGTTGAAAACCCATAAATGGACGCATCCCAATACCGGTTAAAATCATATCAGTAACATTTCTTTGTTTCATGTTTATAACCGGTTCCATACAGCTTGAATGACCACCATTAGGTAATGCAAACACTTTCCTGAACTTATTATCATCATAAATTTCAATTCCAACAAAGTATCTGCAATGTCCAAAGTGAAGTGATACGTTATCAAAGGTTTCAGGGCCATCAGAAGGAATTCCAATAATTCTATTCATATCTCTTACACATATTCTTCGTATTGTTTTTTAATTCAATAAAAAGCAATTATGATTTGTGAATAATTATTCTTAAAACTTAAATTTAATGATTAAGATGATTTTGAAATTTTAAAAATTAAAGATATGAGTTTTATGGATGATCATTCATAATACTTAAATTGTTGTTTTAATATGTATTACATAGCCTTAAGTAATGAATATTTATTCAAAATTAAAATAAATAATGGTTTAATAAATTGAGGAGTTATAAAGAAATAATACAAGACGACAATTTCCATGTTGATGATGAATATACTGTCGAGTCTAAAGTATTTAAAATGTGCTGGGGATGTGAAAAGAAGTATAAATTAGGTCATATGGTTTGGGATGCTTCTAAATTCCGTAGAATTTTTTTTTGCGAAGATTGTTTTTCAAAATTACGGAAATAAGTTTATTTTCTTTTTTTATTCTAGATTTTACTTAAAGACAACTCTAATTCATCAAAGATAAGCAAAAAAATTAGTGTGTGGCACATGAAATACAAGGATCGAATGATCTTATTATCATTTGTATATCTCTTTTAATCAAGTCTATATCCCCAGTTTTTTCATATAATTTTTGACTGTATTGTGTTATCATCTTGTTAATTAATGGAATATTAATTTCAGTAGCAATAAACAATTTAAGATTTTCAATAAATTTATTATCATTTATATAATAGTGATGAATTAATGTACCTCTTGGTGCTTCAACAACCCCGATACCTTCTAATTTTTTTATTGATTTTAAGGAAGAAAGTGTATTTTTATTATATAATGAATTATTTTCTAAAATTTTTAACAGTTTATTGGTTTCTACGTATATTTCTATTAATCTAAGAAAATTGCAAATTAATATACTTTCTTGCCAAGATTTATCAAAATGTCCAAGAAATTGCGAAACCTCATCAATTCCATAATTTTTAATTATTTTATATCTAGCTAAAGGTCCAACTAAAGGGTGTTTCCCAGTAAAGTTATATTCAATCCCTCGTAAATCAAAATCTTTATTAAGATATGTGGAATATGAGTTTTTTTGAAAATTAATTACTTTATCCTCATTTTCTTTAATACTTAAATTACCTGAATATCGATCGTAATTTCCAGAGTTATTTAATGCCAAATATATTGGATTTTGAAGAGAAAACATAATGGGAGGAGATTGATGTGAGAAAAAAGCTATAGTTTTTCTAATTAAGATCTCTATGTTAGTAAAGGCTTTTTGCAAGTATTTTTGAGCTAATCTCTTCTTTTTTTCCGTAGGTTGATAAATTATACCCCCTGGAATTACTGTTATCAAATGGGTGGATCTTCCTCCAAATAACCTCTCAATCTCATTGCCAATATTTATTAAATCATATATTTTTGAAGTTAAATCTGGATCAAAATTAATTAATTCATAAGGAGAGGGAACTTTTTGACAAAGATTAAAGATTTTTAATAGATCTGGTAATGATTGGAAGAAAAAATGCATAGAATGTGATTTTATCAACTCTCCACACTGAAGGAGGCGTCTTAGTAAAACTGACTGCTCTGGAATTTCTATCCCATAGATATCTTCAATTGTTTTGCAACTAGCAATTGATTGAGAAGCATAACATAAACCGCAAAGCCGTGAAATAATCCTTGGAATCTCATTCAATTTTTTCCCTACTAAAAATTGTTCAAATCCTCGAAATGGAGCGATTTCAAACTCCACGGTTGAGATTTCATCATTTTGAATTAGAATTTTTACATTACCATGCCCTTCTACACGAGTACAGACATCGACAACCTTTAACAATCCTATCCCCCCATTAATTTTGGTTTTGAAAATCGATAAAAAATAGCTTTATAATTTTTTAGATCATCGGAAAGGTTAACCAAACTTAAGAAGTTTATTAAGTTTGATGTAAAATCTTTTGAAACAGGCCCCATACACCCTTCACAAGGAACACCATATTCAATACACCTATGATCGCATCCATCTCGAGTTATTGGTCCTAAACATAATATTCCCTTATTTAAGAAACATTCGGAGCTTTCATCGTGAAGATTAATTTGATCTGAACTGAGATAAATTTTAGGATTATTTGTTTTAAAAGTCAGTTCCAAATCACCTTTTAGAGGACAATTAGCACACATATTTTTTTTTGACAAATCAATATTTTTATTTTCTATCATTCTGAGTAGACAATTCCCTAAAAGTTTAGATGGAGGTGGGCAACCAGGAATAATGCCATCTATTTCGATATAATTGGAAATTGGTTCTGCTTTCTTTACATTTGAAAGATTTAAAATACCTCCAAAACTAGCGCAGGTTCCTAGTGCATATACTTTTTTTGCTTGAGTTCTTATTTCCTTTATTTTTTTTATTTGTGAATCCTCAGAAATACAACCCTCTATTAAAGCAATATTGCTACTCTCAATTTCCTTAATATCAGATATAAAAGAAAAATTTGATATCTTAGATCGTTCAAGGAATTGAGGAAAAATATTTAAAGAGATTAATGTTGATATGCACCCACTACATGCAGTAAGAGAAAATATTGCAACTTTAGGTTTCAAATTTAATCTCCTCTTTTAATAGTTTATAAAAGTTATTAACACTTTCGGCAAACCTTATCCCCTCTACAGCATTGAAATGTTCTATCTTTAAGCGATTATTATATTCAGGGGGAAGAACTTTCTTCAATAAATTAATTTTTTTTTCTACTTTCTTAATTCCATCAATATAGCGACAGGCATCTTTTCTACACCCAATAACCATTACTCCATCAAATCCGAGTTCAAATGATTTAATAATAAAATTTGTATCAATACGACCTGTACACGGAACTCGTACTATAAAAAAATTAGGTTCATAGGATAATTTCTTAAGACCAGCATCATCTGCAGCAGCATATCCACAAGAACGACAACAAAATGCAATGATTTTTGGAGATTTTTTGTAATTAGCAAAAACTTCAATGGTTTTTAAGATCTTATTTGATGTATCGATGTTTAAATCTATTGCATCTGTTGGACAGACGCTTACGCATGTACCGCATCCCTTACATTTAAAATGATCAATATTTATTTTATTTAATTCGACTGTAATTGCATTATAAGGACAAGATTCTACACATAACCCACATAATCCGCATTTTTCTTCATTTATTTTAATTCCTGTAAATTCTGATAATAAAAAATCATTCGAAAGTAGTGAAATTATTTCTAAAGCTACTTGATTTGTCGTTGCGATTGTAGACTTATAGTCTAATGAGCCAAAAATTGTTCCAACTCCATAAATACCAGATGCTAATGTTTCTTTACTCATAAAACCATTATCATCTAAAGAAAAATCCATGTATTTTCGAAGATATTTCAAATCGTTATTAGGAATATACTTTAGATTTAATACAATTAAATCACTTGGAAATTCAGTATCATCAGCAATAACATAATTTATAGTTTTATCAGGTTTAATAGAAAGATGATTAGCATAAATAAATTTGGGATTAGTTGATTTTAATAAAATTTGGTCTTTGTATCTTAATTTGCTTAAATCATAAAAAATATTAATTTTGCATTTATGATTTCTTATTTTAATATCCTCAATATATTTTTGTGCTAAAACTTCAGAATAACCTGACATTAATTTTGATGACCCAACCTCCTGAATAATAGAAACTGAATTAACTGGTTTCTTATCAGATATTCTTAATAATTTACCTTCAGTTATACCATCAGAAGATAATATACGCTCAAATTCAGGTGATGTAATAATGTTATTTTTAGGTTTATAATAATATTCACTTAGATCCTCACTAAGATTAGACCCGATAGCTATAACTTTTACACCAACTTTAATCCGAATTTTTTCTGTTTTTTCATTTAAATTAATTGCATTATTAATACAGGCTCTTTCACACACCCTACATTCAAGACAATTTTTTATATCCTCTTGATCAATTAAAGGAATAAATGGATATGAATTCTGAAAAGGAATATATATTATTTTTCGATTTGATAAACCAAATTCAAATTGATTCTTTTTTTCCTTTCCACATACATTAATACATTGTTTACAACCAGTACATTTTTTTTCATCTACATATCTAGGATTTTTTATTAATTCAATTGTAAAATTTCCTACTTCTCCCGAGATTGTTTCTATTTCTGTATTTGTAAATATTTTTATTTTCTTTTCTTTTACTAATTCGCCAATCAATTCTGAAATGAAACAAATAGAACAATCACCCATATCAGAGATGCGGTGCCATCTAGCAACTTTACCTCCTAATGTAGGTGACTTTTCAATAAGATAAGTATTTATTCCAGCTCTTGCTAAATTGAGTGCTAAAGTCATACCTGCAATACCACCGCCCAAAATTGCACACGCTTTCTCGACTTCTACAGTTTTAACTTTAACTTCCTTTTGAAGTTTTATACGTTCAATTCCTGCTTCTATTAGTAATTGTGCTTTTCTTAAAATTAGAATAGGACTGATATTTGGATCATGGACCCAACAACAGTGTTCTCTAATATTTGCTATTTCTATATTTGTAGGTTCTATTACATCTTTAAAGATATGTTCAAAAATATGTTGATGTGTTTTAGGAGAACAAGCAGCAATAACTATTTTATTAAGGAAATTTTCTTTTGCCCAAGATATAATTTTATTTAAATTCTTTTCTTGGCATAAATTATCAAAAATTTTAACAGAAACCACATCATTTAACTTTGCTATATACTTCTCTAATGTGTTAATATTAACAACACTGGAAATTTCTGTGTTACAATTACAAATTATTACTCCTATGCGATTTATTATGGTACTCTTTTTATTCATATAATCTAATTCTTCGCCTGATAAAATACGTTTGTTTAAATTTATTATCTTTAATACTCGTTTACCTTCTTCCGTTAAAAAATAACATTTTTTATCTTTATTAATCAACGGGCCAAGTTTTTTTAAGTGAAAATTTAATTGTCCAGTTTGATCTAATCCTAGTTTTTCCATTAGAGTGGTGTAGGGAATTAATCCTTCTCTTTCTAAAAGTAAGAGTATCTTTCTTCGAAAAGAATGTGATAATATTGAATAAATATCTATTTTTAAAACCTCTTTGTTCTCTTTTATTAAGGTTCTTCCCTTAATTTTTTATTTTTGATAAATTTTGTTTTCCTCATGATAATGATTGTTGTCGATTTATTTAAACTTTTGTAATAAATTGATCATATAATTTATGAGATTCGTTGCATATACTGTTGATATTAGTCGGTTTTTTGTTTTTTTTAGATATAACCAGAAAAATTGTTATTTTAAAATTTTTGACGATAATCTTTATCAAATTTGAAGAAATTTTTCTTGTCAAATTCTTTTTATTTTGGGAAAATAACCATTTACTTAGGAAATAGATTGCTAATAAATTTAAAAATAAAGAGGTGTATGGCTTAATGGAAGTTTTGGAATATAAGTCAATAAAAAACAAAAGAATCGTGGTATACATGTCATCTAAAGAGAATACTAAATATTTCCAATATACAGATAATTCCAAACTAATAGAATTTTTAAAAAAGAAAAATATTGATTTTGTTACCGTTGATTTTCAGGTTAATATGAAAGAATTCGGAACGACACCTTTTGCTCAAACGTTAAATGAACAAAAAATTCCATATTTTCAATTAGATATTCCAGACTATGCCATGGGATATCTTTATCAGGAAATTATTGAAAAACAACAATTTCAAAATGAATTGTTTGAAGAGTATGAAAATATGGAAGATAAAGAATCTTTAAAAGGACTTAGTTTAAAAAACTGGATAGATATGCTAGGAGAAGAAATTCAGGAAAAAGAAATTTTTCTTAGTTTAAAATTAAGACCTCAATGGATAGTTAAAAAAATGTTAGATTTGGCTTTATCTTATAAAAAAGACACCGTTGTATTTGTTCATTTTGTTCAAGAAGACATCTGTGAAGATATTTGTCCACAAGTAGTAGAAAATTTAAGAGAATTAGGTGTTAAGGTCATATCTTACAATAAAAAACATTCAATTCAAAATATAATATTTTAATAAAAAAAAGAGGTGATTTAAAATGCCAGAAGTGTTAGAATTAAAACCCTTAAAAAATAAAACCCTAAAATTGATATTAATTGAGAGTGAATTTCCTATCGACTGGTGGTTTGACGTTCCTAAGAATTTTAAGGAATCGCTTTTTTGGAATCTTCTATTAATTTCTAAGGAATACCTTCAATTGATTGATTCTTTAATAGAAAAATATAAGCCTGATATTGCTTTGGAGGAAAGACCAAATTTTAAAGAGGAGGGAAATAATTTAAATGATCCTTTAAAAAAACTGTTCCAAATGCGAAAAGTTCCTTTTAAATTTGCAGATATATCCTTAAATGCTGAATTATACCTTTCCTCGGCATTAGAAGAACATAGAACAATGATTATAAACCTTGAGAAAAAGATCAATGAAATTGTTAACAAAAAAGGAATAATTCCTTTAAATGATGATATTTTCCAACGAATAGTATTATGGAAGGAATACTTACAACAAGATTACGATGCTCAAGAAGATGAGATAAGGTATAAAGTTCGAGAAGCATGGATGATGATGAAAATATTAAAATTTGCGAAGAAGGTAGAAGGAAATAAAGTGAAAGCCATATTTATATGTGATGTCCGACATTTTAATGGATTTGAGAAACTTTCAGAAGAGCTGGGTATTGAACTTGAACGAGTAAAAGTAAAAAGAACAATTAAAACTGAAGAAGTTCAAGAAGTATTTGAAAAAGGATTAGAAGTAAATTTTTAAATAAACAAGATTGAGTTGATAAAAATGGCAGAAAGAGAACTTGAAAGTATTCTAGGTAAGAAATCAATTATAGAATTAACTCCCATTATTATTAAAAAGAAAGATAATTCTGATAAAATTTGTTATTTTTTTGATACCGATGATAATGCATCTCCTTTCGATATAAACATGGCTTACGATGCAGGATTTGATATCGTTGTCCCAATTAGCAAAATGAGAAAAGAATTTGTACCTAAATTAGTACAAGATGCAATTTTTTCAAGAAAACCTAATGCCCCTACTACTTTTTTTATCGGAGGTTCAGATGTAAAAGAAGGAGAAGATATAGCAAAACAAGTTATCAAATCCCTAGTGCCTCCATTTGAGTGTCCAGTTATTATTGATCCACGAGGCTCTCATACAACAGCATCGGCAGTGGTTGCCATAACATTAGATATTGCTAATAAAATATTTGGACTAAAAAGTTTAAAAAATAAAAAACTGGTCATTCTTGGTGCTGGACCAGTAGCTCGAATTGCTGCAATTTTAGCTACAAAAATAGGTATGATGACTTATTTAGTAGAAACTTGGAATCGGTCTAATGAAGATTTTGTAAAGAAATTAGCAAAGGAACTTACTAAAGAAGCTGGAAATAATTGTCCAGACATAATTGGAGTATTTGCACCTAATATTGAACAAAGATTTAATATTGCGAAAGATGCCGATATTATTTGGTCATTAGCAGCAGCTGGAGTTGAGATTTTATCTCAAGAATGGATGATAAAATTACCGAGCAAAAAAATTGTAATTGATATTAATTTAGTACCTCCCTATGGTATTGAGGGCATTAAACCAAAACATAAGAATGATGAAGTTTATTCTGGGATCTTTTGCACAGGAGCATTAGCGTTGGGACGCCTGAAAGCAAATTTAGAAAGTCAAATCTTAAAAGAAGCAGCAAATACAAAGGGATTAAAAATATTTGACTATAATTATGCCTTTCAATTATCTAATAACCTTCTTAAAAAATAACCAGTTCGGTAAATAACAATAAAAATTTAGATAAAATATTTTTTTAATTTATTCTAATAGATAAAAAGGAAGTGAAGGTTAATGAGTACAAATCTGGAATCAAAATTAAGAATTAAAGACGCTTTTAAGGAGGATGCGGGAAGAGGTATTATTAGAATAGATCCTAGAGTCCTTAAAATATTAAATTTAAAAGTAGGGGATGCAATAAAAATTAATCATCCTTTTATGAATAAAATGACTGTAGCATTATTATCTTCAGGAAGAATTGAAGATAATGGAAAACAAATTATTAGGATGGATCCTTCTCTAAGAAGAAATTTAAATGCTTCTATTGGTGATTTAGTAGAGATAAAAAGGATTGATGTAGGTTCAGCGGATACAATAACTTTTACTGGATTAAACAACTCATTAATCCCTCGAGAACCACAAGTTTTATCTAGGAAATTAGAAAATCGAGTTATTACCATGGGAGATATTCTTAGTTTTTACGCAATGGCTTATAGAATTGATCTATTTGTTGTTGATTATACTCCTAAAAAAGAAGCAGTCAAAATTAATTTGAATACTAAAATTGCTTTTACAGATAAAACTCAAAATACATTTGATGTCAAAAAAGCAGTAGTCAGATGTGAAGAAATAAGTCATATAAAGGAAAAATTACAAAAAATACGAGATAAAGTAACGTATGAAGATATTGGAGGATTAGAGGGCGCTATTCAAAAGATACGAGAAATAATTGAGCTCCCAATAAAACATCCAGAACTTTTTGAGAGAATTGGAATTGAACCACCTAAAGGAGTACTTCTATATGGACCTCCTGGCACAGGAAAAACATTATTAGCAAGAGCTGTTGCTTCTGAAACTGACGCATATTTCAGAAGTATTAGCGGCCCTGAGATAATGAGTAAGTTTTTTGGTCAAAGTGAAGAAAATTTAAGGAATATATTTGAAGAAGCCAAAAATAAAGCGCCATCTATTATTTTTATTGATGAGTTAGATTCTATGGCACCAAAAAGAGATGAGGGTAAAAATCAGGTAGAGTCTAGGATTGTTGCGCAATTACTTTCCCTTATGGACGGTATAAAAGGCAGAGGTGAAATAATTGTAATTGCAGCTACAAATAGGGTAAATAATATTGATATTGCATTAAGAAGACCCGGAAGGTTTGATAGAGAAATTGAAATCAAAGTTCCGGATAGCAATGGAAGATATGAAATCCTTTTAATCCACACAAGGGGAATGCCACTAAGTAATAAAATTGATTTAGGATTAATAGCAGATAAAACTTATGGATTTGTAGGTGCAGATATTAAGTCGCTTTGTAAAGAAGCTGCAATGCTAGCAATTCGTGAAATAATTCCTGAAATTGATCTAGATAAACCTGTACCGGAAGATATTCTAAAAAGAATTAAAATCAAAGTAAGCCATTTTTCTGAAGCTTTGAATAGTATTGAGCCTTCTGCTTTAAGGCAAGTGGTTTTTATTCATCCTTTAGAATCCTGGGAAGATATAGGAGGATTAAATGAGGCTAAACAACAATTGAAAGAGATCATTGAATGGCCATTGAAATATCCTGAATTTTATAAATATATGAAATCTAAACCTCCTAAAGGGATCCTTATTTATGGTGTTCCAGGTACAGGAAAAACTTTACTAGCCAAAGCTCTTGCCCATGAAACAGAAGTTAATTTTATTTCAATAAAGGGACCAGAATTTTTATCTATGTGGGTTGGTGAAAGTGCAAAAGCTGTGCGAGAAATATTCCGTAAGGCAAAATCTGCATCTCCTTGTATTATTTTCTTTGATGAATTAGATGCTATAGCATCTATACGTTCAAAATTTTCTGGATCAAAAGTGACTGAACAAATTGTTGCCCAACTTCTAACTGAAATTGATGGATTGGAAGAATTGAAAAATGTTATATTGATTGCTGCCTCAAATAGGCCTGAATTACTTGATCCTGCTCTATTACGATCAGGTCGATTTGGCAGACATATTGAAATTAATTTACCTGATCTAAAAACAATAAAAGAAATTTTTAAAATTCATCTAAAAGATCGTCCGATTGATCAAGATATTGATATTGAGTTATTATCTGAAAATTTAGAAGGATATTCTGGAGCTGATGTAAAAGCTGTTTGCGAAGAGGCTACAATTTTAGCAATACGTAGAGGAGTACTGCAACCTGAAATTGATGTACTAAATCGGGATTCTTACAATAAGGTCAGGATTTCGAGGAATGATTTTGAAGATTCCATTAAAAAAATAAAAAAAGGAGCGGATAATGCAAAAAAATCTTATATAAATGCAATTAAAGAAATCCCAGAAGATATATATAGATGAGGAAATTAATTTTTTATTTTTTAAATAAAAATGAGAATAGATTGGCATCACACGATTCTGTGTGATGAATTTTAGCATTAAATTTTTTCAATAAAGTACTTACTGGAATTTAGGAAAAATAATAAAATTGCTTTAATGCTATGATCACATTAGAGGATATTTAATGATATCTATAATTGCATTTCGTGTTTTAGTTCAAATACATGACTATTCTAGAATAATATGCCATTTATCAGTAATCATGCGACTGATTTCATAAGCTTTATATATACAAAGTAATATACAATATTTGGGAAAGCTAACAAAAAAAATGTATTTCATCAAAAGATTTTATCAAAATCAATAAAAATCTTTTCAAAAAAATAAATAAAGGTCATAATTTGGCATTACTCACAGAATTTTGTCAGATGTATATATTATACTTTGATGATGTTACAGGGTTAATTCCAATTTTAGTTTTTTCAAATGAATTTATTAAAAAGAACGAAGAACAAATTGATCCAATAAAGTTTCACCCAATTAGGCTTCTTGATTCAGAAAATGAAAGAGATTTTGGCCAAATTAATTTAATATACAATGGAAAAGTCTATTCTGCAAAAAGATTTAGAACTAATATCAATAACAAAAATTTTGGAAAAGTATTTATTATACTTGTATTAACTAAGGAAATTAACACTTATGGATCTGATTTACTAAATTTTATAACAAATATAATTAAAAAAGATTTTGAATATTCTTTAAAAACCCTTATCGAATCAGAAGTTTTAAAGGAAAGTTTGATTAAAACTCCCAGTATAGTAGAAATTATAAAGAAAGGCGAAATTGTTAAAGAAGATATTAGGAATCGTCTAAAACAAATTTGGAGAAATTATTTTGATTCAATAATATATTCATATGAAAAAAATCAATTAAATTTTTAATTTAAAGAAAAAATGTGAGGTGGTAAAAATGTATAAAAAAATCTTATTCGCTACTGATGGATCACCCCATTCAGATATGATTGCTAAGAAAATTGTTGAATTTGAAAAAGAATGGGATTGTAAGGTGGTGGTTTTTTATTCAATAAAAGATAATAATTATGTCTCAAAATTTAAATCTCAAAACTGCTTGTTACCCTTAGATTATAGAAATAATGAAGAAATCCGTAAAGAATTAGGAAAAGAGATATTAAAACAAACCAAGAAAATATTCGATAGGGCAAATATACCCGTAGAACTTCGATTAATTGAAGATGAGGATCCTGAGAATTATATTAAAAGAAGAATAAAAGAAGAGGAATTTGATCTTGTTGTCATAGGTAGCAAGGGACATCTCTATAAATCGCAAAAATCATTTTTGCGAACTAAATTTACAAAAA
>JAEOTH010000205.1 GCA_016839915.1 Promethearchaeota archaeon
CATTGCAAGTTAAACAATCCCATAAAACACCGCTCTCAATAATTTTTTCTTCAAAACCCTCAAGAATCATTTGAATTATTCTGCTCGGTTCAAAAGTTTGAACTTTACTAAGTTGACATACACCACTACAGCGAACGCATTGATAACATCGATATAATAGTTTTCTTATATCTGGTTCATAAACTTTTTCAAGATAAGAATCGATATTATCCTTGGATCTTTCTGGCTCTTTCGCTTTTGAAGTCTCTGTAATAATATTCACTTTTTCTGGTTATTTCAAATTTTATTAATTTGAACCAATAATGAATAGAAAAAAAATAGAAAGAATTTATTTTTTCTGATTAGGTTTCATAATCATAATAGGCAAAAAATTGAAGAAATCTTAGATTCTTTTTTTTTAATGTAATTTTCATTGAAATCAGACTCTGAATTTACCATTCCATCCTAATTTTCATTTAATTTCAATTCGAAGGATTTTTTGATCGAAATTTTTATTGTTTAAAAATAATTATGTTATTCTATGAAGCATGATCGATTAAGATCAATTCGAGTAACACCTGATAATAAAGCTTTTTTCTATGATTATATCAAAAATAACTTTGCTGAGTACTTTTTTTTTCATGTTGACTATGATCAATATCCGGAAAGTACTGAAATTTATATGGCGTTAGATAATGAAGAAAAAATAAAAGGAATGGTTTTAATCTGGAAAAATCGCAGAATTCAATTGAGAGGAACAGCTGAGAGTCTTGAATTTTTATTAAATGGAAAAAATTATAGCCCGATATCTATTACTGGATTTGATAACCATAAAAAATTGATCTCAAAATTCTTTCCAGATTATAAAAAAGAAATTGCGTTGTATTTTATGGTTTTAAAAGAAGGAGATCAAAAGGATTTTGAGAGATACAAATTCCAAACACTAAATGAATCTTATAGAGAAGAGATAGCTTCATTAATGAGAATTGCTGATCCTATTTATTGGGGGTCACGCAAGCCAGAGGATATCCTAATTGATGAAAATAATACTTATTATGGTATAATGAAAGAAAAAAATTTGATTTGTATGATAGGTATATGGAAATATGAAAGTATAGGATATATATTTATCGTAGGGACTCATCCAGATTACTGGAACCAAGGTTATGCTAGTTCACTAATCTCATCAACCTTAAAAGAATTATTTCGAGAAAAAAAACAATGTTTTATTATGGTAAGGGTGGCTAATGCTCCTGCTATCCATACATACAAGAAATTAGGATTTTCAATATGCAATACTCATTATTCTTATGAGAGATTGTAAACTTTCTCTAAATTTTTCACTAATATTTCCTTGAAATCAGACTTTGAATTTACCTTTCCATTCAAAATTTCACTCAATTTCAATGAAAAGTGTGAAAATACACATTAAAGAGTATTAGAAAAGGATAAAATAAGTGAAATAAGAAATTTATTAGTTATATACTAAAAAAGTAATAGAAAAGAAGATTTTCAATTAGAAAAGTTTGTATATATAAAATATTACTATGGAATTGATTTCAATTCTCCAGAATTTAATAATTCTACTAATTTAATTATATCATGATTAGGGAATCCTTTCATTGGGCTTTTGATTGCTTCTTTTGTCTTTCGGGGATGAAAATGATGGGGACGACTGGATACCTTCCAATGATCGTCATAATTATCAAATCTACATCTGTCTAAATCTAATTTTGAAAAAATAATTGAATAACTATATTCTCCATGGTCATTATACACAATATAAAGATGAATTCCATCAATGAGGACAATATGAAGTTGTTTATAGGTTAAATCAATAGAAATTTGACTTATTTTTTCTGATAAATTTAGTTCGAGAAGCTCTTTAGCAACTAGCAGTTTCTCATTTGCTTTCATTCTTGTTTTAACCAATTAGTTTTTTGTTGTTCTAATCGTTCAATTTCATCTTCAAGATTTCTTAAAATTATGGCATCCTCTTCTGCTTCAGATATAGTTCCACTCCTTGCTTCATCTAAAAATTTTTTAGAAGATGAATAATTCCACTTTCCTAAGATTTTCTCAATTTCCTTCCTTAACCGCCCTAATTTAAAATCAACTAATTGAACTAAATTTTCCTTATCTATTTTTACTTGAGTCAATTTTCTCATTCTTTATAATACAAATCTAAATATAAATATTTATCAATCGACAACTAATTGAAATTACTATATTATCATTTGATTGAAACATAGAACCTTTTGTCAACTAGTTGATGATATAAAATATTCTGAACTATTGATCAGAGATTATTCTTCTGTAAAGATAATAGTCCAGAAATTTTTGAGGAAATCTATTGAAGACCACTTGAATTTTGATCTTTTATTGTATCTACTTGAAGAAGTGGAATTAATTGGTGATTTTTTTATTAATATCCTTGATTTCATTAAACATATTAAAGATAAACATATTAGCATCCTTTTCTTTTCAAAATTTATTTCAATAGTAAAAAAATCTGAATTGATAAAAGAAAATAGTAAAGAACTAGAGAATATTCTTAACAATTTTTTGATTCAGATTGACGAGATAGAAAAAAACGAGTCTTTCTTCTATAGGTTTTTAATTTCAAATAAAGGTGAATTCAAAAGTGGGATTCCTGAAGAATTTAAAGAAATCGCATTTTACATGAATATTCTTATCATTATTGATGGAATTGGACAATTTGATGAGCATTTTATGATTATTAAAATGCTTATATCAAAAATATTAAGAGCAATAGACAATTTGGAATTGAGGAATTCAGATCTAATAGAACTTAATATAAAATCTTTAAGAGAAATGAGTAATCCTGAATTGAAGATTATATTAGGTTTGGAAGCTGCTTTTTATAAGCCGAGTATGGAACTAGATGATAGATTGCTAAATATGATTCTCCTAGATGGAACAATAAGCCTTAAGAGTAAGATCATTGAGTTAATAAACACAGGAAACATATTTTTAGATCATTTGATAAATAACATTAAATTCTTTAATAAAGAAGAACGGAATAAAATATTCATAAAACAAGAGGATATCATTAAGGAATACTTTAAAGATAAATGTGCTTTTGAGAATTTAAGTGATCATGACATATTAAATTTATTTAACGGGGATATTAGCAAACAACTTATAATGAGATTAAGAGAAAATACTGAACGGTATTTGGCTTCTCAAGATTGGAAGCATCGTCATGGAATAGAAGATATTTTAGCTTCTTTAATGATATTTCTTTCTGATCAAAACATTTTAGACTACTTTTTTTCAAAGGGACTATCTCTTCTTAATTATGTTGGTTTTGACTATTACTATTTAGATGGAGATGATAATATTTATGTTGATGAATTAAATGCAGAAAATGTACCCAATAATTTTTCTCTATTACTGGTGAGATGTTTAAAAGAAAAAAGTGATACCGTACAATATAGAGCAGAGACAATTATTAAAAAATTAAGAGAGAGAGCTGATTATGCGTTTCATTTTCATAAGAAAATGGAATATAAAGATCAAATAATTAAAGCTTTCTATTGCATATATTATTTATACACTAATACTTAAAATTTTAAATTGAGATTTGAAAGGCATATTAGAAAAAATATTAAAGAGATACTACTATGAAAAAAAATAAAGGTAAAAGGCAATTTAAAGCTGATGAATGGAATGAGATGAGCAGAGATCGCGAGGAAGACGAAACAGAAGAAGAAGATAGGGACTGGAATAAAAAAGATGATGAAGATGAGGAAATGGGCGAAACTGGAGACGAATTCCACGAATCAGATTATGATACATAATATCCTTACAAAATCAAGGAATCTAAAAAATAATTATTTTATATAGCTTGCAGTGGCCCTTGTTTCTTAATTTCATTAGTAAATTCAGTGATAACTTCCGCAAATCGTTTACCTTCAGATGCGCTTACCCATTCAAGTCTAAACCTTTTATCAAGATTGAACATCTTTAATATTTCCTTAAAATGTTCAAATCTATCTCTAGCAAACTCATTTCCTTTTAAGTAATGACAATCACCAATATGGCACCCTGTCACAATGACTCCATCAATGCCATCTTTAAAAGCCTCTAAAATAAAAGCGGGATCTACTCTACCGGAGCACATCACTCTTACTATCCGAATAGTAGCGGGGTACTGAAAACGAGATACACCAGCTAAATCTGCTCCAGCATAACTACACCAATTACAACAGAAACACAATATATTTGGGTGGAAATCCTTTTTACTTACTTTCTTTTTTGACTTAGACATAAGTTAATACCTCGTAATTTAAGTTTGGACAAGGAGCGCAGAAATCATAGCATGAATTTGCTCAAAACCAAAATGTTTAATAATTATTGTTGAATTAGGACATTGTGGGCCACATGTACCACATCCCTTACAAAGCGCAGGATTTATATGAGATTTTTTGTTAGTCATTGTAAAATCTTCAAACGTTATTTCTTTTTCTATTAATTCTATAGCATTAAATTGACAGACTTCCACACAACTTCCACAACCAATGCAATTTTCTTCTATTACAACAGCTACAAGTCCAGACGTAACAAGTTTTTCAGCACTTAAAATTTTGACTGCTTGAGCAGCAGCGCCATTGGATTGTGCAATTGATTCTCGAAGATCTTTGGGTGAATGTGCGCACCCACATAAATATATGCCATCTGTAGCAAAATCTATTGGCCTTAATTTAACATGAGCTTCCAAAAAGAATTTATCCTCATTAAGTGGAACTTTTAACATTTTTGCTAGCTCTTCATTTTCTTTAATAGGTGCTACGAGCCCCGTACTTAGTACAATTAAATCAGGGTTTATTTCAAGGTTTCCTAAATCTGGATTATTTACTGTAATTGTTAACTGCTTATTTTTAATATTTAATTCTGGAGGCTTTGATTCATCGAATCTAAGAAATATAACCTTCTTATCTCGTGCCAAGTTATAATATTTTTCTTTAAAACCATAGGTTCGAATATCACGATATAGAATTATTATTTCTAGATTTGGGTTGATTTCTTTTGCTTTTAACGCATTTTTAATAGCTTCTGAACAACAAATTCTGCTGCAGTAGGGGTGATCTTCATTTCGAGATCCAACACATTGAATCATAACTATTGATTTCAATCCATTTATTTTATCTGTAGTAAAAAGATCCTTTTCACATTCAGTTTGGGTTATAATTCTTTGATCTTTCCCGAAACTATATTCTTTTGGTTGATATTCTTTTGCTCCAGTGGCTACAATAATTATCCCATGTTCTAGATCAACACTTTTGTTATTATTTCCATAGCTTACATTTGTGGAAAAATTCCCTATATATCCTGATATTGAAGTGATTTGAGCATTTTTATATACTCGGATTAGTTGATTATCTTCAATTTTTTTAATTAGGTTTTCAAGATATTCCTGAGTATCATCATTTTCGAGAGTTCGGTAAATATTTTTAGCAAACCCACCTAGAGAATCTTCCTTTTCGATTAAGAAAACTTCGTACCCTTGAGAAGCTAGATTCAATGCTGCTGACATTCCAGATACTCCCCCGCCTATAATTAGACCCTTTTTTATTACCGCGATTTCTTGTTCCTGTAATGGAATTAATTGCTGAGCCTTCGCTACTGACATACGCAATAAGTCTTTTGATTTTGCTGTTGCTTTTTCTGGTTCATGCATATGAACCCATGAACATTGATCTCGAATATTTACCATTTCAAAAAGATATTTATTCAAACCAACCTCTCTTATTGTCGCTTGAAATAAAGGTTCATGAGTTCTTGGAGTACATGAAGCAACAATAACTCTATTAAGTTTATTTTTTTCGATCTTTTCTTTAATATTAGTTTGAGTATCTGCGGAACAAGTATATAGATTATGTTCAGCATAAACAACATTGGGTAAAGTTTTAACGTATTCAACTACATTGGGAACATCAACAACCCCACCAATATTTATACCGCAATGACAAATAAATACTCCAATTCGTGGTGGTTGATCACTTACATCTAATTCTTCTGGAAGTTCTTTCTTAGAAACTAATTTGTTTCTTGCTTCTGATAGAAGAACGTTTACGCATCCAGCAGCAGCACTGGCTTCAATAACAGTTTCTGGAATATCTTTAGGTGTTGCGAAAGCCCCACAAACAAAAATCCCTGGTCTTGAAGTCTCTACTGGGTTAAATGTACCAGTTTTACAAAATCCATATTCATTTAACTGGATGTTTAATTTCTGTGCTAATTCTTTTGCTTTTTGATTAGGTTGCATTCCAACAGAAAGAACGACTAAATTAAAAATTTCTTCAATAATTCTTCCGTTTCCCGTTTCATAATAAACTTTTAAATCTTTAGAGTCCGGAATTTCTTTAATAGAAGATATCCTACGTCTGATATATCTTACTCCATACTCATTCTTCGCTCGTTCAATATATTTATCAAAATCTTTGCCATATGCTCTGACATCCATTGTAAAAATTGTTGGTTCTATAATATTCATGTGCTCTTTTGCTATTACTGCTTCTTTTGTAGTATACATACAACACACTGAAGAACAGTAATCAATTCTATGCTTTCTATCCCTTGAGCCTATACAATGTAAAAAGGCAATTTTTTTAGGGATAATTCCATCGGAAGGGCGAATTATTAAACCTGAATGTGGTCCACTAGCACTGAGTATACGTTCAAATTCAATACTAGTAAGCACATTTAAGTGCTCACCGTAACCCAATTCCGTTAAAGGGGTAGGATCATATTCATCAAATCCAATTGCTAATACTACAGCTCCTACATTAAGGTTAACTAATATATTTTGAAGTTTATAATCTATAGCTTTTGCCTTACAAATTCCTTTACAAATAC
>JAEOTH010000206.1 GCA_016839915.1 Promethearchaeota archaeon
CCAATTCTAATTTTATTTTAACGATAATCTTCAAAATGCTTCGATAATTACTAATATTGTCAAAAGTATCGATTAAATTAACTATTTTGATATTTTCAAATTGTCTGACAATTGGGATATAAAGATCCAATAATTCAACATAATCAAATATTTTAATAGTTAACCCAAAATTTAGATTCGGATGATTCTTTAATATTTTTTTAGCATGAAAAAGATAATTCTTTATTTCTCTATTTGCAAATTCTTTACTAATACTAGTTGTTGGTATATTGAAAGGTATAAGTGATATTATATTATCTTTGGAGAATACATGGCTATTTTTTATTAATATTTCTTGAAATTTTTGTAAGGTACCCGGATAAGTAAAAATAAATCCATTATTTTTGAATTTCTCCCTAATAAAACCAATTTTTAAGAAAAATTCTTTTGATATCGCAAATAATTCATGATTCTCAAATTCTTGAATAAAGCTAAATTGCTTCATCAATGAACTTTTTATTGGAATAATAATATTAGGTGTTGTAATGAATAATTTTCGTTCTTTAGAAAAGATCATTCGCCCTAATCTTGAATAACCAATCTTACTGGCTAAGACTTCAAAGAAATAAGTCATATTTTCATTAATAACTATCGTTTTTTTATATTACCTTAAATTATGAAATTTCTCAAAGTTATTAATAATTATCTTTAAGATGGCTTGGAATAATTGTAGACATCGTAAATCATATATGTTAAAAAACTGAGAAATTTGTATATGGTTTTAACTCATCTAACACAAAATTTGTGTATGTATCTTCAATTTCCTCTGAACTATATAGATCTTTGATAAAATCTGCAAAATCTTCAATTTTTTTTGCTCGAACGATAGCAAATAGTCCATATTGTTCACCTATTCGAAATAAATCAGTAATATTTGGTTTCATATCTAGTTTAAGGGCAAGGGCATTGTATTTTGAGGGATCTTTTGGTTTAATTCGAAGAAGATACTTACCTTTAAAACCTATTTTTTTAGGGTGAAAGTTTATAGTATAATTTAATATAACACCATGTTGTTCAAGTTTTTTAATTCTGTTATGAATGGTTGATTGTGAAATCTCTGTTTTAAATTGCTCTAAAAATATTTTTCTTATTTCATACGTTGATATTGGTTTAATTCCCTGACTATCTCGCATGATACTTAAAATTGTATAATCAATCTTGTCTATTTCGAAATTAGGATTAAATTTTTTTTTTTCTAAATTTATTCCAGTTTTCCTTAGACTTCTAATAATATTATATTTTATTAGATCTTTCTTTGATACATTCTTTAAACCATTTATTACTATTTTTCCATTTGAAAAAATTAAAATTGTTACAGGAGAATTTTCAATCTTCAAAACTAAACCTGGAAATCTCTCAGGATCATATTCAATATCTGCATTAT
Source organism: Promethearchaeota archaeon (assembly GCA_016839915.1). Lineage (GTDB taxonomy): Archaea > Asgardarchaeota > Lokiarchaeia > Sigyniarchaeales > SOKP01 > Loki-b32. The sequence continues at coordinate 1,424 of JAEOTH010000206.1, forward strand.
TTTGAGCAATTTGATTTAAATTGATTTTTTCTGGAATTTCGATTTCTACATTCTCATTTTCGTCATCTTTTTTTTCTGATAATTTGTCAACTAATTGATCCAAAAGCTCTTCTTCAAAAGACATTTTTGACTTTCTTAAACTTATTCCATTTGTCTTGAACACTTTAATAGTTTCAATGATTTGATATTTTTTAAAATATGATTTTGCCATTATTTTATCTATTGTGTTTAATGTCTGATAATATTCTTTAGGAGATTTAAAGATAAATAAGGCAAATAAAGAAAAATCTCCAATTATTCCATCCAACATTCTTAATTGGGGAATTTCTAACAATTCCTTCACCAATATGGGTTCTTTTGGGTTGGTTTTAATTTCAAGCATCACATATTTCAAATTATTTGGTCGAATATTTGGATTTATGTTTATTGTGAAATTTGTAATTATTTTTTGATCTCTCAAGCTATCAAGCTTGTTTTGATATGTTTGTCTAGAGAGCCCTATCGTACGTGAATTTTTTGAAACATTAAATTTGGTTTTTCCACTTGAATTTTTTATAAACCTTTGGACTTCTAAACGATCTTTAATATTACTCATATTATTACAATTTTGCAAATTTTTTAATTATTATTAATAAATTGTTAAATTCTATATATAAATATTTGCATTTAACCAAAAAAAGGTTTATAAATTAATTAAAATTAATATTCTTACAAATAAGAAAGTGATTTAAATGGTAAATTATAAAGTAGCAGATGAAAATTTAGCAATTCAAGGAAAAGAAGCACTTTATATTGCTGAAAGTAAAATGCCTGTCACTACTAAAGTTATTCGTAAAAGGTTCCAAAAAGAAAAACCATTAGATGGTATAACCATTGCCGGTTGTTTACATATAACAAAAGAAACAGGTAATCTTGCTCGAACTCTCAAAGCGGGCGGAGCAGAAGTATATCTTTGTGGTAGCAATCCACTATCAACTCAAGATGATGTAGCAGCAGCATTAGTACAAGAAGGGATTAATGTTTTTGCTTGGCACGGCAATACAGACGAAGAATTCTATTGGTGTATAAGACAGTGCTTAGATGCTAAACCAAATATCTTAATTGATGATGGAGCAGATATGATTGTAACTGCTCATCAAGAATATGAAGATCTAATAAGTTCGGGAACTATTATCGCATGTCAAGAAGAAACTACTACAGGAGTCAAAAGATTTAGGGCAATGGATAAACAGGGAGTTCTAAAAGTACCATTATTTCCTGTGAATGATGCCCGATGTAAAAATCATTTTGATAATGAATTAGGAACCGGACAAGGTATTGTGGCGGCAATTTATGGAATGCATGTCCTTTTTGCGGGAAAGAATGTAGTCATTGCGGGATATGGACATTGCAGTAGTGGGATGGCTTTAAGAGCAAGAGGTCTTGGTGCAAATGTAATTGTAACCGAAGTTGATCCAATTAAAGCACTCCAAGCTAAATTCTCAGGTTATCAAGTTATGCCTATTGAGAAGGCTTTACCTGACGCAGATATAATTTTAACTGCTACAGGATGTAAGCATGTCATTGCTCCGACAAAAGAAATGTTCGATAAGCTCAAGAATGGTGTTATTCTTGGTAATCTTGGACATTTTGATATTGAGGTCCCAACCAAAGAACTTTATGAATACGCTAAGGAAATAAAGCCAATTCGTAGTAATGTAGAAGAACTTATCTTCCCTGATGGTAAAAAAATTTATTTATTAGCTAAAGGACGTTTAGCAAATCTTGTATTATCAGAAGGACACCCAGCAGAAGTTATGGACATGTCATTTGGTCTCCAATCTCTAATGTCTGAGTTTATCGTCAAAAATAAGGATGAATTAAAACCAGGTATGATCGATGTACCAATAGAAATTGATGATCGAGTAGGATTCCTAAAACTTCAATCCATGGGCGTTGAGATTGATAAATTGACCGAGGAGCAATATAATTATATCCATGGGTTTCTTGAGGGTACATGATTGATCCCAATTGAAAGCACAAATTTATTTCTTAACTCTTTCTCTCTTAACTTTTTCTCTTAACTTTTTCTCATATTTCTCTCTTTGTTCAATATCTCAATATTCTGGATGTTAAGCCTTAGCACTTTTTTCAAGGTACTAAGATTTGACCTTAAATTGCCTAATCTTATCACATACTTCACTCTCATTGTCTTCAGTTAAATACCAAAAAAATTCTTTAGAGCTTCTCAAGCATTTTAAGTCCATATCAAAGAATTCATCATATTCCTCATCTATTTTTGCCTTAACACTAAATTTCGAAATAACTTCAGTTCCCTCATCTCTATAGAGAAATTTATCTCCAAAATTTTCTTCTAAATCGAGTAAAGCTAAATGAATATTGTCATAATCTTCTATTAATAATTCGCCATGTTGACATTTAGGACAATTTTCTGATAATGTGAGGAAAAAACTCTTTTTATTATAATCTATTGCTTTATATCTTCCCTGTTCTTTCTGAACTTTTTTAAATTCTGCAATTTCGCCATTACTGTAAACAAGATCGTAATTTCCTACCCCTTCTTTATAAAAAAGTATTTTATCATTTAGTTAAAGAAATACAATTATAGGTAATGAAACGACGAAAAAAAATAAAGTGGTATCCAATTGACTACGGTTTAATTTCTAATTCCGAGATTAAATGTAGCATTTGTAAATCTTCATCCATTGTATATGGATATATCTCACATTCTACTCCCTTGACGTATCGATGTTCCGATTGTGGTAAGTAAAAATTTTGCGGATATATTAAGGAAATAATCTCAGAGCTAAAAAAAATAAAAAGCACTATTTTGTCATTTAATCTTTTTTTCAATGACAAATTAGATAGGAAATTTTTTCATATTTTTCTTTAACATCTGTTTTCCCGCCTGAATCATGCCCACACGATTGTTATCAATACCAAATTCTAGGTATTCAATACATGTCCTGCAATAGAGAAACTTCATCCGTGATAATAAAGATGGATCGTTAGAATACTTATATTTTAAAAGAAGCCTGTTTAGAAATTCAGGACCTTCATCGAAGAATTGGAGGTCATATGCGGGATCATAAATGGAACACTCTTCAAAATCAATGATCCCTGTGATTTCTGGTACTTTGGTATCGGGATTCACCAGAATGTTAGATGTATCGCAATCTCCATGGCCGAGATTTGGTGAGAAATTGAAATTCTTCACATTCGAGATGAAATAATCAAAAACTATTTCTAACCATTTTTGTTAGTAAGA
>JAEOTH010000045.1 GCA_016839915.1 Promethearchaeota archaeon
AACTATGATAAAAATAACTTCTTCTTACAAAACATCTATAATCCTAATCGTCTTCAAAATTATAATCCACAAAGAATAAACCCTAATAGCTTAAACCCACAAATCCATAATCAAATGAAAAATGATCAATATAATCAAGAGGATTATTTTTTAAATACCGAAGCGATTTTTGAAGATTACAATAGAAATCATTTATCTAACTTATTTGATTCAGATCATATTCCAATAGATAATTCTTATAGACATAAACGGAGGTTATTCAAACTAGATAAAGAAAAACATAAGAAAATGCTCGAATTAAATAAAGAAAGATATAGTATAAAAGAAACAATTAAGAAACTTGATGCCAAGTTTGATCAGGGAATAATTTCTGAGGTTGATTATTTTAAGACTTTTAAAAATCTTCAAAAAGAAGTTTATTTAATTGAAAAAAAAATTCAATCTATGCAGGACAGTCTGGAGGAGGTAGAGGAAATCAAAAGAAGTAGCAGAAATTTTGATAAAAGGCGTTTTTATTCATAGAATGCCATTCTTAAGTTTTATGCATAATCTGCATATTTGATTTATTGTATATTTATATTTATTCTACTATTTTTCATATCATGGATAGACTGGAAGGACTCTTTACTACAGTTGTAGGTAGTTGGCCGTTAAGTAATAACGATACAAATATGGTAAAGATTTTTGCTGATTTAATTCAAATAGGTATCGATTATCCATGTTATCCTCAACTTTTATCTATGACACACCAATTTCTTTCACCCTTGTCTAAATTTATTATTCAATTAGAAGAAAAAGATAATTTGTTTTATTTATATGATGAATTTGAATCACCAAAGCAAACTATTGCCCTAGAATATGGAGAATTTATCACTAATTTTTTTAGAGAACATCCAGAACTTAAGAAATCAGTAAAAGGAACAAAAGCTTGCTTGACTGGGCCCTTCACTTTAACATTTGAGGTAATTCTTAAAAACACTATTGCTAAAGGTTTGAAACCAATAATTTTTGAAGAACCTCGAGCTGTTATGGTAAATTGGATTGTGGATAAGTTTGCTGAAATTATTAAACAAATTGGAGCTGCGTATAATGATATGGGAATAGACATCATTTCTTGTGATGAGCCAATTCTAGGATTGTTAGTAGGAAAAAAAATTTTATTTCATTCAGAAGATTTTATTATTAATACAATTAATAAAGCGATATCTGGAATAAAGGGCTTGTCTTCTATACATGTCTGTGGCAGGATTAGTCCTTTCCTACGAGATCTCCTTTTAAAAACAAATGTGAAAATTTTGGATCATGAATTCAGTACAAATGAGCAGAATTTCAAGGTATTTGAAAAAAAACATTTCCAAGGTACTGATAAATTTTTAGCAATGGGAACAGTCGACTCTAAGTTTGTGCCAAATCAAGACAAAAAGATTGATGACTATGTAGAAAAAGTTGGATTTCTTAAAAAGTATATAAAGAAAGGAATAGAACAGTATGGTAAAGAGAATTTAATTATTAAACCAGACTGTGGCTTTTACCCCCTAAAAATTTTCGGAGAAAAAGACGGCTATAAAATAGCGATAAATAAAGTGAAAAATATGGTCCTTGCAGTGAAGGAATTGAATTAAAATTTATTATGTTTTAAAATATAGGGTGGTATTAAAAAGTAAAAAAGATTTACTAAAAGATTTAACTTTCCAATTCTTTACGAAGTTTATCAATCTCATCTTTTAATTGATCTTTTGATTTAACTTCAGCTTCTTCTTCTTCAAGATCATAATCCGGGATATATTGAAGATCATCTGAAGGAATTTCTGGCATTGTTCCTCCTTGATCTAGCAACATTTCAGTTTCAAGTTGATGTAACTCATCAGTAACATCAATTGCAAGATCAATCTCTGGGTCTCCAGCTAATATATCTGCAGCTTCTTCAATTTCGGATACATAAGCATCAGAATCTTCAGCTATTTCAGCAACTTTTGCGGGAGAGGCTTTAGTAGCTATTTCTTCTAAAGTATCACGAATGCCTCCAAAAACATCACCTGTTTGAGAAATAAGTGTCCCCTCTTCAATCGCTTGAATTTGTCTTTCAATTTTCATTCTTATGTTATTAGATCTATCAACTTTTGTTTGATACGCCTTATATTGTACCAAATAACTCTTAGCACGGTCTTTCTCGCCTCGTTTCAATGCAATTTTTGCATTTTTTCTACTTATCTCAGAACGTCGGCTATAATTTTTATTCATTAAATTTAATTTATGAATATGGCTTTTAGCTTTTGCAACTAGGTCATCCTTTTCTTTTCCTTTTCTTGGAAAAAGTTTTTTTTTTAACCCGATAACCGGTTCAACTCCAATTTTATTTTATTTATGAATTAAATAATTTTTCTGACTTAAAAATTTAATATTATAATATAATATAATAAAATAATTCTCATCAAAAAAGTTTAGCCTAGACCAATATTTAAGCACAATGAAAAAATGAAAAAAATCATATTAGATCTCGAATCGAAAAGTGATAATTTTAAAGAATTGGTTCAAGAAGCTCTCAATAAAAATATTGTTAATTTTTTAGTTTCTCAAGAGACTTTTCAAGAATTTGAAAAAATTGGAAGAGTAAAGCTTTATTCAAAGGATTCTAGTATCCCTTCTAAATATTTAGTTTATGATGATAAAAGTAGATTTGAAGAGAATTTAACTAATGAGAATGTAGCATATAAAAATTCTGGATTCTTTATTGAATTAAAAAGCAAGGAAGATGAAAGGGAAATAATTGAACTATCGAAAACTGGATATTTTGATTTTATAATTGTCTCGGCAAAGGATTGGAAAATAATTCCTTTTGAAAACCTTATAGCTGAACTACATTCAAATGATACAGATCTAATTGCATCAGTGGAATCAACTAAGGAAGCGGAGCTAATGTTAAAAACCCTAGAAAAAGGGGTAAATGGAGTTCTTATGAAGCCAGAAGGAGTAGACGAAATATTCGAGTTGAAGAAACTGATCCAAACTAAAATTCATATCGAGTTAACTAAAGCTAAAATTACTAATATACAAACAATTCCTGATGCTGAGAGAGTTTGTATTGATTCAACTTCTCTCCTCAATATCGGAGAAGGATTTTTAGTTGGCTCAACGGCTACAGGCTTCTGCTTGATTCATTCTGAGACTTTTGAGACTCAATTTATTTCATCAAGGCCATTTCGAGTTAATGCGGGGGATGTATCTTCTTATATATTAGTACCTGATGATAATCCTGAGTTAATTTATCGCACAAAGTACCTTTGTGAATTGAAAGGTGGAGATCGAGTGTTAGCTGTTACAAATGAAGGTGAAGCGAGAATCGTGTCAATTGGAAGAGTGAAAATTGAAACCCGGCCAATGTTAAGATTTGAAATGGAGGTTTTACTAAGTAACAAAGTTATAAATATAAATTGTATATGTCAAAATGCTGAAACAGTTCGATTAATAGATGTAAATGGGAAAGCTAAATCCGTTGTTGATATAAAAATAGGACATGAAGTATTAGTTCATATAGGACCGGGAGCTACCCATTTTGGGACAGCTATAAAAGAAACGATCATAGAAAAATAAAAATTTAGTTATCATAGAAATTATGTAAACCTTTTAATTGTATTTTTTTATTTATTTATATTAAAAATTAAGTTAGAATAAATAATATCTAGATGTGATTGATTTGACTACTTATTGGGCACCATTACTTCACATTTACCAACCTCCCACTCAAGATCTAAATGTTTTGAAAAAAATCAATAAAGAATGCTATATACCATTATTCTCTATTTTAGAGGATTACGAAAATATAAAAATTTGTTTAAATATCAACGGAGTTCTTATTGAATTGTTATATGAGTATGATTTATCAGGTACTGTGGATCAATTGAAAAATCTCGTTTCTGAAAACAAAATTGAAATTGTAGGAACAGCAAAATATCATCCAATTCTTCCCTTAATTCCAAAAAAAGAAGCTAGACATCAAATCCAGTTGAATGAAGAATTAAACAGAAGAGAATTCGGGCGCTGGAAAAGAATAGGTTTTTTTCCACCAGAAATGGCAATCTCAGGAGGCGCTGCTAAATATATTCGCCAGCTAGGATATAAGTGGGTAATAATGAGTGGAATTGCTTGTCCAATTGACTGGCCTTATGATCAGATCTATTGCTCTCCAAATGGACTTCAGTTATTCTTCAGAGATGACATTCTCAGTAATAAGATCTCTTTTAAGGATACATCTGCTAAAATTTTTGTAAAATCACTTCAAGAAATTTTTCAGCCAAAAAACAAACAAATGGTAAAATCAACAAAAGAAATCAACAAATATATTATCACTGCAATGGATGGAGAGACTTTCGGGCATCATATTAAAAATTATGAGAGAACCTTTCTGAAGAAGGTATTAGATCTCATTTTTGAAGAAGAAAAAATAAAAATTATATCAATTTCAGAATTGGATAGGCATTTTCCAATAAGTAGTAAAAAAATCATACCACGTGAATCTAGCTGGAGTACAACTTATGAAGACATTCAAGATGGAATCCCTTATCCATTATGGAAACATCCTAATAACACTATTCATAAATATTACTGGAAAATTATGAATAGTCTTAATAATTTAATGAACTTAGCAGATAATTTGGATCTAACAACAGATTGGGAGATTAAGAATTATTATGATACCTCCAGGCACTTTTATAATCGTGGCATTTACTCATGCCCTACGTGGTGGTCCAATCCTAGAAATGGGATGTGGAGTCCAAATTTAATTTATAAAGGAATTGACCTTTTAATGAGAGCAGCTCTTAATGCTCAAATGGCATTAGTTCATGCCGGTAAATCAGATCTAGGAGAAGGATATTGTGATTCAATATCATATTATCACGGATTATTATTCATGGAATTGAACACAATAACTAAAAGAAATTTAAAAAAAGATACCAAGAATAAAAATTCATGAATTTTATCTATTTTTTGCTGTTAGATTTCTAAGAGTTTCATTCCATTCATCAAGTTTTCGTACATACCATGCAGCTGAGTCTGTTTCTCCATTTTCATCTCTATATATAATTTTTAAAAGTGGTCTAAATACTGATTTATGAATGTGTGATTTAGGATTCGTAACTTCAATAATAGATTGTATAGGTATCATCAGATCTTTTCTTGGTTTCCACATTCCAAAAAATAATTCTTCTTCTGTAAGCAATAATACCCCATTTCCACGAACTTTCCACACTCCTAATGATTCTAATCCAAAAAAGTTGGACATATCATCAGCAATTAGAATGTCTTTATCTTTATATTTTTCATGTATTTCATTAATTCTATTTTTAAAAATTCTCTTTAACATTACAGATTCTCCAATAAATTCACAATATTATATAGTAATTAAGCTAGCCATACTTTAATACTGTTATCATTATATTTCCCCTAATTTAAAACCATCTCTTCATTATTGAATATAAAATTTAAACAAAAATTATATAATTTCTAGTTAATATAATTTACAAAATAATAGTATGAAAAAGAGTCTAGTTTAGAATCAAAGCAATGTCAAATGAAAGCAAGAAAAAAATTAAATATTGTCTATACTGTGGAGCTAACGTAGAAAAAGGTAAAACTTATTGCCCAAATTGTGGCAAGTTAGTCATAAAATTCGAACCAGGGAAAAAGGTTTTGAGACCAAAACCAGTTCCAGAGCTACAAATATCAAGAAAATGTCCTAATTGCGGTTCAATAATAACATCCACAATTTTAGATCAATGTCCAATATGCAATAATGCTTTAGAAAAGATCTCAGAAATAAAAAAAACTATGGTTCAAAAGAAACCAGGATTAATTTTTACAAATAAAAAGCTTGAACCTGAACAAAAATTTGTGTTAAGAAAAGACACCTGGAATTTAAAGGAAGGATTGAATGTTTTCGGAACTTGTATCTACATACTAGTAATTGTCTTCTTTCTACTAGTCACTTTTATTTCCCTTCAACTGGATTCAGCCCCTATTACCATTCAACAAATTATATTGAGTCAAATTCCTGAGTTAGTTTTTGGTATATATCCATTATGGTATATTTATAATAAAAAACATAGCTTTACTAAATTAGGTTTTCGTTCAGATTCTAAAAAAATAATTATAGCAATTCTAATCGGTATTTTAGGTTCTATAATGTTGTTAATACTTGAATTTTTTTCTGATGCGTTAATCAACTTCATGGCAGATGTAGGTTTAGATTTTTTTAATGTTAAAGCAAGTCTAGAAGAACAAAATCTAGTTATAATTAATTCGGAGTTAATATGGATAATTCTTCTAGCATTAGTATTATGTTTAACTACGATTTCTTCAGAAATTGTCTTTAGGGGTGTCCTACATAACACTTTAAAGCAAAAATTTAATAACAATTATATAGTAATTCTCTTGGTTGCTTTGGCTTATTCTCTAGTACTTTTACTATTTTCATTTCCGTATGGAGTTAGTTTTTTTCTTCTTAATTTTCTAGCTTCTATTGTGCTTGGACTCCTATATGAAATGAATGGAAATATCTATAACACAATAATGGCTAATATTTTGTATAGTATTCTTGCAGTTATCCTTATCTACATCTAACTTTAATTATTCATTACCCCCTAAATATAAAATTTAATAATTTAATAATCTCTAGATTTATTATATTTTAACTATAGTTTTATTCTTACGGTTTAAACTTATTGGTTTGGAGTAAAAAAGATTGGGTAAAAAAATTTATAGGAATAGAGGAAGTAAAGATAATATTATTATTTCTATTGCGGGAGCTCATGGTGTTGGAAAAACTACAGTTTTCAATCTTTTTAAAAAAGATAACATGGTTAAAGATATTAATAAATTCAAGTTCTTTCCCGAAAGATATATAAAAAATCCACCTTTTCCTTTTGGATCATCTAACAAACAAATTGGATTTAGAAGTGAACTCCATTTTCTTCAACAACTTATTAAACGCAACCGGAATATAGTAAATTTTGACAATAAATACAATGGGAGGATCATAATTTTAGATAGGACACCTTTATGTGTATTAATTTATTCTAAGAGTCTGAATTTAAAAGAAAAAGATTATAAACTTATTTTAGACACTTACAATTCTATTCTTTGGAAAGAAGATTATATCTTTTACTTGTATGCTGAGCCAAATACAATAATGAAACGAATAATTCAAAGAGGTTCTTTAGAAAAAATAAGAAAGGAATGGAATGAAGAAGATAAAGAGTATCTATTAACGATTCTTTCTTATTACAAGCAATTCCTTACAAATAAAGAAGGAGTTTTTATGATTAATACAGAAAATTTAACTCCTGAGGAGGTTATCAATGAAATGAGGGAAATTATTGCCCAGTTGTCAGGCTATTCTTTTAAAAAGCTTGAAAAACCAATATCAACTCAAATGAATTTATTGAAATATATAAAATGAAGTAATGATAAAATATATTAAAATGGTTTTTCTTTTTATACATAATTCTATGCTAAAAAAATCGTGTTCAATCTAATTTGCTAAAGAGGGAAAATAAATGTCTACAATAGCAGAAGATATCCGAAAAAATATGATGACTGTTTTAAAAGAAGAAGAAGAAAAAACTGATTTAGAAAATCTTGCTGTCTTATCTCGTGTAGGAATGAAAGTAGCTAGTTCAAATTCTTCAGAATTAGATGCTGATGCCACTTCTGCTTCTAGTACAGCTTTAATAGATTTAGGATTAAGATTAAACCAAGCAACGGTTCATGGAGCCTTAACTGAAATTATCTTACACAATGCATCAGGTTATAGTATTCTAATGGCAATAAATGATGAATATATCGTATTTGGTGGGTTAAGAGCAATTTATCGAATTGGATATTATTTAGGATATTTAAGAGAATTAGCGAGAAAACTAAACAGACTTATTTCGGGCGATCAAGTAACTGAGATGATGCTTTCCCTTGAAGAATCTGAAATTGAAAAGATTGAAAAACAAAAACTAGAAGAAGAAGGGCAACTAATAGTAAAACCTACAATTGAACAAGACAAAGCGGCTTTAGATGATTTATTAGGATTTTTTGAAGAATGGGAAAAGGGAGATGAAGAATTTGAGGAACTTGAGCCTACAACTGAGAGTGGTATTGTTTCAATTCCAAAATCTGTAGGAATCGGATTTGAAAAGGAAGTTAAAGCAGTTAATGAAATTCTTACTCCACAGGTTTTAGAAAGTACAGTTTCTGAAAGCCAGTTTAAGGTATATGATGATGAAGTCCCACCAATACCCCTTGATGATTATACCCCCATGGAAATTGAAGAAGAACCTAGTGCTGAAGAACCCACCCCTGTTTCAGAAGATCTAATACCATCTGAAAAATTACCCCCCTTAGATGATTTGCCAGCATTTGAAGAATTAGGACCTCCAGATTTTGACTCGGAAGTGTCTGCTTCTGAATATGATACTGAATTTGTGTTAGAAGAAGAATCAGAAGCTTTGGGGTCTGTTTTACGCGATTTAGGATGGGAAGAAGAAGATTAATCAATAGCCTATAATTGACATCTTTATTAACAAAAGTGTCATTTTGCTAATCCTTATAAAGATTTAAATAAAATTTTCCCTAATCTATATTTAATTTAATATTTCATCCATAAAATAATAAATATAAGATAATTTTGTAAAATTAGATGACTAAATCAGAGCCAATTAGGGAAGAACAAGCAAGTAATTTTAAAAAAATTCTATTTAGTTCCCCTAGATTATCTACTTCAATAGTATTAGGAATTGAAGGCTGGGCATTACTTACTCTTTATACTAGTGGTTATGGATTACATCCATTTCCTGCAGGATTTGTGATTACTATTGGTTATTTGACTATTGGACTCACGCAATTTTTATTAGGATGGATTAGTGATGCAAAATATACGAAATGGGGAAGACGAAAGCCATTTTTGATTATACTTGCTCCCTTATTAGGTATTTCTATTATTTTTTTATTATTACCTGGGCTTATAATAGATCTAACAGATACAAGCTCATTTTATCTTATGGGAGTTTTATTTCAAAAAAAACCATTATTTCTGTGGATGTTAGTATGGGAGATAATCTTTAAGGTCAGTTATGCGGTAACTACACCCTATCAAGCCTGGATGGCAGAAGAATTTCCTGTTAATGAACGCCCAAAGGTATCTCAATTTCAGAATACTTTTAATTATCTTGGAAATGGGATTATGGCACTTTTTACAATAGTGGTTTTAACAAATTTTATTGATGATTTGAAAATTGATATAAGTTCACCTACGCCTCTTTCTTTTTTAATTCCAGTAATAATTTTTGGTGTTCTTTTAATAGGGTTATTTTACCTTGTAGCATTTAGATTTCCAACTGAACCACATTTCAAGATTGAATCAAACCTAATTCAAAATTTAAAAACTATTACTAAAAATAAAAATTTCATGAAAACTGTCCTTATGCGAGGTATATCTGGTCTTGGATTGTCTATGATAACAGCTTTAATGTTAAAATATCTTGAAGATGCGTTAAATTTAAGTGGTACAGACTATATCATTGGTGCTGCTGCACTCCTTTTAACTATATTTATCTTCTTATATCTATGGAGAAGATCAATCCAAAAAATTGGAAAGAAAAAAACATTATTGTATGTATTCCTTTCAGCTGTGTTTATAATGCCAATGTCTTTATTAGGTTTAATTCCGATGCAATCTTATTTAATATTAGGTGTAATCTATATAATTGGAATTAGTGCAACCTTAGGAGGTTGGTATTTATTTCCTTATATAATCGATGCTGATCTGGCTGAGGATGATGAAAAAAAAACAGGGGAATTAAAGGCGGGAATATATGCAGGGGTTCCTTCAATAGCGCTTAATATTTTCCAAGCAGGAGGTGCATTTTTGATTGGAACTATTCTTTCATTACCCCAAATTTCTCCAACAGGAACGTTCTCTTATTCTGTTGGCTTGATTATATTTGGACCAATTGTATCTGTGATACTGCTTATCTCCTACTTTTATACACGAAAGTATATAGAACTGGATTTTAAGTGGGAAAAAGATAAAAAATAAAAGCCTTAATCACTATTAAAAGGTGATGATATCTGCCGAGTTGCTATATATCTTCCTCAAAATAATTAATAAATAAAAATAGATGAAAAAGAGTAAATCCAATTTTAATATCTTCTGTCCTTTGAAACGATCTTTACATTTAATGCTTCAGGACCTTTTCCTTCATTAAAATCTTTGATTTCAAATTCCACTTCATCACCCATGTCGAGTTTTTTAAAGCCATCCATATCAACATTTGAGAAATGGACAAAAACATCCTCTTGGCTCTCAACACTAATGAATCCATAACCTTTTTTTGCATCAAACCACTTGACAAACCCATTCTCCTTATTTGGCCCAAGTATCTCTCTTATCAATAATTTTTAATGTAATATAAAATATAGTACAGATACTCTAACTGTAAACTTTTTTGAATTTATATAAAAAAATAAATTTTGGTTTTAAAATTTTTTTAAACACGCTTTATTCTTAGATAAAATCAATAAGTAATTGTATATTCATTTATAGTAGATATGATTTTCGAGAAAGTTTTAGAAATTTATCAAAAATACTATATTTGTGTACATTGCCTCGGTAGAATGTTTTCTCTTCTTGGCACTTGTACAACAAATTATGAACGAGGTAATTCTTTATTACTTTCAATTACTATGGAAAATCATCGAAAATATTTATCTAGAAAAGAAGATCTACAGAAAAAAGCAATTGCTAATTTGAAGACTTTGGCTGAGAATGCACATTTTAACCCCGCTCAACAAGTCTTAAATAATGAAGGCTTAGAGCATGTAAAGAACGAATCAAATAAAATTTGTTTTTTATGTAATAATATTTTTTCAAATATTGAGAATTATATTAATAATGTAAAGCTAAAAGTTGAAGAAATCGAATTTTCTAGCTTTTTAGTTGGTTCAAAACCACAATCTTACATAATTAATCAAGAAGATAATTTCAAAACAGAGTTCGGACTTTTAGAAGCAGAATCTTTTAAGAGTCACTTTAACCGTGTTGTAGGAAAGGAATTATTGTCATGTTTAAAAAGAATTCCTGAATTCAATCATCCCGATGTGTTAATAATATACTCTTTTGATTTTGAAAGCTTTGATGTAGAATTAATATTAAAATCTCTTTTTATTTATGGGAAATATAACAAATTGATAAGAGGAATTCCCCAAACCCATTGGTTTTGTGGAAAATGCAGGGGAACGGGTTGTAAATTCTGTAATTATACTGGAAAACAGTATCAAATAAGTGTTGAGGATCTAATAAGCCCAGTGTTTAATAAAGAATCAAAATCCTCTGATTCGAAGTTTCATGGAGCTGGGAGAGAAGATATTGATGTGAAAATGTTAGGGACCGGAAGACCCTTTATTCTTGAATTAAGGAATCCTAAAATTAGAACTTTGGACTTGGTTAAAATAGAAAAAATTGTTAATAAAACTAATAAAAATAAAGTGAGAATCTTTGATTTAAGATATAGTAGCAAAAACGAAGTAATAAAACTTAAGTATGAAGCTAAAAATACAAGAAAAGTCTATAGAGCAATTGTAAATTCTGAAAGCAAAATAAAAAAAGATGAATTTGATAATAAAGTTATTATATTAAAAAAGACATTTGAATATCAAGAAATCCGTCAAAGAACTCCCCATAGAGTATCTCACCGACGTAGTGATAAAGTAAGAGAAAAATCGATTTATCGGATTGAAGGAAAATTTGTTAAACCAAACTTATTTGAATTTAAAATAGAGACTCAAGGTGGAACTTATATAAAAGAACTTATCAATGGTGATGAGGGGCGCACCTCTCCCTCCTTTTCAGAGATTTTTAAAACGCCTCTAAAATGTAAAGAGTTAGATGTTTTAGAAATTTCAGTTTAAACGACATCTAAAATCAATAAAATAAATAAGTTATCTTTCATGATTTTACTAAACTATTGTAATAATTTCTTATTTATCTTAAACTCAGAGGTGTTTGTTTGACAAACCATAAAGGATACAGAAACAAGACTCGGAGCAGACACAGAAAGAATGTGCGAGACAGAGGACTCGGTTCCATCGAGAAATATTTAATCGATTATGAATTAGGAGATAAAGTAGATGTAATCACTGATCCATCCCAACATAAACGTGGAATGCCACATCGTAGATTCCA
This sequence comes from Promethearchaeota archaeon, assembly GCA_016839915.1. GTDB lineage: Archaea > Asgardarchaeota > Lokiarchaeia > Sigyniarchaeales > SOKP01 > Loki-b32. The sequence continues at coordinate 12,227 of JAEOTH010000045.1, forward strand.
TGGTTTAACGGGGACAATAGTTGGAGACCGGGGACGTTGCTATTTAGTCGAAGTAAAATTAGGAAACTCCAAAAAAACACTTATTATTGGAAAAGAACATATAAGATTAAATCCGATTTCTATAAAGGATAAATAAAATATTAAGTTGTAAATAATGTCGGGCCGTAAAAAAGACGAAAAAACAGCATCTATTCCTGAAGTAAAAGAAATAATGGAAATCTTAAAGGAAAGATGGCTAGAAATTAATTCTGACGAAGGAATGTCTCACTTTCAAGAAATCACGTATAACTATGTAAATAAATTTGCTAAGTTTGACGCAAAAACTGCGAATAAAATAAAAAAGTTACTCATGGAAAAGTACGAAATCGAAGAAATTTATGCTATCAATATTGTGAATGTTGATCCTCAAACTGTACCAGAATTAAGGGTCATTTTAGAAAAAAGCTTTACTGGTAAAACTTTAACAGATAAACAACTAGAAATCATTATTGAAGAAATTGAGGAACTTAAATCTTCTTAAATTTTGAATTTTGTATTCATAATTATAAAATTTCGGAGATATGAATTAAAATCCGTCAAATTTATAAGTCTTTTTTGTTTTAAATTCTAATGAACAATCCCATCTAATTATGTAGTTCATTATAAACATAAATTTGAAATGGTAATCGAAAAAGTAAAAAATAAAATAATTAGTAATGATGGAAAGAAGAGAGCGATACAGAGGTCCTCCACGCAGAAGAAATTATCGAAGTGGACCACGGAAGAAAAAACAATTCATAAAGAAATTTCGGGAAATCGTTATCTTAGATGTATTACTACATGGACATCCCGAGGAAGATAAACCTAGTTGGGCTAAAACTCCAATAACGCAAGTTCTCACTTTTCCAGATTTTGTACTTTACGAAGTTAAGGTAGATAAAAACTCTAATATTGAAGTTCAAGAACAAAAAACCTTTGAAGAATTCATAAATGAAGAAAAATTAAGAGAAGTCTTAAAAAAGATAGACTATAATGATTTAACAAGTACTGCAAAAGCATTAATCCAACCAATTCTTGAAAAAGAGTTATTAACATATGAAGAAGAATTTATCAATTTCTTTAATAATTCTACATCGATTACACCAAGAATGCATGCTTTAAAGTTATTGCCCGGAATTGGCCAGAAACACATGTGGGAGATTCTTGAGGCAAGAGAAAGACAAAAGTTTGGAACTTTTCAAGATATTGCCGAAAGAACTAGTATTTCTAATCCTGCTAAATTAATTGCCCAAAGAATTATTAGAGAACTTCAAAGAGATGTAAAATACTACCTTTTTAGCAAGACTAAAAAATATGAATGAACCCCATGAATATTAAAGAAGTCCAACTCCTTTTAAAGCAACTAAAAATACAGCCTCGCAAATTTTTCGGTCAGAATTTTTTAACTGATTCAAATATTGTAAAAAAAATTATTTCTATTTCTGAACTCTCTAAGACTGATACTATCTTAGAAATTGGGCCGGGATTAGGAGCGATAACAGTAGAATTAGTAGAAATAGCAAAAAAAATATATGCTATTGAAATTGATCGTCGTTTATGTTCCTATTTAGAAGATAAATTCTCCATTTATGATAATATTGAGATCCTTCATGGAGATATTTTAAAAATTCAAATCCCTGATCATAATAAAGTTGTTTCTAACATTCCCTATAAAGTGACAGGACCAATCTTGGATAGAATTTTTTTTAGAATAAATTCACCTATAGGAATATTGATAATTGAAAAAAGTATATCTGATCGAATATTTATATCAGGAGATTATAAAAATTTCTCAAGAATTAGTATTAACGTTAATACATTCATGGAACCTACTTCTCAAACAAATATTTCAAGAAAAAGTTTCTATCCTGTTCCAAAAATTGCGTTATCGCTAATAAAGCTTATACCTAAAGATCAGATTAACTCATTCTTCTCAGAAAGGAGAGCTTTAGAATTTTTTTTAAGTTTTATTACTGGGATAATGCCTTATAAAAATAAAAATATTGTTAATGCTATTAATCTTTTTCTAAAAACACAAAAAGACATTCAGTACACAAAAGAAGAGGTTAACTCGATTTTACATATGAACAATTATGATAATAAAAAAGTATTTGATTTTGAAATTCATGAATATATTGAAATTTGTAAATTATTCTATTCTTGAATAGAATTCAAGAGTGAGTGATTAAAGTGCCCTCCTTTCCTGATCCAGTAATTAATTGTATTTCCAAAAATGTTTATACTCCTTCTGATGATACTTATCTAATCTTAGATTATTTTAAATCTAATATTAACATTTCTTATTTTGATGGCCTAAAAATAAGCGAGATTAAAAGAATCCTCGATTTAGGTACTGGAACAGGGATATTAGCAATTTTCTTTCAATTGATCAAAAAATTTAATCCAAATTTTAACCCAGAAATTTATGCATCTGATATTTTAAAAGAATCAATAACTTGTGCAAAATTAAATGAAAAGTCTAATGGTGTTGATAACGAAATTAGATTTATACATTCTAATCTATTTGACTCCTTTCCCAATTCCTTAAAAGACTCTTTTAATATAATCATTTTCAATCCTCCATATTTACCTTCTTCTGACCTAATTGAAAGTAAAAAAAGTATAGATTACAGCTGGAATGGAGGTAAACGAGGATATGAATTAATCATTAAATTTTTGAAAAATGCTGTGGCTTTTCTAAATTTAAATAGACCCCATTACATTTATTATATATCCTCAAGTAGAACCAGTTTGACTGAGCTTAATAAAAAAATTATTAAATTGGGATATAGAACTAGAATTCTCAAAGAACATCATTTCTTCTTCGAAAAAATTTATTTAAACAGACTAAAATATGATAAGCACTAAAAAGGTCTTCTATTTCTTCTCTTTTCTAATAAGGAAATTCCATGAGTATTTAGAGTCCTTGTTAAATTATTTAATAATATGTCGATTTCTGTTGGTTTAAAGACAGCTCTTCTATGAGCTTCAATTTGAGGGATTGGTAATCCATAATGCTCATTTAAACTTGATATCGGTAATAAGATTGAAGTAATTAGGTCTGCTTTCTCTGAAGCCTTTTTAAAAGAATGCTTTTCGTCCATGAAGAACTCAATTCTGCAAGGTGTATCATATCGTGCGGTTTTTAGATAAAAAGCATAAAAGGAGAGGGGAAAATAATATGGAATTTCTTTTTTAATCCCTGTATCTCTTATTTTATCAATTTCTCTTTTACAATTAAAAATGCAAGTTCTCTCCGACTTCTCCATTATTCTACTAAATAAATCCAAATCTGAAAAATAATCCATTACTTTTCTATAATTGGTTTTAATAAAATCATTTAAATTAGAATAACTAGGTTTTAATAATTGTATGGTATCTCTTAATAGGTGACATAAAGCAGATGTTCTTGTGTCCTTAATTGAGCCAATTAATAGTATACCATTTTCTTTGCAATTTAAATATAATTTATGATATTCTTTCAGTAATTCGTCATACTTCTTAGAGATTTCAGGATCTTTTGAGAATACCAAATTTATTGGCATGATTACGATTGATCCATCAATTATAATCATATCAATATCAGAATATTTTCTAATCATATTATTTAATAAGTTGATCTCCATGAATGTCATATCAATAGAGATTTTAGTCTCAATTGTAGGTTCATCTCGATTAAATAGGTTGCCTTGCACTAGATAATTATTAAAACCACTCAGATCAGGATAATAGGCAATATTAGCAATATGATTTTTTTGAAAAAAGTATTTAACTGCAATGGCCTTTAAGAATGAGAAATCTGCGTTTGCATACTTCTTAGTTACAGAGCTTCCATCAACACTTACCACATTTAATCCCCGAATATTTGCGGAGGATACTTCTTTCTTCAAAAATCCTTCTTTTATATAAAATTTAGGGAAATCTATAAATTGAGAAAATTCTAAACTATCAAGGTTTTTAAGAACAACATTAACAAAGGACTTCTTTAATTCTTCAAGTGTTAAATATTCTTTAACAATTGTTTTAATGTCTTTTAATAGAAGTTGCTCTTTTGTGAAGCCAAGATTTTTAATGGGCTCATTATTATGAGATAAATTTAGTAGATTTTTATTTTCTGAATTAATCAATTTATCCCTTTTAATTGTCATCAAAAGTACAAATAATAGAATTAATATTAATAATAATGAGATCTTTAATTTTTTGATTTTTTAGCACTCATTTAACATCAAGATAAAAGAAATGATGACCATCCAGTTGGGAGAAAACTCTTGGTTATTAATTGGAATGATGCTTTTAGAGTTATTATTAATTCTTTTACCGGCATTAATTTTTAGTAGGCTAAAGAATCAGTCATTTACAGCTGTAATAAAAGATATGGGATTTCAAAAAAATGAAGATCTACTTATAAAAATAATTTCAGGCTTGGGCTTTGGAATCTTATTTTTCTTTTTAAGTGATTATGTTATTGTTTTTTTCAGAGATATAATTATCAGTAATTTATTTGGTGATGAATTTGTTGAATACGCTCAAGAAGGAGCCATTAGCACGGCGCCCATTCAACCTAACTTTATTCAATTAATTTTCTTAATAGTGTTACAAATAATAATAATCGGACCGTGTGAAGAAGCCTTCTTTAGAGGATTTCTTATTAAAAGATGTAATATAAAACTAAAACTCATTTACTCTATTATCATCTCCTCTACTCTTTTTACATTGTATCATGTTCCTCCCTTCTTAGTACCACTCACTACTATTGTAACATATTTTGGGTATTATTTTACTTTTGGGCTTCTCTTGTCTTTCACTTTTATCTATTTCAATAATTCAATAATCCCAGGTTCAATTGCTCATTCTCTTTTTAATATTTTATTAATGATAATGTGATTTCTGCCTTCTTGTGAAATTAATACTTTTAAATTAAAGAAAGATTAATTAATATTAGGTATATTAATATTATAACTTAAAATTAATCCCTTCTATTTAGATATCTAGAAAAAACCCTACAAATAATAATATTGATTAGATTGACACAATACGATTATACATTTAAGGTATTAATGTTGGGAGATGCGTCAGTTGGCAAAACATCTCTTACAATAAGATATATTTCTGGGTTTTTTCCAGAAGATCTAAAATTAACTATTGGTGTCGATTTTTATTCAAAAACAACATCATTCAAAGATAAAAAAGTAAAATTACAGATATGGGATTTCGGAGGAGAAGAAAGATTTCGATTCTTACTCTCCCAGTATTGTAAAGGCGCTAATGGTGCTTTTTTCTTATATGATATTACTAATCATTTATCATTAGATCATCTTCCAGATTGGACACAAGTAATTAGAGAACATGCGGGGGATATACCGATAATGCTAATAGGCTCTAAAGTAGATCTGGATGAATTTAGAGTAGTTCCACGAGATGATGGAATATTAGCAGCAAAAAAATATAATCTTTCTTCCTTTGTTGAATTATCTTCTAAAACAGGAGCTAATGTTCAAAGGGCTTTTGATGTTATAACAGAAATTCTTTTTGAAAGATTTTCGAGTGAATAGTTACCACTGCTCTTATTTGGCTTTTAAGTAAAACTTATATCTTAAAGCTTATTAATTTTTTAAAGCACATATTTGGGTGAAATAAACAATGATTGAAGTTCTTAATAAGAAAATGAAATTAGTAGGTTTTATTGAAGGAAAACAATACTTAAATAAAAAAAAGAAATTAATTGGATTCCTTGAGAATAACGAATTTAAAGATAACACAGGTTATACTCTTTTGATTCTTCAAGATAATGGTGTTATAGCTTGGAATGAAGGTGAACAGCAGGGATATATAAAGGAAAGCAAAATTTATTCTTCCCTTGATGATAGAGCTCTTTTCGAGTTTAAGAAGGAAAATGAAAAAATACTAGATTATAATGGAGATACTGTACTATATTTAAAAGGGAATCTTGATACATTAGAAGATGTAGACTTTTTTGGGATAGCAGGACAATTTTTGGAATTATTCGCTTAAATAATATATAACAATACCCTTTTTTTTTAAAGAAAAATATATAAAAAACGCAAAATCAATTTTTAATTAATTTATTAAAATTTACAATTTAAAACTATGACTGATAAAAAGAACGAAGAACCACCACGACCTGAAGGATTACAACTATATATTAATGCACCTCAAATAGATACTGTAGATATATATGATAATCCCGTTAAATTAGACAACCTTTTGAAGACTCATAATGGAGTTTTGATTGATTTTTTCAGAGGAAATTGGTGAAGCCATTGCAAAAAGCACTTAGGACTATTAACTGATAACATTTCTGAATTTGAGCAACGAAATATTAAACTTATCTCTATTGCTAGCGATAGTATCAGACTATTGAGGAAATTTAAAGAAGATAATGAGTTTAAAGTTGATATGATATCTGATAGAGGTGCTAAAATAGCAAAAAAATATGATGTGTATTGGTTTGCGCCAGGTGGAGGAAAAGATTATAAAATAAAGCAAGCAGTACCAAGTAAATTCCTCATCAATAAAGAAGGCAAGATTATGTGGAAATATGTTGGAAAAGATAAAACGGATAGACCTTCAATAGAGATGATGACAGATATCATTGATAGGCAGATTATTAATCCCAATTAAGAATGATCTAAGTGTAAAAAAATGAGACATTTATGGACAACCTTGTGAGGGTTTTGGGAGTAGTATTTATACTTTTTTTTAAAGAATTTTCGATATGCATATGTTTATAATACTTAAATTTGATATTTTGTGTAAGAAATATTACATTGGAATTGATTCGAGGTAATTAATATATGGTTCTAAATAAAGATGCAACACAGAGACCTAGAGGATTAGCATTATATTCTCAAGCACCTATAATAAGCACAGTAGATATCTATAGTAACTCAGTTAATTTAGAAAAACTCCTTAAAACCTATAATGGAGTGCTGATCGATTTTTTTAGAGGGAGTTGGTGAACTTATTGAAAGAACGAATTAGAATATCTAACAAAACATTTTCAAGAATTTGAGGAACGAAACATTAAAATCATTTCAATAGCAAGTGATACAATTGGACTGTTAAGGAAATTTAAAGAAGAAAATAACTTTCCTGTAGACATGGTTTCTGATCGAGGAGCGAAAATTGCAAAAGATTATAATGTCTATTGGTTTGCTGAAGGTTGGGGTAAGCTCAAAGTCAAACAAGCTGTACCAAGTAAATTTTTACTCGATAAAAATGGAAAAATTATTTGGAAATATATTGGAAAAGATAAAACAGACAGACCCTCAGTGAGCGCAATAATTCTTCTAATCGATAAATATCTCATAAATCCCAATTAAGAATGATTTGAATGTGAAAAAATGAGACATTCAATGACAACCCTGCAACGGTTCTGGGATTATCTTCTTTTCCTTTTTTATTATTTGGATGCAGAGAATTATATTCAATGCATCTAAAAATATATGCTAATCTCTTTTTTTGATTTTGTTTAATACTATTATAAATAACGCTACTAGAAAATATGCTATAGCAGCAAATAAAAAACAAAATTTTATTAAGGCACTTAATGAAGCTAAAAATGAATTAACAGCAGATATTGTGGGGGACATTATCCAAGTATCAAACATCATTAATAAATTAATATTCTCAATGATATCGAAAATACCTGTCAAAAAGGGTGTTAGTGTGAAATATAGGCCTATAGTTTGGACTTTTCCCTCTGATCTTCTTAGTATGAGCAAAATCAAGCCAAGAGATAAAGACACATAACCAACAATAAATAAAAAATCCCAGTATATTGCAAAAGTTTGTCTAAGAATTCCTTCAACGCCCCATGCTAAAAGTATATTTTGCACTCTATCAGGTGTCCAGGCAAACTCATAATCTAAAATCCCGTAAGTTGGAACAGCAGCTTCAATAGGCATGAAAATTAGTAGATAAACTAATAAAACCGTCACAAGACCGATTATAGTCATTATGAGTACATATTTATTTTTAGGAGAATCTTTAAACCTGTTTAAAAACATTTTCAGTGTTTACCTCATTTTGTAGATTTTTTACAATATATTCTATCAAAGTACTATTTATAGCTAATCGAATTAGTATTAAATGATTAAATAATACGAAATGATATATAATTATATCAAAATAAATGTAAAAAATCAGGGTGGTTCTATGGTAAAATATAAATACACTTTAACTTGGTTAATTTTATTTGCTATAGCATTAGCAATAGCAGCTGTTACAATGGGCACAGAAGGAATGCCAGATATTTATAATCCAGGTGTTATTGTTGGCGCTGTTCTCGTACTTTTCTGTTGTCCCGCATTTATTTATGACAAAAAAAATACAGAAAAGTATAAACTCAAACAGGAAGAGAAAAAATTACAATTAGAATTGCAGCGAAAAAAATTCGAAACCATAATAAAACAACAAGGATTAGATTTAGAGAGACAAAAAATAGCAATCGAACAAGAAAAGGTAAAATTGGAAGCGAAAATTAAGGATCCTTTTAAATATTGTGTTAATTGTGGAAAACAAATTGAACAAACCGCATCTATTTGCCCATTTTGTGGGAGTATTCTAAAAAAGAGCCAGAAACAACAGCACATGCGATGTCACACACTACTCCTCAACCAACACAACAAATAATAATCCAACAAGCCCCAAAACCAAATATATGGAAACAATTGGTAGCATGGATAATCTCAGAAGTAGCTTATTGCATAATGTTTATGGTGATGACGACACTAATGATTGTTATGACGTTTTTATTTCTAATATAAAA
>JAEOTH010000207.1 GCA_016839915.1 Promethearchaeota archaeon
AATATAAAAACTACCATGGGAGACCATTGTATTCACAATACGCAAATCATTAGTTGCTAAAGCTTGTAGATCACCTGTTCGAGCATTATCATAATATCGTAATGGTTTCAGTTGAATTGTATCAAAAAACTCTTTCCTCATATTCTGCTCAGTCTTCAATCCAAGTTTATGTCCTGCCATCATAGTAATATAATCCATAGCATTACGAAAAAGATAAAGAGAAAGTCCTATTGAAACCATTATTATTAGACTAATTTCATCTTGAGTTATAAGCAAGTTATCGATAATCTCTCCGATAATAACAGGAATGAGGGTTCTAGTTAATGTTAGGAAAATGATTCCAATTATAACACTCATTACTAAGTATTTTTGCGTATAAAGATGGTATAAAAACCACTTTTTATAGCTCTTATACTTTCTTACATTTAAACTCATAAGTTCTAATATAATTTATATTCTAAATACTTTTTTTGTCTTATAGCACAAGTTTTAATTTTTCCTTTATTTTGGGATTTCTTTTTTTTTATCATATGTTTTTATTTTTATGAATCATTATAGAGGTTTAATTAATTATTGATAAAAACTTGATTAGATTGAGAATAGTAGATTTACGATCTGATACTGTAACAATGCCATCGCCAGAAATGTGGGCAATGCTGAGATCATTAGAAAATTCTAATATTGGAGATGATGTTGAAGGAGAAGATCCAACTGTAAATGAGTTGGAAGAAAAGGCAGCTAAAGTCATTGGAAAAGAAGCAGCCGTATACGTCACTTCTGGGACACAGGGAAATTTAGTTTCACTTCTTTCCCAAACTAATCCTGGTGATGAAATCCTCTTAGAAGAATTATGTCATATCTATAAAAACGAAGTAGGAAGTGCTGCACGTATTGGAGGATTAATGATTAGAACTTATCCTTCAAATAAAGGTGTTCCTTCCTTAGATCAACTCCAAACATTAATTCGTAACAAAGAGGATATACATGAACCTCCAACGACTCTCCTTTCTTTAGAAAATACTCATAATTATCACGGAGGTGTGATTATTAAACCAGAAGTGTTCAAAGACATGAGGGTATTTTCAGAAAAGAATAATTTAAAATTACATTTAGATGGAGCAAGGATATTCAATGCAGCAGTGGGTTTAAAAGTTCCTGTTACAGAATTCACCAAGCATGTTGATAGTGTTATGTTTTGCTTATCTAAAGGATTATCATGTCCCGTTGGATCGATAGTTGCAGGTACAAAAGAATTTATAACAACGGCAAGGAGATATCGAAAAATGCTTGGTGGGGGTATGCGTCAAGCGGGGATCATTGCATCATTTGGATTAATTGCTCTTGAAGAAAAATGGATTAATAGACTTGAGGAAGATCATAAAAATGCTGAATTGTTTGCTGAAAAAATTGAATCCTATGATTTACCTGTAAAAGTAAATAAACCAGAGACTAATATTGTAATTGTTGAACTTTTGGAAAAAATAAATATATCTAAAATAGTAACTCAGCTTAGAAAAGAAGGTATTTTATCATTTAATATTAGCAAAGAAAAAATAAGATTTGTAACTCACTATGGGATAAATGAAGATGATATTAAGTTTTCTGCTCATATAATAGGCAACACGTTAAGTAAGTTTCTAAATAGATAGTGAAATAAAACCAGATTATCGTTTAAAAAAATCCTTTTAATTAAAGATATGAAAAAAAAATTTAAAAAAAAATTATTAATCCTTACGTAATTCCAAGTCTTTTGCGTCGTCTTCAATTGGATCATAATATTCAATATCCATTAATCCACCCTGTATATCTTCTGCCCAATGAACTTTTATAGGCATTCCTATGTAAGTATCTTTAAATTCAACATCAGGATCTAATTGTGCTGGATATGATGTATCTGCTCCATCTAATAGTGCGCAAACGATAGGACGTTCTAAAACTTCGCCAGTTTCGGGATCTTTTAAATAAGTAATAGTGTATGAAGCTACTTTCCCAGTTTCACGTAAATCGACCCAACGATCAGGTTTTACCATACATTTACCGCATACAAGCCTAGGAGGAAAAAATATTCTATTACAACTTGAACACTGGAGTCCTACCAGTTTTTTCTGCTTTAATTTTTCCATAAAGGGTTTCATATGAGTAATATTAAATTTAAATTTATAACTGGATAAATACCAATTTGCTGGCATAGTTCTCGTTCTAACATAATCTTTTTTAATATAATCCATCGATTTTCTTAATGTTCTTTTAGACATTTTACATTACCTCAATATTTTATTTAATTTTTCTAGCTGGTTCATCAGCCATAACCATCATGGTAACTAAATTAACATATCCTCCCCAACCATGTCCCAATGATGTATGTACTGTCTTAGGAACTTGATTACTAGCCTTTCCCATAATCTGTAAGGCTGCAACAGCAGGTCTTTCCATTGCTGATGCTCCTATAGCATTTGTGGAGTTAACTCCTCCTGAACAATTAATAGGCAATTCACCATTGAAGGCAGTTATTCCCGTTTTATACATTTCTGTTGCTGTATTTTCTTCGAATAAACCCAATTTTTCCACCCACATAAGTTCTTGGTTAGGAAATGGTGAATATACCTCAGCGTAATCTACTTCTTTCCTAGGAAAAGATATACCCGCATGTTTAAACGCCAAATCAGAAGTAATTTGAGCGCCAAGTTGCTCAGAAAGATCTAACTGTGCTGAACCACTACCATTATAACCAATCAGTGCTGTTTCATTTGCTACGCTACCTACTCCATTAACATATACAGGAATATCACATATATCTTTTGCCTTTTCTTCAGTTGTAAATAACATTGCACATGCTCCATCAGACGCTGGGCACACCATTCCATATCTTAGTGGATATGAAATATATGGAGTATCTAAGACATCTTCAATAGTGAGATCCGGCATCTTAAGGTGAGCCCACCATGTTTTTGCGGCATTGTGTCTATTGTGGACGACAACTCTAGCTAAATCCTCTTCTGTAATTTTACTTTTGCGCATATAATTAACAGCTTGATAAGAAGCAATTCCTATAGCAGCACCACCAGATAAAAGGAGAGTCAATTGATCATAAGGGATGCCTAAAGAATTCAACACAGAAATTTCTCCATAAGCAACGCTAGCAAGTCCCGTGGCAGTATCACCTTGGCTTTGTTGTTCAAAAGCAATTGCTAATACAGTATCTACACCTGGCAATCCAGAAGCGACAGAATAGTAACCTGATATAGCCACAGAACCACCAGTTGTACCCCCTGTAGTAACTCTCATTAAGGGTTTATTTCTAGCACCCATCCAATCTGTCATCCATAATTCTGGGATATTTGAGCCTTCAAATGCAGGCATATTCCCATTTACAAAAGCATCAATATCTTTAATTTCAAGACTAGGAACCTTTTTCAAACAATCTTCTATTGCTTCACTTACTAATTCAGGCATACTTACGTCAGAGCGTTTTGAAGCATGTTCACTAAAACCAGCACTTGCAACACAAACTTGTCTTCCCATTTTTAATTACCTCCCTCTAATACATAAATAATATTGTTTTGTGCACACATACCTATTTGTCCTGAAGCAATAGCTTTTTTAGCACCCTCAACTTGATGACCGTTTGCTTCTCCTTTAATTTGCTTTGCAGCTTCAATTATCCTTATTAATCCTGTTGCACATGGAGGATTTCCTCCAAGAGCACCTCCCGAAGGATTGATAGGAAGATTTCCACCCATTTCTGAATTTAAACTTGTACCTTGACCCTTCTTTGTAAATCCTAAAGCTTCTATAAATATCAATTCTTCATGAGCATATCCTTCAAATAATTCAGCCACATCAATCTCAAGTTTAGGATCTTTTATTCCAGCAGTATTAAATGCCATTTTACCTGCCAATTCCATGGATTTACTGATTGATAAATCTCGATCTCCGAGATAATAAGTTTCTTGATTATAGCCTACTCCAGTAATCCAAACTGGATTATCTGTTATTTTTTTTGCTTCTTTCTCAGGAGCTAATAATAATGCTGCAACACCATCACAAGGTTGAGCTACCATTAATTCTGTAACTGGATCAGCATAAATCTCAGAATTTAAGACATCTTGAACTGATAAATTTGGATTCTGAGCTTCTGCTAATGCTAATGAATTTTTTACAGCATTTTTTCTATTTTTAACAGCAACTTTAGCAATCTCTTCAGCATCTACACCATATTTTTCCATATACGCCCTCATCTGGAAACCTGCCGAAGTAATATCATTCACATATGCAACTGGTCGCTCCCAGGTTGGGTCAGTCTCGTACAACCGAGCAGAATGGTACGGAAAACATGATGCCATACTCCCTCCCCATACAACAGCTAATTTATGATTACCAGATAAAATTCGCATTAATCCATATAAAACAGCATGAGCTCCATCCATTTCTACTTTTGATTCATCTGTTAAGTAACCCCCTCCAACTTCTACAGTTAAAGAATTTGAAATCGTACGACCATCATAATAATCATTTGTGGCAGAAATTACCGTTGTTATTTCTTTCTTTTTCAATCCAGCACTATCTAAAGCTCCTCTTACAGCTTCAAATACCATTTCATATCTTCCATAATGTGCATCAGAATATAATTTAACTTGATTGTATCCTACTATAGCTACTCTTTCCAATTTAATATCACCTCCTACACCTTAACAAAACCCTTTATATCCGAGGGTTCTCCCTTTGTTTTTTCTTCCCATTCGACTTTAACTTTCATCCCAATTTTCACTTCTCCTGGTTCAATATTTATTAGACGGTAAACAATTGCTGTATTACTTCCATCTATCTGGATCATCCCAATAATTTGAGGTTTTTTAACTTTTCGGCTAGCTCTATCATTTATTTTGTAGTAAGTTATTGTATAATTTTTTAATGTACCTGTGTCTGGTAAATCCACCCAATTTTGATCTAAAGGAATCGTTTCATTACATTTTCCACATATTTTTCGTGGTGGAACAAAGACATCTTCGCATTTAGGGCATTGATTTCCAATAATTTTCTTATTTTCAAAAGCATCATAGAATTTATCCATATATTGACCAACCCAAAATGCAAATTCTGCTCTTACAAGCCCCTTATTAGCAACAACTATTTTTTCTTCTGTCATATTTATTTTCTTTTCTATTAATTTTAATATGATTATTAATATGAATTAACCATTTAAATAATTTTGAAATCATTTGAGTTCCTTTATTTCTGACACATTGCTTAATTGTAGATTTTTGTCAAAATATAAGATTGAAAAACAAGTTGAAATGGTAATTTTTTCTAAGAATATTTAAAAAATTCAATATTACAATTCAAAGAATTAATTTATATTTTAAGAGTTGATTGAATTGGTTAATAAAAAAGGGCAAGTACAATGCATTAATGATGAGATACTTGAAAAGCTTTCTTTAAAGAATCGGTATAAGTTCTTGAATTACAATTTAATGTCTTATTTACCAAAAGAACAATTAGATTTTCTTAAAAAAGCTCAGAGGTTTTTCATCGGGTTTGAAAGAAAGAATAATATCACCCATAATGAAGATTTTTATGAATGGATTCCCGAGATTGGTAAAGAAGGTTTGGTTACTCGAATAAATAAATTTGATATTCTTGATATGAATTATGAACCACATGGATTAACAACTGAATTTATGAGAACATTGGCTTCTGATTTCTTTGATCCCCAATTAACCATGGGAATGGGAGCTAACATTTTAGCAATTAATCCACTACTGATACATCATGAGGATAATGAAGTGCGTCTCAATGCATTAAAAGAATTAGTTACTGGGCAAAAGAATGGGTGTATTTGTATCACAGAACCCGAAAGAGGTTCTGATGCAGTTCATATGCTTACGACTTGTGATCAACAAGAGGACGGAAGTTTTATAGTAAATGGTGAAAAGATATACCAGACAAATGGGCCAAAAGCAGATTGGGCAGTTGTCTATGCAGTTTCTGAAAAAAATAGTGGAAACACGATGGCTCAATTATTAGTTGACACCTCATGGGAAGGCTGGAATGTAGAGAGAATAAATATTCCTTGGACACCTAGAATTTATCTTGGTAAAGAAACGTTCACAAATTTAAGAATCCCTCCAGATTATGTTTTGGGCAAACCAGGTCAAGGCAGAGAGCATTTATTTGAGGGACTCAATATAGAAAGATTAGGAATTGTGCTTCTTAACACAGCACAAGCTTGGAATGCTGTATCTCATGCAGTCATATATGCTAATATGAGAAAGCAATTTGATCGAGAAATTTTAAAATATCAAGGTGTCGGATTTCCCTTATCAGATCTTTGGGCTGAAACTATGAATCTTACTTTATCCACTTTAAATGTATGTCAAATGGTGGATAAAAAAATGGAGCAATTTGGAACCCTCCCTAAGGAATTTAGTCTAGCATTAGTAGCTACAGCTTCGCAACTAAAGTCTATAAGTGCTAAATTGAGTCAAAAAGCAGCTTATGAATGTGCTAATCTAATGGGTGGTGCAGGTGTCTGTGATAATACATTAATGCAAGATTTACTAGGGATAACCAGAATACAAGAAATCGGAGGCGGTACCAGACAAATTCAACAATACATAATGAGCCTAACCTTAAGGCAGTTATATAAACTGCTCTAATTTACTTTCTTTTCTAATTTAATCTATCCGTATTCTTCTGACATGAATATTTTTTCCCGATCTTGTTTTGGAAGAGATTGATCTTGAATAAAAAAATGTCAATTTTTATAAACTATCAAGATGAAATTAAATAATTAGCACTTTAATAAAAAAAAGTGTGAATAAAGATGAGTCAACAGATGAGTAATGAAAAATTTTGGTTGAAATCATATGATAAACATGTTCCCGCTACTTTAACGTATCCTACAGAGGATATTGGGACTATGCTAACGCAGAGTATGAATAAATATGCTGATAACGTAGGTATTCATTTTATGGATCGTACATTCCTTTTCAAAGAGATATTGGAGCATTCTCAGAAATTTGCAACCTTCTTACAGAAAAATGGTATGAATAAGGGTGATGTACTCGCAATATGTCTTGCAAATTCTCCTCAATACCTTTTTGCTGTTTATGGAACATATATAGCGGGGGGAACAGTTACAGGATGCTCCCCGTTGTTAAGTCCCGAAGAAATAGCCTACCAAATGAAGGATTCAGGTGCTAAATTTTTAGTTACAATGGATATTCTTCATGAGAAAGTTTTCTCAAAGATTTATGATCGCTTAGATGATCTGAAAGTAATAATTCCAACAAATATTTCAGAATTTATGGGTTTTGGGGGCTTTAAAGTATTCATGGGAAAACTAATAAAAAAGATCCCAAAGGGAAAAATTATTCCGTGGCCCGGAAAAACGGTGGTTCCATTTCTAGAAGTATTAAGCACTGAAATTGATTTAAAAATAGTAAATATTGATCCAGAAAAAGATTTGGCATTAATCCAGTATACTGGAGGAACTACAGGACTACCTAAAGGAGTAGAGATTGCTCACTCCAATTTAATGGCAAATCTTCATCAATTTGATGTTTGGCTTAACAGAGAGAAAGGTAAAGAGGTACTTCTTTCAGCTTTTCCTTTCTTTCATGTTGCAGGGTTTCTTATTGGACTTTTTTTGGTTTATTTAGGAGGATCACAAACACTAATAGCAAATCCAAGAGATACTGACCATATTATACAAGAAATTATTGACAAGAAACCTACGAGTTTTGGAAATGTACCAACACTATTTTTAATGATTCAAAATAATCCAATGTCGAAAAAAATCCCACCAGAAGTATTAGATCATATCACATTATATGTTAGTGGCGCTGCACCCTTTCCGCCAGAAGCTATAAGAGAATTTGAAAAACAATTCCACACTGAGAATAAATTTGTTGAGGTTTATGGGATGACTGAAACGGCAGTTGTAATAACCGCAAATCCGATGTATGGTAAGAAAAAAATTGGAACAGTTGGATTGCCATGGCCAGATACAGATATTAAGCTAATAGATACAGAATCTGGAGAAGAAGTAAAAGAGATTGGAAAACCGGGGGAGATTTTAATAAAAGGACCTTCAGTCGTAAAACAATACCATAATAAACCTGAAGCCACAGCAGTTACGTTCGATAAAGATGGTTACGTTCACACGGGTGATGTTGGTGTTTTTGATGAAGATGGCTATCTCAAGATCGTAGATCGTACTAAGGATATGCTTATAGTAAGTGGTTTTAAAGTATACAGTGTTCATGTTGAAGAAGTAATGACTAAGCATCCTGATATTCAAATCCTCGCAATAATAGGAATTCCTAATCCTGATAGACCCGGTGCAGAAATTGTAAAAGCTGTTATTCAGCTTAAAGAAGGAGTTGAGGCTATTGATACAGTCAAAGAAAGTATTAAAAAATTCGCAGAAGAAAATCTCTCAAAATATGAAGTCCCCAAGATTTGGGATTTCCGAGAAGAACTTCCGCTTACAATGGTTGGAAAGGTGCTTAAAAAGGCATTAAGAGAAGAAGAATCCAAATAAACTCCAAATTTTTTATTTTTTTTTATATTTAATGTAAAATAAGGTTTAAATATTCTAAAATTTAAAGTTTATTTATTGTTAAAATAAAAACTAATTCTAATTATGCGAATAGAAGATTTTGAAGATATCATTTATGAAAAGGAAGAAAATGGTATATGTACTGCCACAATTTCAAGACCAGAAGCAAGAAATGCAGTGACTTATATTAGTTTCTTAGAGCTATATTATGTTTTAGAAGATATGGAAAAAGATAAAAATGCTAGAGTACTTATTCTCACAGGAGATCCTAGGGGAAACGCTTTCACTTCTGGAGGGTATTTTAAACCAGAAATGATGGAACAAATGAAAAAATATCCCGAGATTGATCTTATGGATATTGCACAAAAAAAAGTTTGTTTGAAATTTTGGAACTTTACTAAACCTGTTATAGCCGCTATTAATGGAATGGCAATAGGGGGTGGAATTACGATGCCCTTGGCTTGTTCTGATTTAATTTACATGGCAGAAGATGCTTGGTTGGGATTTTTTTTCTCAAAAAATGGAATTATTCCTGAATTTGCTTGCTCATTTCTTTTGCCATTACTAGTTGGTTTTCAAAAAGCAAAAGAAATTTGTTATTTTGGAAAAAAAATAACAGCTCAGAAAGCGTTAGCACTTGGTCTTGTAAATAAAATCCTACCACCGGATGAATTAATCCCATATACAAGAGAACAAGCATTAAAACTAATACCACCGAAAGGGGCTAGCTTATCATTAAAATTAATGAAAAAAACTATGCATGCATATTTTAGGGATATTATAGAGAAAACTTTAGATTTAGAAAATAAAGGATTAAGAAAAACATTTGCTTCGAAAGATTTTAATGAATTTATGAAAGCCATTAAAGAAAAAAGAGATCCTGTGTTTATCGGACGTTAATTAAAATTTAGAGGAATGATAGTATTATGAATGATAGTATTTATGATGAAAGTAGAGTAATAGACACTTATCCTACCATTGTTATTGGAGCAGGTCTCGGAGGACTTGGTGCTGCATGTCAACTTGCTTCAGTAGGAAAAAAAGTATTATTACTAGAAAAACATAACGTTCCTGGCGGTTTTGCCTCTTCATTTGTAAGAGGGAGATTTGAATTTGATAGTGCTTTACATGAATTGAGTGATATTGGAACAGAAGACAATAAAGGTAGTTTATATCGATTTTTAGAAAGAATTGGGGCAATTCCTGACAAAATTCAGTTTAAACAAATCCCGGAGTTTTATCGTAGTGTATTTATGGATGGATATGATGTTACCATCCCTATTGATTTAGAAGAATATACAGAGAAATTAATTGAATTATTTCCTTCAGAGAAAAAAGGTATTGAAGATTTTTTGGATATGTGCCAGAAAGTGTTAGAAGGAATACAATTTATGATAAAAAGAAGAGGTCAGTATTCACCAGCCGAATTACTTAAAGAACATCCGTGGCTTATACGAGTTTCGGGTATTACATTATCAGAACTGTTTAAAAAATTCTTTACTAATAAGCGACTGATCTCAGTTATCGCACATTTATGGGGATATCTAGGAGTTCCTCCATCTAGATTAAATGCATATGCTTATGTTGCTATGATAATCACATTTTTAAAATGGGGTGCAGCTTATCCAGTAGGACGGGCACATGCTTTATCGACTTCAATGGTTAAGGCTCTCGAAGAATTAGGTGGTGAAATAAGATATAATGCATTAGTTAACAGAATAATTGTTGAAGAAGGGAAAGTTAAAGGAGTGGAACTTCTTAATGGAGACATATATAACTGTAAGGCAGCAATTTCAAATGTTAATCCGATATGCACAACCATGAAAATGCTTCCTAAAGATGTAGTTCCAGTAGAATATATTAAAAAAATATATGCTCCTGAAATTGGTCCATCAGCTTTTTCAGTGTATCTAGGTTTAAATGCCTCTTATAAAGAACTAGGATTACATGGTCATGAGATGACAATAAGCGAGTCAGATGATATGGATATAGCTTTTGAAACATTTGCAAAACTAGAACCACCAAAATATCTCGTAGCGGGGTGTTATAATCATGTTTACAGTAACATATCACCTCCAGGAACAGCGGAACTCTGTATCACAACATTACAAATGGGTAAATTATGGCATAATATTTCTCCTGATCAATACCATCGAATTAAAGATTATCTTGCTGATAAAATGGTTGGAATGATTGAAAAAACAGTATGTCCAAATATTCGTGATTATATTGAAGTCGCAGAAGCTGCAACACCTTTAACCTATTATAGATATTCAAAAAATATGGATGGAGCAATATATGGTTATACTCAAGATCTATTAGATGGACCAAATCTCAGATTAAAAAGTCGAGGTCCGATTCCAGGTTTATATCAATGTGGAGCTTGGACAAATATCGGTGGTGGATTTTCAGCAAGCATCCTTAGCGGGAGAATTGCAGCAGGAATGTTTTTAAAAGATAATAAAGAAGGGAGGTTGTAAACATGGAAAAAGAGATAATGAACGATGTTAAAAAATATCAAAAGCTCGAAAAATTAAAAAAGATACGAGATGAAGTCCAACCAATTCCATGGTATTTTGATGGATTAGAATCTCTCTGTGATCGAATTCATCCAGAAAAACAGTTGCTTCAAGTTACTGATATAGAAGAATTATCTAAGGATACAAAATTATTTCGCTTCATTTCAGCAAAAGCAAATAAACCTTTAGCACCATTTCGAGCAGGTCAATACATCGGACTTATAGTTGAAATCGATGGGGTTAGAACATCTCGCCCATTTTCTTTAGTATCATCTCCTAATCTATACGCATACTATGAATTAGGAGTAAAAAGAAAAGAGAACGGATTCGTTAGTAATTATCTTCTTGATAGATTGAAAGTTGGAGATATAATAGAAGCAACAGAACCATTAGGAGAATTATATTATAATCAAATATTTCATGGAAAGAATTTGGTATTTATAGCAGGCGGTTCTGGAATAACTCCATTTATATCGATGTTGAGAAATATTACAGAACATAACTTAAAATTAAATGTTTGGTTATTATTCGGATGTTTGTCCGAGGAAGATATCTTATTTAAAAAAGAATTAGATGATATTCAATCACGACGTCCTAATGTCAAGATTCAGTATATACTTTCAGAACCACGAGCAGATTGGAATGGTGCTCGTGGTTTTATTACAAAAGATAAAATATTAGATGAAATAAATACAGTTAAAGATAAATTCTTTTATATTGTTGGAAACCGAGCAATGTATTCCTTTATACAAGAACAACTGAATGAGTTAAATGTTCCTAAATTTCGTACTATCTTTGAATTATATGGGGTTCCTGATGATGTTACTGAAGTAATAGGATGGCCAAAAAATATCACAGCTTTAGATTCAGTCAAGGTATTTGTTGATTTTATTCAACAAGGGAAAAAAATCCATGAAACTATAGAAGTTTCATGTACTGAACCATTGTTAAATAGTCTTGAAAGAGAAAAAAGCTTAAGATTAATAATAAATAATGGATGTCGCTCAGGAGCTTGTGCTTTGTGTAGAACTAAACTAATCTCAGGAACGATTTTTATGCTTCCAGAAGTAAAAATGAGAGAAATAGACCAAGAATTTGGTTTCATTCATCCTTGTGTATCATATCCCTTGACAGATATTCATATTGATTTATCATTAGCATGAACAATAAATTTTGAAATCTTAAATTCATTTTTATCCAATTATATATTTATTATTATAAATTGAATAAACTAAATTTAAAATATGTAGAAAGAGTGTAAAAAATGTTAAAAATCTTAACAGAAGAATGGGTGGAAGCATTTGGCAAAGCCATTAATGAAAATCCAGACTATAAACCCTCAGCATTAACGTGGGAAGGAAATATGCTTCTCGTTATTGAGCCTAGTGGTAATTTGGATCATAGAGTTAGAATATTTATTGGATTGCATCACGGAGAATGTACAGGAACTAGATTAGTCCCAGAAGGTGAAGAGAGTGAAACTGAATATATCATGGCTGGACCTTATGATAATTTTGTATCAGTTATGAAAAAGGAAATTGACCCGATAAGAGCTATAATGGCGGGGAAATTAAGACTAGAAGGAGATATGGCTAAATTGATGCGTCATACAAAAGCGGCTTTAGAGATAGTGAACAGTCTCGGACGCTTTGAAACAGAATTTTTATAAAAGATTTCTAAATTTATTTTTTTATTTGAATGGATTTTTCAATAAAAGATATTCATATTAATTTATTAGGAGAAAAATTATGTGGTATTTCTATTGTCCAAATATAATTTATGGAGAAGAAAGCTTAGATTTTATCCAAAATATTAAAGGAGATAAATGTTTTATAGTTACCGATAAATATATTGAAGAGTTAGGTTATCTCAAAATATTAACAGATAAATTAGAAAAATATGATAAAGTATATCGAGTTTTTAACGAAGTAATTCCAGATCCTAGAGAAGATGGTGTTTTAAAAGCAAGAGAACAATGTCTAGATTATTATCCCGATTTAATCATAGCTTTAGGTGGAGGATCTGTTATAGATACTGCAAAAACAGCATGGGTATTATATGAATTTCCAGAGTTGAATATTGGGGATATTCATCTTTTTAGAACTGATTTGTATGAGACAGGGAAAAAAGCTAAATTTATAGCAATTCCGACTACTTCAGGAACTGGCTCAGAAGCTTCAAATGGAACGATAATTTCTAAATTAGAAGATGATATATGGAAAAAATATATATATGCTCATAGGGGCATAACTCCAACCTATGCTATAATAGATCCAATTTTTCCAAAAGATATGCCTCCACAATTAACAGTTGATACAGCTTTTGATGCGTTATCACATGCATTTGAAGGTATGGTATCTAATTGGAAGAATGAATTTTCCAATGGAATGGGATTGAAAGCTATAGAGCTTATTTTTAAGTATTTGCCAATTATATATAAAAATGGACAAGATATGGAGGCTAGGGATTATCTACATCAGGCAGCAACAATGGCAGGTTTAGCTTTTAGTAATTCTCAAGTTCACATTGGCCATGGAATGGGGCATAGTTGGGGAGCTATCTTCCATACTCCCCATGGAAGAGTAGTGGGGACGCTACTCCCATATATCTCACAATTTTGCCTTAACAATCCTGATAAGGATGATGATACTTTAGAAATATACGCTAAAATTGCTAAACAATTAGGATGGGCTAAATGGAATGATGATAATAAAACAGCTGCATTTAAAGCTGTTGATAAAATCAAAGAACTTCAAAATGTAATAGGGTTTCCTTCTAAATTACATGATTTAGGAGTTTCAAAAAAAGCATTAGATGAAAATATGGATCTATTAGTTGCTTGTTGTTTTCAAGATGCTACTAGTGTAATGACCCCAAGATCAATTACAGACGAATTCTATAGAAAGTTATTTTATTATGCATATGAGGGCAAAGATGTTGATTTCTGAATTCAAAAGTCGAATTTAAATAGAGGAATTTTTAATTATGGGTACTTTAAAAGGATTTGTTGGCAGAGTTTTATCGGTTAATCTTAGTATTAAAGAGATTTCTGAAGAATTACTTGATGAAGAAATAGCAAAATGCTTTTTGGGAGGGGCTGGATATTGTTGCAGGTATCTCTATGATTATATAGATAAAGATACCGATCCATTATCTCCAGATAATATTTTAATGTTTATGACTGGCCCGTTCTGCGGTTCTCCTATTCCAACAAGTGGCAGATTTGTGGTATGTGCGAAATCCCCATATACAGGAATTTGGGGGGAATCTAACTGTGGAGGGTATTTCGGTCCAGAGCTAAAAAAAGCGGGATATGATGGAATTATTATAAAAGGTGCTTCAGAAAATTCAGTTTATCTTGAAATTACAGAAAATAGCGTCAAAATTAAAGATGCAACATTTCTATGGGGAAAAGGGATATTAGAAACTTCAAAAATAGTAAAGGAACAATCAGGCTCAAATTTAACAAGGGTGGCTTGCATAGGTCAAGGAGGTGAAAATTTAGTTAAATATGCTATTATTGCTTCTGAAGAAAAAGCAGCTGGAAGAACGGGAATGGGTGCTGTAATGGGATCAAAAAAATTGAAAGCTATCACTGTTCGAGGTAAAAAAAGACAATTTGAAACAGCAGACTCAGAAAATTTCAAACAATCAGTTCAAAAAGCTTTAGATGATATAAATCAAGCATTTACATCTAAAATGTATGGAGATATTGGTACATCTGCAGGAATAGATTTATGGAATTCAACGGGGGAGATACCTAAAAAATATTGGACTCTTGGTGAAGAATGGGAAGGAGCTTATAATATATCAGGAATGACAGCTTTAGAAAAAACAATTACACGGAAATATCCTTGTTTTTCATGTCCAATCGGATGTGCAAAAAAAGCAATTGTTAAAGAGGGGGAGTATAAAACAGATAGAGAGGTTGAAGCCCCAGAATATCAAACTCTTGCGGGTTTTGGTTCAATAATTTTAAACGATAATCTTGAGTCAATCGTAAAAGCAAATGAACTATGTAATGATTATGGAATTGATACTATAAGTAGTAGCAGTGTTATAGCACTTTTATACAACTTATATAACAATGGTAAAGTTAACTCTAAAAATATTGATAACCTTAAACTTAAATGGGGAGAAATCAAACCTGCTTTAGAATTGATTAAAAAAATATCAATAAGAGAAGGTATAGGTGATTTATTAGCTGACGGTTCTAATGCTGTAGGAAAAAAGTTTAAAATATCTCAAGATGAAATTGCAACTGTCTATGGAATGGAAGTTCCGTATCATGATCTAAGGGCTAATTTTGGGATGGCAATAGCATATGCAGTCGCAGCTCCAAGAGGACCCTGTCATAATACTTGTGATATGTGTACCATTTCATTAGGAATTCCTCTTGAGGAATTTGGGATTACTACTGTTGAAAGGCATAGAGATGACTCAGAAATGTCTATAATGTGTGCGCGGTTGCAAGATTATCGTGCACTCTATAACTCTCTAATTATGTGTGTTTTTGCCAATCCTTTGCCATCAATAATAGCTGAATTAGTTCAAACATGCATAGGTTTAGAATGTGATATAGAAAAGCTCAAAATTTTAGGTAAAAGAAATTTCATGATAAAACGATTGTTTAATCTAAAGATGGG
>JAEOTH010000208.1 GCA_016839915.1 Promethearchaeota archaeon
AATATATCCAATTTACCGCCACATCACGCGAAAAAAAGCAAATTAAACATTTTGCCGATAAAGAGAACTTCAAAACCACTTCCGAATTCGTGAGAAGAATTGTATTTGACTATATTAGGAGACAAGAAAATCCCGAACTATTCTATTCCGCTAATACCAATTCAATAAATCCGCTTCAAATGGAAAGGATAGCCAAAAACATCCGTGAAATCATGAAAAACCAAGAAATCATATTGCAGAGGGAAGATACACTAGAAGACATGAAAGAAATGGTAATGAATCTCCATAGAATTGCAGAATCTAATGCATTATCAAAAGAACGGGAATCTATAATTCAATTGCTTGAAGATCATAATTCACTTTCCTTGCGACAGATTCAAGAAGAAACCAATATAGCAGAAGATATCATTTTTAAAATCATTTCCGACATGAACCTATTTAAAATCACATCTACAGGAAGGTTTGCCTTAAGATGACGGAAATAACCAATCAACAAATCATAGATCGCTATCTAAAGCGGTTTTCTCATTCCAAAAAATCCCAATCAACACGGAAATATGCCCTTGAATATTTTTTCAGATCTGATAATTTTGGCTATAGCGGACATGTATTTAATATGACAAAACGGGATGTGATTGATTATTTCGATTACTTAAACCATTTGGATACTATTGCTCTTCAGACTAAAATAAATAAATGGATGATCTTCCGCAGTTTTTTGCAGTTTATCATGGAATATTACGATGATATTGTAATTGTCATTCCTAGATATAGCACCCAATGGAAGCCAATTCATAAAAAACCAGATTCTAACAAAGATGTGGTAATGACTAAGGAAGAAGTGAAAACAATCCTGGATTACACGTATTATAACAACTATAACTATTACATTTTTTTTCGATTATTAGCAGAAACTGGGATGCGGATAGGAGAATTTCTCAACTTGGATTGCGAAGATGTGAATGTGAAGAAAAGATACGTTGAAGCAGAAGGAAAGACGGGAAGGAAGGTTTATTACTTTTCTGAAAGTTTGGCACAACATTTAGAAATATACATGAAGGAACGGATGAGCAAAGAAACGGATTCTAACGCATTATTTTTATCCATTCAGAAAAAAAGGTATGCTCTCAGAACCATTAACCATTATATTAGGAATTGTGTTATCCGTTTGGATATTGAAAAGCGGATTTCATGTCATACTTTTAGAAGGACTTTAAACACGCTAAGAAAAAGGATGGGATGCCCGAAAGAAGACCGGAAAATATTGTTATGTCATAAAGTCAGCGATGTGAACTTCAGTTGTTATGTGAAACTCAATTACTATGATTATATTCAATTGTATGATAAATGGAATCCGTATAAAAATATATTGGATAACTAAATTTTGTAATATTTAGATTTCTCTAAACTACTGCTACATATTATTACATACTCTTTTTCTAATACTAATTATTATCTCAGTTTATTTTAATAACAATTAAAATTAGGTTATAGGTATATAATCCTTACCCCCCTTTGAATTGTTTACCCTCCAAAAAGAATTCTTTATTTGATCAGGGGAACCTAGTTGGTCTGTGAATTGATGCTACTTTTTTGATCTGATTTGATGTTTTATATCAAAAAAATGTATATATAGTATTTAGAAGTTGGGCAACTCCTAACTTCTAACTTCTTGTATATACTTAGAAATAAAAAAAATTATAATGAAAGTAGTAAAGCTCTATATTCATCATCTAAGTTCAAATGTTCATCAGTTATGCCAAAAGAGATTAGATTGTGTCTTAATATTTCCCATTTATCCTTTATAGCTGTCTTAAGCTTATCTGCATCCCTATCTTTAGCAAAGCTTTTCAAAGCATCTAATTTATAAATTGTGGGTATTGTCAGTTTCTTTATGAAATTAAAATCTTCGATTTGAGGTTCTCTATTCCACAATATTGCTCGTAGAACTGTACAAGTCAATAATTGATTCATTAACCGTTGATGATGTTCTATCTGGTTAGGTCTAGCAGATCCCCAAAATAAATTTCTTAACCGAACGATCCTTTTGGCAAAATTACTTGCAAATTTTTTTAATTCATCGCTATATTCAGGTAACTTAAAGTATCTTTCAGCTGTATTAATTATATGACTAACCAATTGTTGTTTTCTTTTATCTTTCAATTCATCGTTGTAATCATCTTGATCAAAATACTCAACATCAGGATTAGTTGGGATCGTATACATCAAAAATCTCTGTCCCATTTTACTCGTGTGTCGTATCATTATTTTATATTGTAACCAAGTCATGCCCCATATTAATCCAAAATGTGTTTTGATTTCCCTTCTTCCAGCAGGATCTTCAATAACAAGTATATTCTTTCCATATGCTTCAGTTAAAATCCCAATATGGTTTTCTAAAGCATCTTCTCCGCTACCAATTAAAAGTGCAACATCATTATAGATAAGACATTTTCCTTTACACTCCCTTAATACAGCATAAGGATCTTCTACTTCCTTATTGGGTTTTCCACTCAGTAAGGCATTTCTAGTTTGTCTTCCACTCCAATGAACAATTCGTTTATCGTTAAAAAAGCTTAATGATTCACTTTTTCCTATTGAAGGAGCACCAAGTAATGATAACCAAGGACGGTTCTTCAATTTGTATTTAGAGCCTAGAGTGACAATAGAAATAATTTCTTCTAATTCAGTTGGCTTGATTTCATTAAAATCAGTTTCTTCAAGAAGTTCCATTTCAGTATCTTCATCAGTATACTTATCAATACCAAGTTCAATAGGAATAAACCTTAGCATCTGCTCCCTTAATTGCTTTCTTATGACTGTTAAATCCGCTTTTGGATTTATTATTTTAATTGTAGTGTCAAACACCTTTTTAGGATGAGCTTTACTGTCATCATCCACTATAGAGCAAAATTGTTTATAGGGAATCCCATTAGGAAAAGGATATCTTCCACAATATCTAATACCGTAAGTATTATCGTCTATAGGAAATACTTGAAGCCCGTTTTCATTAGTTTTCTTTCCTTCTTCCATGTTCATCTCCTTTTTCACATATTACTTGACGAATAAAATCACTTACCGTCTCATTATATCTCTTGATGTTATCCATCCATTTTATCAATTCTTCCTTTTGGAATACTGAAGTTAGCCTTATCAAATTAAAAAAACTCTTGATTTTATTAGCACTCAGTATGCCCATTTTGTCATTATTTAATTTAATTTGCGACATTTTTGACTGAAGAGATCCTTCAAAAGTAGTACTAAATCTACTCTCTTCTATAAAATTCCATTAATTTTTTTCTTTGAATACTTTTAAGTTTACAGAATTTAGTTTTTAATATTATAATATAAATTTAATTATAAAAGTGTTTCGATTGGTAAAATCTAAAATAATTATTCCAAAATTGGGTTGGGGAAATTCACACACATTATGTGTTCATCAATTTCCTCACGAATAGAAAGTTTTCATCCCACATTTAGTGTGATCAGATCAGGGAGAAGGTTACATTTTCAACAGATAGTGTATTCAAAATGATAATAATTTCGTATTTTTTCTTCTGTTGATGTGAAGACAACTATTCGTCCCCTTGTTTATTCATTAAATACCAATCTTATTATTTAGAATAAGTTTGAATTTTTCTAATTATAAAATATTAACTATATAACAATTATTTAATTGTTAATAAATCAGAAAACCGCCAGACTCTATTGACTCTCTATAATTAGATTTATAAATCAATATAGTAATTATATTCTTAAATACGATTATAAAACATCGGTGATTATTATTACAGAAGAAGAAAAAGAAAATGTTTCAAATCCCTCCGATTGGACGACAAAATCATTAAATGTTGAAAAAAGAGAAAATGTGGATTGGATGAAAAAGGGATTAAATGTAAGAGTAATAGAAGATTCTCAAAAAGTAAAAAAAGAAGAATAAAATGAGCCACATCCCGAAGGATCATATTGAAAAATTCTTTGAATCAAATGATAATTATAGAAAATATTACATTAGTAAAGTACATCAATATTTGTTGATTGATTTTACAGTTTTATCAGTAATTCTGACCTTATCGTTTACAAATTTAACTTTTATTTCGAGAATTACTACAATAATTATATTTCTTTGTGCCTTTTCAGCAAAATTTGTAATAATTTCAAAAAAACTAAAAGAATATACCATCCCCTTAAATGAATATTGGGATAAATATCATATAATTGTTAAGAAAGCTGAAAAAGAATATAAAGATCAAAATACTAAGAATCTTTTTATTAAAAGAGAATTAGATGAAATATATTATGCAACTTTAAAAACTGCAACAGAAGATACTCATAAACATTATACTGAAGCTATGCATAAATTAAATAAATATATCTCCTTCTCATTTTTCAATATTATAATTGTATTGTTAAATATTGGGTTTATAACTTTCCTTTCATGGAATCTTATAGGTGAAATATTTGTATTTCCCTTTGATCTTATTACTATCTTCACATTTTTCATAGCAATGGTTTTTGGATTCGATATTTTCAGGTATATTAAAGCTTTCATAAAGAATTCAAAGGGAATTTTTAAAAATAAAATTAAACAGAAAGATAAAAAAGATAGTTAATGACTGAGCGATATTACACATATACAGTAAGCCATTGTTCAAGTGCCATAAAATATGGATTATATTGGTTGATAAGTGAATTAGAAAAATGTGAGTCAGAAAAAGGTTGTATTCTTGCTGTTGGTAAGGGTAATTTCTGTAATAAATCTACTAAAGTATATAAAGAAGGATTAGGAGAAAATTTTGTGAAAAAGAT
>JAEOTH010000007.1 GCA_016839915.1 Promethearchaeota archaeon
ATGACCTTCACTTCAACCTATTTAGTATGGCTTTATAGTACCTATTTTATTGCTTTCTTTTTTACGGTGATTCCTATCATTATTATTATCCTTATCCTGGAGATCGCTTACCTCTTTAAATTATTAGGTTTTTGGAAAGTTATTGTTTCTAAAAAAGATAAAATTAAATCGTCTTTAATAATTGCTTCGTATCTTAATTTCATATCATGGCCTTTGTATTTCATTAATTTGGATCCTTTTACTAACTTAAATTTAATATTGGCTTCTTTATTCATCATGTTTGTAATAACGTTGATAGATAAAGTATTTAATGAAAAACTACGAATATCCTTGAGATCTTCCTCTTTTCTACTAATTGGGGCTTTACTATCTCTTGATTTATTTTTATTTTTAATAGGAATTCCAAACTTTGATTTAGTTTTAAATTTCAGTAGTAGTTTGTTAATCTTTGTTACATTTTTAGCAATTCATTTAAAACCATTTAAGCAACATTCAACTTTCGCATCTAGGGCATTTTTCATGTGGTTAGTGATATTTATTTTATTATTTTTAATATTGTATCGAGTTTCATCCCTAGGTTTAGGTATAACATTGTTTAGTTTTGGAATTTTACTTTATCCATTTATCTTTCTGTTAGAAGAATTAAAACGATTTATCAACAATATTATAGATTACCTTTCAAAATTCTTTAGTGCTCTTAAAATTGCAATTAAGAATATGTTCGTAAAAATTTATTACTTTATAAAAACTAATTTCATTTACATATGGATTCCATTTAGTATTATAATTTCAATATTATGTGGTTTAGTTCTATCGCCAGTGTTTTTTAAATTTTTAGATTGGATTCATACTTCACTAGTAATGATTTCTATCTTTGGCTTATTATTCTTAATAATTCCTTATACAAAAACGGATGATGCAGATAAGATTTTTAGAAGAAGAATATTACGTCTCTCTGTCGGATGGGGAAGTGTAATTGGGTTAATATTTACGTTAGTTACTCCTGATTGGTATATTTTCACAATCTTTATATCAATCACAGTGGTCGGCACAATTATTGTTGTATATTTACTAAGAAAGGAGGAAAGACAAAAGATATCAATTAAATGGAGATTTTATACTCTATTAATTTTGACTATTCTATTTATTTTATTTGCTACATTGCTTGGAATTCAACTGTATTTGAATTTTGCTATGTAATTAATGGTATAATAAAACAAATTTCACTTTTTACCTTCTTTTTTTTTCACTTTTAGTGGATTTGAATATTAAAACTATTTCTTCATAAAGACACATTATAAGACACTCTGGGTTCTATTTAGCATTTTACTTTCTACTTTAACAGGTATCTTGATATCACCACTTATATTAAACTTATTAAACCCGATCTACTCAACGCTCCTAATTTTTCCTATTTTTGGAGTATTATTCTCTCTCATGCCTGCAAAAAAATCGGACGATGCAAATATTATGTTTAGACGTCGAATGTATCGCCTAATTATCAGTTGGGGTAGCATCATTGTGCTTTTATTTACTTTTATAACACCTGTTTAGTATATTTTTACTATTTGGATTTCAATTTGGATAGTAGGAGCAATATTATTACCTTATATTAGATTTAAAGAAAAAAGTGAAAATATCTCAATTAAATGGAGATTTTATACACTAGTTATTTTGATAATTTTGTTAATTATTTTGGGAATAGTGGTGGGCATTCAAATATATTTCAATTTTATTTTATAAAAATATGGAATCATCATCATAGAAAATTAATCATCATAGAAAATTAATAGTTAAGCCTCTTTAACAGTTGTTGATATTTTAATCTACTAATTCTTAATATGAAAAGTTGAAAACTTTAAATATATGTTAAAATGAACTAATATTTGTGAATCTAAAAATAAATATAAAATAAATAAAAAAAAAAAAATATTGAAGTGATCAAATATATGGAACAATTGACAAAAAGAATAATAGCTATTGTATTAATAGCTGTTATAGGTACTGGTATTGGTGTTGGAGCTTGGTTCTTTCTTGGTCAACCAGGAGGCCCTTCTAATCCCTATGAATATCCGGGGTTAGATGAACAAATGCCTCTTAGCCAAACCCTTAAAATTGGAGTTCTTGATGATATGGCATTTACTGGAGCATATAGTTGGGGAGGTGCGTGGGTAGCGGCGAAAGAGATAAATGATGCTGGGGGTGTCAATATTAGTGGAACAACCTATTATATTGGGCTTGTTAGAGAAGATACTAAAGAAGCATCGTATGATTATGATGCTGCAACAGGAGCGGCAATAAGAATGATTGAACATGAGCCTCATGCAATATTAGGAGGATTTCGTTCTGAAGTTTTCTCAACATATATAGATAGAATAATGGTAGAAAAAATACCTTTTATGATTACTGGAGCCGCAACAACAGAATTTTGCCAACAATGGGTTAAGGATTCGTATCCGTTTTACAAATATCTATTTAGAAGCATGCCTATTAATTCTGATCATTTAGGTGAACATCTAGGACACTTATTGCCTAATTATATTATACCAAATATTACAGAGCATCAAGGATTTCCTGTGGATAAGGTAAGAATTGTCCATGAAGAAATAATGTGGACAGAAAGAATTAAAGATGAATTGAGTGATATTCTAAATGCAACTTATCCAAAACGTTTAGGACCAGGGAATGTAACAACTAGAAAAATCCTAACTGGTTGGACTCCTGCAGAATTTGCAGGATTGTGGGCTGAAATTAAAAATGATGATGTTCAATTAGTAATCCCTATTATTTCAGATGCGACTCATGGAATTATGTTTGGATCCTTTTATACCGACGTTCAACCAAATTGTACAGTTGCAGGCATAAACGTGGTTGCTCAAATACAGAGTTTGTATTGGCCAAATACAGGAGGTAAAGCTGCTTACGAAGTAACTACTCATGGTGTAGCATATGTTAATTTCACAGAAAGAACAATCCCATTTTATGATGAGTTTGTTAATATATGGGGTTCTGTTCTAGGATCTCCACTATATTGCTCAATTGGTGCTGGAGATGCAATTAATCTATATTCAGCAGCATTTGAAAATGCTGGAACATTTATAAATAATGATATTGTTGCTGAACTTGAAAAATTTAATGAGACTAATCCATTCCCAGGAATTGCAGCACCAAAACTAGGTTTTGATCTATATCACGATGTTATTGAAACCGAAGTTGGCATACGGGAGGGATTCTTTAGCACTGTTTATCGACAGTATCACTTAGATGGATCTTTAGCCCTAATTCCCTCTGGAGGTTTATATGATTGGCCAAATCTCTTTCCTGCGAATCAAAGAGCACATTTAATATATCCTCCGTGGTGGCCTGCAGTTTAAAATAATCAAAAATTTTAAATATCTATTTTTTTTTTTTATTATAATTTTAATTAACTCTTAAATTTTTAATACAAAAGGATTGGATTGAATTGGTTCTTGTAGATGTTTTAATATATGGTGCTGTTTTAGGCTCGATTTTAGCATTACTTGCTAGTGGTTATTCATTGGTTTATGGAGTTGCTGGAATTCTGAATTTAGCTCATGGTGCTTTTTATGTGTTTGCTGGTTACATCGTTTTTTGGTTTGTAGATTCAGGAATCTTAGCATTTGCATATCCTTATGATTATATTTTTGCGATTATTTTAGCACTAATTTTTATTACTATAATTGGAGGTTTAACTTATTTAGCACTAATTAAACCAATAGAAAAAAACGAAATAGCAGTTATGATTGTTACTTTTGCGTTAGCTTTTTTTATTCAGCAAGGAATATTAGTTATTGAAACTGCTAAACCAGGAGTATTAGAACCTGCTAGTCTTCCCAAATTTATAGAAGGTCAATTGACAATATTTGGAACTTTTATAAGTATCCAAAATCTCTTTATTATAATCGGATCGATAGGGATCATGATAATTTTAATATTTTTCATAAAGAAAACCAAATTGGGTAAATCTATAAGAGCAGTTTCACAGGATAAAGAAGCTGCAGAACTTATGGGTATAAATGTTAGCAGAATTTTAATGTTTACTGTAGCAGTATCAGCATTATTAACTGGAATAGCTGCTGTTTTATATACTCCTGAGGTCGGTTTAGAACCACAAATAATGGTTTGGGATTATTTATTATTATCAATGTCAGTTGTGGTTTTAGGAGGATTGGGCAGTATCCCAGGTAGTCTATTGGGTGCTTTTATTATTTCATATGCAAAATTCTTTACGTATTATTATATAGATCTTCCATTATCAACTGGATTTTCAAGTTTAATACATCTCGCCTTGATTTTATTAGTACTTATTATAAGACCCCAAGGAATTCTTGGAAAAAAAGAACGTATGTAAGATAATCATTAGTTTAATTAAATTATAAATTGAATAACTATGGTTGAGAAAGAAGAAAAGAGGGAAAAAGTTAGACTTAAAACTGAAGATTTAGTTGTCAAAACTCGGTACCCCATTGGAGAATCATTTGGTAAGTATTTTCATAAATTCCGAAAAAAATTAGAACTCTTTTTTAGAAATCAACTCCCAGCATCCAAGGATAATTTAAAATCCTGGGTTACTTCCTTTAGAGGAGGAATTATTTTAGTTTGTTTTATTTTAATAACAGTTCTTCCATTTTTAATCAATAAGGGCGTTTGGTTTCATACTTTTATTCTAGCAATGATTTATGCAATTTTTGCAGCTAGTTGGGATTTATTAGCAGGTGTTACAGGACAAGTTAGCTTTGGTCATGCTGCATTTTTCGGAATTGGAGGTTATGCGTGTGCGGCTTTTCTCAGATATGTTCATTTAAATATATTATTAACGATATTACTTGGAGGCATTTTTGCAGTGTTAATTGGTCTCATCATTTCGGTTCCTAGTCTTCGACTTAAGGGGCCTTATTTAGCTTTAGGTACACTTGCCTTTAGTTTATTTTTATGGATTTTATTTCGTATGGATACACTAGAGAATATTTTTTGGGGTACTGATGGAATAAACCTAGGAACCTATAATCCAATATTATTTATAGGATTAGAAAATGAATTTATTATAGTTTTAATCATAATGATAATATGCGTTGTAGTAATGCTTGCTGTTTATAATTCGAAATTAGGAACAATATTTAAGGGGATACGAGATGATGAAATCTCCACAGAAGCTTCAGGTATTAATGTGTTAAAATATAAATTAATAGCATTTATGATAAGTGCATTTTTTGCTGGTGTTGCGGGATCTCTTTATGTTCTTCATAATAACCAGGCTGATCCATTTATTTTTATGCCGACAAAATCTTTTTATCCTGTAATAATGACTTGTATTGGTGGAATAGCAATGATTTCTGGAGCAGTTTTTGGTGCCTATTTTTTCACTATTGTAACAATAATACTTGAGGATTTCTTTTCTGCTATACTACCTTCTGAACTGTTATTAGTCTTTACAAATATTTCAGTTTTTATTTTTTCTGCTATAATTTTGTTGGTTGTACGGTTTACAGAACGTGGATTGATGACCCCCGCGATAGAACAATCAAAAAACTTATGGGATATATTATTAGGTAAATAAATAAAGTGAGATCTAGGGATGAATTAATTATGGGTGTTATTTTACAAATAAAAAATATAACTAAAAGGTTTGGTGGATTAACTGCTGTAAATGACGTAAGTTTTGATATCGAACGTGGATCTCTTGTTGGCTTAATTGGTCCAAATGGAGCTGGAAAAACAACTCTTTTTAATTTAATTTCAGGATTCGAAAAACTAAACAGAGGATCTATTTGGTTTGATGGGGTTAATATTACAAGATTTAGTCCATATAGAAGAGTTAAATATGGGATAACAAGAACTTTTCAAGTAGTTAGACCATTAAAATTGCTAACTTGCTTGGATAATGTTATTGTAGGATGTATGTCTCCGAGAGGGAAAGCTATAAGTGAGGATTTAGGAGTTAATCAATTGGCTAGCACAATATTATCTTCTGTTGGGTTGATAGATAAAGCTCGAATTCCCCCTATAATTCTACCATTTGGTGATTTGAAGAAACTTGAGATTGCTAGGGCAATTGCTTCAAATCCAGAATTAGTACTTCTCGATGAGCCATTTAGTGGGTTGTCTTATGAAGAACAGATGGTTATTGTCGATTTAATTAAAAAAATACATAATGAAGGTTACACAATTATGATTGCTGGTCATGTATTAAGAGAATTAATGGCACTTGTTCCTAGAGTACTTGTAATGCATCAAGGTAAATTAATTGCTGATGGAGCTCCTCAAGAAGTAGTAGAAGAAAAAGTAGTTTATGAAGCTTATTTAGGAAGAGGTAAAGAATTATGAAAAGTGAAGAATTAATTGAAGAATCAGAAGTTTCTATTGAACTTAAAAAAGTATATCATTATTATGGTAAAGCTAAAGCACTTGAAGAACTTAATCTAAAGCTTAAAAAACAAAGTCTTGAAGCTGTTATTGGTCCAAATGGAGCAGGGAAAACTACGCTCCTAAGAGTGATTTCAGGTTTGGAAGAGATAGATAGAGGTAAGATCCTTTTCAGAGGTAAACGAATCGATGAACTTGATGCATATAAGATAGCAAGAATGGGAATTGCGCATTGTCCTGAACGTCGTAAGTTATTTTATGATATGACAGTAATGGAGAACATTGAAATGGGTGCATATTCACTAAAAGATAGACAAAAATATAAAGAGCTTTTAGATTTCGTATTTGATCTGTTTCCAAGACTTAAAGAAAGAAGAAAACAGAGAGCAGGGACTTTAAGTGGAGGAGAACAGCAAATGCTTGCTCTTGCTCGAGCAATTGTAGCTAATCCTTCTCTTCTTCTGCTTGATGAACCTTCATTGGGACTTGCTCCATTATTTAAAGAGAAAATATTCGAAGCGATTAATCAAATTAAAAACACTGGAACAACTACGCTTCTAGTTGAACAAGATGCTTTACTTGCCTTTGATACTGCTCAATATATTCATGTGTTAGAAGAGGGAAAAATTGAGATGAGAGGAACAAGGGAAGAACTTGAAAAAGAACCAAGAATTAGAAAAGTTTATTTAGGTATATAAGGTGGTTTATAATTTCAGCACCATTAGAAAAATTATTGAGAGATGCTAGAATTGATTTAATTTTAGCTAGAGTTGAGAAAGATCCCACTGTAATTAAAGAGATAATTAAACAAATAGATAGTGAAATTAGATCAATAAAGTTCAACGCTATTTTAGTCTTGGGTGAATTAGGACAAAATTCAGAATCAGCTCTTTCAGAGTTAATCGATTGTTTAGCAGATAGCGATTGGAGTGTATGTAGAGAAACTGTTAGGACACTAGGAAAAATAGGTAATGTTGCGGACAGAGCGATCTCAGAATTATCAAAATTAGCAAACAATGACGAAATTTCTATTCGAAAAGAAGTTGTTATTGCTTTAGGAAAGATCGGATTTGCGAGTGAAGAATCTAATTCTGCTCTGATTACCGCATTAAAAGACGAAAATGAAGAAGTTAGAACAGAAGCAGCTAATGCATTGGCTTGTTTTAAATCTAATGCATATACTGCAATTCCTGCATTGATAAACGCAATTAAAGATTATAGCTGGGCAGTTAGAACAGCAGCAGTTAATGCCTTATCAGAGATAGGTAAGGATGCAATAAAAGCAATGCCTATTCTACTTAAAGCATTGGAAGACAAAGATTGGAGAGTAAGAAAAGCTGTAATACATACATTGAGTCAAATGGGAATGGACGCAGTTCCTACTCTTTTAAATTATATTGAACATTATTCTCCAATCGTAAGGAAAAGTATAATAGAAACATTTGGAGAGATGAAGCTTCCAAATCCAGAAATATTAGAAAAATTATCAATAGCTCTTAAGGAAGGAATTAGAGGAAATGTTCTTGATCAAGGTATTAGAGGTAGAGCTGCTGATGCACTCCTAAGTATTGGAAAACCGGCAATAAAAACGTTAGTTGACGCATTAGAGCATTCTAATAGTAATGTCGTTAGTCTTGCAGTTTGGGCTATGGGAAAAATGGGTACTGATGCTTTAGAGGCAATTCCAGATATTATTAAAATGTTAAAACATCCTAATACGATTGTACGTGTCGAAGCTGCTAGAGCACTAGGAAATTTAGGTCCAGTGGCTAGCGATTCCATTTATGCATTAGCAGAAGCTTTGATAGACAAAAAACTAAGAGTTCGCAGTGAGAGTGCTATTGCATTGGGAAAAATTGGGTCTTCAGCATCAAAGATAAGCTCTAATTTGATTAATGGTCTATCTGATAGAAGAGCGGAAATCCGATGGCGATGTGCTGAAGCTCTTGCTAAGATTAAACCAGATGACCCAAATCTTATTCCCGCCTTAAAAGTACTACTAGAGGACAAATCTGAGCTTGTAATAACAATTGCTCTTGATTCTTTAGAGAGACTTGGAGTAATTATTTCATAAAAATGATGATATATTTTTTTCCCCATTTATTCTTAAGGAAAATTTATTCAAGACTAAATTAAAAATTCCAACTCAACTACTAAATTGTCATAATAAAACAATTAAACATTTATTAGCTTATATTAATAATATATATTAATTAATTATATATCAAGAAACATAAGTTTGAGAAGTTAATGAAAATGAGTGAAACCGAAAATCCATATGCTGCAAAACCTTGGCTAGAACACTATGATAAGGGTGTTCCAGAACATATTGATTACCCTGAGATGAATGTATTCGAACTTTTAGATAACACTGCTGATGAATT
Source organism: Promethearchaeota archaeon (assembly GCA_016839915.1). Classification (GTDB taxonomy): domain Archaea; phylum Asgardarchaeota; class Lokiarchaeia; order Sigyniarchaeales; family SOKP01; genus Loki-b32. Next base: position 8,769 of record JAEOTH010000007.1, read on the forward strand.
TGGAAGTAAAACTGGAATATGGTTTATGAAGAATAAGATATCTTATAAAAAATTCAAGGATATTACAGATAGATTAGCAACTGCTTTGGTAGACATGGGAGTAAAAAAAGGGGATGTTGTGGCTATAATGATTCCAAATTTTCCACAATTTCTATTCAGTTTTTATGGCATTTTAAAAGCAGGTGGAATTGTGACAGCTTGTAGTGTACTTCATACAGAACATGAATTGGCATATCAACTAAACGATTCAGGCGCCGAAGTAATTATCGCGTGGGACTCTCAGCTAGATAAAATTAATAAAATTAAAGATCGAACAAAACTGAGACATATTGTAATTACAAATATCTTTGATTATGCTTCAATGGGTTCAAAAAATCCACCAGATATTGTAGGAACTATTCAATTCTTAGATTTAATTGAAAAAACTAAACCAAATCCTCCAAAATTTGATACTAATGTTAAAGAAGAAGTGGCAATATTACAATATACTGGAGGAACAACAGGATTACCTAAAGGGGCAATGTTAACTCATCATAATATTGTATCAAATAGTATTGCAACTGCTACTTGGATTGGCCCTGATATAAAGAGAGGAAAGGAAACTATGTTAACTAACTTACCTTTATTTCATATATATGGAATGACGGTATGTATGAATACTCAAATTTACTCTGGATCTACTATTGCTTTAAATCCAGACGCGAGGGATCACAAGTCTCTCTTTGAAATTATTAAGCTTACTAATCCATCATATTTTCCAGGAGTCCCAACTATGTACATGCGCCTACTAGAAAGAGATGATATTGAAGATTATGCTAAATATTTAAAATCGATAAGAGTATGTAATACCGGTGCTGCTCCTATGCCACCAGAGGTTTTAAAGGAATTTGAAGAAAGAACTGGAGGAAAAATTATTGAAGGGTATGGTATGACAGAAACATCCCCAGTAACGCATAGTAATCCAGTTAACGGTCTTAGAAAAGTTGGTTCTGTTGGACTAGCATTTCCTGATACAGAAGTTAAGATTGTAGACATTGATGATTATAAGAAAATTGTCCCTATTGGTGAGGCCGGAGAATTAATGATTAAAGGACCTCAAGTTTTCAAGGGATATTGGAATAAACCTGAAGAAACAGAAAATCAACTAAAAGACAGATGGGTTCTTACTGGAGATATAGGTAAATTAGATGAAGATGGATATCTATATATTGTCGATAGAAAGAAAGATATGATAAATGTGAGTGGGTTTAAAGTGTATCCTAGAGAGCTTGAAGATGTTTTATTTGAACATGAAGCTGTTGAAAATGTTGCTATTATAGGCATCCCAGATCCAGAAATTTCTGGTAGTGAAAAAGTTAAAGCATATATAGTATTAAAAGATGGATATCGTGAGACAGAGGATATGAAGATGGAAATAAAAGAGTTTCTAAGACAAAATGTAGCACCCTATAAAATCCCAAAATTCATAGAATATCGAAAAGAATTGCCAGAGTCACTTGTGGGTAAAGTTTTAAGAAAGGATTTAAAAGATGTTGAAGCTAAGAGAC
>JAEOTH010000209.1 GCA_016839915.1 Promethearchaeota archaeon
ATTTCTTCCACATTGGGATATTGACTTCTTAATTCCTCATGATAAGGAAATCCATTATCATCATCTGCTGTAAAAATAAGAACTTTACCATCCCACCCGTAATAATCTTCTATATTGTATTTTTCACCATTGAATTCACCTGTGAGAATTGATTGATATAGTATAACACTTTTCTCTATTTTACTAAACCTTTCTCTTAGAAATGCCAGTGTAAAATTAAACTCCTCCCGAATTTCAGTAGTCATTTCTTTGTCTTCATTGGCTAATTTCAAAAGTTTTTTTGACATCAACTTCCTTAATAGAAAAGCCGGTACGAATTTAAGAACCTTTTTCATTTTTTTAAAATCGTTTACCCATTCATTTTTTGGAGGATAACTATTGACAAGAATAAGTGCCTCTATATTTTTATAATTTCTATGGAAATACGGTTGAGCCATAAAACTTCCAAAGCTCTGACCTATTACTATATATTTTTCTACATTTTCCTTTATTAGAATTTCATTTACTCCTTCACTAAATTCATCCAAACTTTCGAAATTAGTAATTGATGGCGCAATAACCCGATAATTTTTTTCAAAAAATCGAATTGCTTGAAAATTACCCTCGGCATTTCCAAGCGCTCCATGAAAGGTAAGAATTGTTTTTTCTCCAGTTCCACAACTAATATACTCTATTTCCTTATTTCTGAGCATAATAATTTTTATGGGATGGTTTTTTCTATAATCCAAAAGGGTTTGATAAAGTTCCGGGGTTATTTCCTTATAAAATTTAGAATTCCTTTGATTTTCCATCTCTACTACCTTCACCTTTTATTTCACCCAAAATTTTTTAGTTGCTAATTAGGCATAACTAATTTTGATATATAAATATTTTCAATTTTTTATGGAATTTGAATAATCTATTCATATTTTGATCTTAGGTTTTCGACTTGAGTCACCAACACTTATAACAAATAAAGCTGCTGAAGTACTCCCTAAAACACCATTTGAAGTTGATTATGTATAGATTTGAAAAAGGCACCATCACCACAATTAGATATTATTTATTTTAATCAATATATTCCTTTTTATTATGAAATTATCTAATTCTTTAAAAGAAAAATTATTCTATATATTAAAAAGACTAATTCAAATCCCAACTGAAAATCCTCCAGGCAAAACTAAAGAAATAGTTAATTTCCTAGTTGATGAAGTGTTCCTTGAAGACGAAGGCTTTCATAATGAAGTTATTTCGCATATTGAAAATGGTATAGAACTTCATAATTTAGTAACCAAAATAGGAACTGGAAAAAATAAAATATTTTTATCAGGACATTTTGATGTAGTTCCCGCTGGAGATCCATATAAATGGATTTATCCGCCTTTTTCTGCAAAACTGGTAAATGGAAAGGTACATGGACGGGGTTCTGCAGATATGAAAGGAGGATTGACCTCATTGATTGGAGTAATGAAATTGTTAAATTCAGACACTACATTTCTAAATAATTTTGAACTGGTTTTTCTAGGTACTGCTGATGAGGAAACAGGAATGTCAGGTTCTTTTAAGTTAGCAGAGAGAGGATACATGAATAATGCAGAGTTATTAATTATAGCAGAGCCAACTAATTTAAATATTGGAATAGCAGAAAAAGGATTATTATGGGTTACGTTAAAACTGTATGGAAAATCGGCTCATGGTTCTATGCCAAATGAAGGGATTAATGCTATAGAGGGTGCTTTGAAGATTATACCTCAACTTTATGAATGTCTGGATAAAAAAGAAAATACTATCTTAGGACGGTCAACATTAAATATTGGAAAAATTATTGGCGGTACTAAGATAAATATTGTCCCTGATTATTCAGAACTAGAAGTTGATTTTAGATTAATTCCCGAGCAACAACAAGAAGCTTTAATTAATAAGTTAAAATTAATTGAATCAGAATCTTGTAGTATAGAATTAGAAATAACAAAAGATCATCCTGCCTTGCAATCTGATTTGAACTATCCATTCATCAAAAATTTAGAGAAGATTTCTAATTCTAAATATATTGGCTTATCATATGCAACCGATGCTGCTCAATATGTAGATCCTAATAATCCAATTCCTTTTGTAATATTTGGCCCAGGAAATCCAAATAGTATTCATAAAATAAATGAATGTGTTTCATTAGAAAATGTATATAAAGCTACTGAATTATTAACTAATGCACTATTACAAACTTTTATAAAATAAATAGGATTTATTATAAATTTTGAATGAATTTTTCAATTCTATTCATAGCTTCTTCGAGCTTTTCTAATTCAGTAGCGTATGAGATTCTTATCATATTATCTGAGAATGAGCCAAATATATTTCCAGGGACGATAGCTACTGCTTGTTCTTTCATAATTCTCTGGGAAAATTCAGAACCACTTAATTTGAATTTCTCTGTAGAAGGCATTATATAAAATGCTCCACTCGGTTTCAATACCTCAAAACCAATTTCATTAAGTCTGTCATATACTAAATTTCGTCTTTTATTAAAACTCTTCCATATTTCCTTAAAAAAGTTCGAACCCATTTTAAGAGCTTCAATATAACCATACTGGGCTGCATGATTAGTACCGGCAATAGTATATTGATGAAATTTCTCCATTAAATCAATTATTTCTTTTGAAGCAATAACGTAACCTAATCTGAATCCTGTGGCGGAATATAATTTTGACATGGCATTTACTGTTATAGTTCTTTCAAACATACCATCTAAAGAAGCGGGGCTTACATGTTTTAATCCATCATAAATATAATTTTCATATACTTCATCAGTAATTAGATACAAATCATTTTCTATTATTATATCAATAATTTCCTTCAAATCTTTTTGAGTTAAAGCAAATCCAGTAGGATTATTAGGTGTATTGATCAACATTGCTTTAGTCTTTTTTGTGATCGACTTTCTTATTTTTTCAATATTAGGACTAAAATCTTTATTTCTTTCAACCTCTATCACTTTAACACCAAAAAATGAAGCACAGTAAAAGTAAGAAACAAAATTTGGTGAAGAGATTATCAACTCATCTCCAGGATTAAAAATCGAAGCAAATGCCAAAGTAACTGCTTGACTTGCTCCATTTGTAACAATTATATTATCTTTCCAATTTATCTCAATCTTATTAATATTTAGCGCTTTCTTCTGTATTAATTCTAATAACTCAGGAACACCTCTAGTAGGGGCATACATCGTAATATTTTTTTTTAAGGCGTTTATATTTCCTTGTATTATAGGTTCGGGGGTTCTAAAATCTGGCTGTCCAATCCCGAGACTAATAATATCCGAACGACCAGAGGCAAGATCAAATAACTTTCTTATTGCAGATTTTGGCGCTTTTACTAATCTTTGAGATGTTTCTTTCATAATTATTCCTTAATATATCTGTTTTACTAAGGTTAGATGTAAATTTATCAATACAAGAAGAAGTTATGCGAGACTATTAAAACTTTTTAAATATCTACACCATGGTTATTTAAGATTTGATTCACTAGAAGGGCAAAAGCTTCTTCGATATTTTCTCCAATTTTTGCGCTTGTCTCAATAAAGTGGCTGGCTTTGATTTTATTAGCTACATCTTTACCTCTCTCTTCTGTTACTGTTCTTTGGTTTGTTAAATCTGATTTATTGCCAATCAAGATATATGCTCCCTCCTTCTTGACATATTTCTTAAAATCTCTTAACCATTTAGAATTAATACTATCAAAAGTACTATAGCGAGTTACATCATAAACAAGTAAAGCACCTTGGCATCCTTGAAAATACATACTACGCACAACTTGATATTTCTCTTGACCAGCGAGATCCCACATTATCAGTCGGACTTTTGTGTTATTTAAATTGACATCTTTTCTTACAATATTTGCTCCCAGAGTTGCACGATAATCTTCTGAGAATGAATCTTCCACAAATCGATTTATCAAAGATGTTTTGCCTACCGCAGCATCTCCCAAAATGACTATTTTGTACACGAATTCTCGATCGAAATTAGTTTCTTCGGTTGTCATTGTGCAATTTAATATTTGGTTATAGGTCTATTTAATACTTTTTTCAATTTTTTAAAAATTATTATTATTTTGGATATGGATTTCTTTCATTACATCTAATTATATCTTAATTTTCGTTTTTTACTTATTTAATACTTTTGTCAATTTTTAATTTGA
>JAEOTH010000210.1 GCA_016839915.1 Promethearchaeota archaeon
ACCTCCCTCCCCCGTGGTGCCCCCTCCTGAAAAAGTAGGCTATATACTTCTCTTTAAATATGATCAACAAAATGACGACTGATATATAACTAAAAACCAGAAATTTGAAAATAATGATGGCTTTAAAAAAGAAACGGACTATAATTATAAAAGATCCGCAGTTGAGAGAAGTAAGGACTAACCTAAGGAGAGTTATAAAAAGTGCCTGTAGAGCAGAGCAGGCTAAGATTCATGACAGAAGGGATATACTAAGGAAAGAAGAAGAAAGAACATCCATGAAGAATGAGGGTACTTATGACTATGAGAAGTATCGAAGATTAAACAAGGAGTTAACCGAACAATACTGGGCGATTGAAGACCCACTTAGAGCTTCCATTCTAGAATGCCCTGTATGCTTTAAATCTGATAAAGACATGACCTATAACCCTGTGCGCAAGATATGGTACTGTATTGAGTGTTATGAGAAACTGAGAAAAGGAAACATAAAACGAGGAACTCCCGAAGAATTTCCATAGACTTTTTCTTATTTTTTTCTTAAAAGGAAGATTTTGATTGTATAATTTTAAAAATTAATGATCCTCTTTTTAAAAATATCTGTAGTTTTACTCTAGAAACATAAAAATATAAATATTCTAAAATTTATTTTAAATTGTAATTGCAATTATTTTTGTGAAACCCTAAAATATGGGTTGAATTATCCTAAACTCTGAGGAGATTAACCGAACTGGTGAGAAAATGGCTGAGCATGTAGATATACGCGAACTCTTCTTCGACATATTAGATATCGTCAAATTCGAATTAAAATTTTACCGTTACAAAGAGTCTCCAATGTTCGAGCGCATAGTAAAGACCCGCGTATTCCAGCAAAAACTTCAGAAGCTGAAAGACTTCATTAATACATATTTTGATATTATGTATAGAGATGAAGAAAGCCCAATAAATCAAGCTGCCCTGCATACACAACTCGATAATATTGCGCGATTAACTAATTATTACGATGATCTTTCAGATTTCTACACGGATCATACTAAGATAATGATCACAAGAGATAAGCTTCAAGGTTTAGTAGATTATTCTCATGTCGAAGTCCTGTTCCTCATCTTTACAAACATTTTGGACTGGGAACATTATAAAAGTAGTCTCTTATTTCCTACGGACAAATCTAAAGAGAAAATCTTAAAAGAATTCCTCAGCAAACTCGCAAGTTCCGAAATTAAAGATGTAGAAGATATAATTGATTTGGAACAAGAAATCGAAAATTTTGTTCAGAGTATTGAAGCATAATTTCAAGTTAAATCTGCTTATTATAATTAATTATAAATTTTTAATCTATAAAAGGAAAATTTATATTATAATTAGCTTCTTGTATTCACAAACGAATAGATTTATTAGTAATTGATTAAAATCTCTTTATTCTAAGGGTGATTATGGTTATAAAAATTAAACTATATGGGGATTTAAGAGAAAAAGTAACACTCCCAAAAATTGATCCAGGTGTTCCAAGTACTTTAGATATGGAAAAAAATGATTTTAAAACGGTTTTGGATGTTCTAAATAAACTTGACATAAAAATGGATGAAATTAGTCATATTTTTCTCAACAGTAGGTATTCTGGAATTAAAAAAGAAGTTAAAAATGGCGATCGAATAGGAATTTTCCCAAGAAGAATGGGAATCATGTTTGTAGAAATAATGAATGAATAAATCAGCCGGGTAAAATGAGGTAAAAATACCTTTTTTCCTATGAGAAACAAGAATATAGATATTATTAAATATCTAATTCATTATGTATTTGCTTAAGCATAATAAGAACAGTCAAATAATTCAAAGAACAAATCTTTAAGATGGTAGATTGCTTCGACAAAATACTGGAAATTTATGAAAATAGCGAGGTAAAGAGATATAAAGCTCTCATTAAATTAATGAAAGATCTCGATAAAGAAATTTCAAATGCAATACGTGTCAGAAATTGTTTGATCCTTTTAGTAAATTTATGCTTTAATCCAGATTCTCCAGATTTCTCTTACAGTAGAGGAAAGTCGACTCACGATCTTTCTAACAATGAAAGAGTTGAAATGATTGAATTACTAAGGTGTGAATTTAATAACTAGTTTTTTTAGAAGACTTTAAGTTCAATTTCCTTCCATTCATCGTATTGACTAAACAGATTATCAATTTTATCAAGAGTTTCAATGAGTACATTTCTTGTTTTATTATCTTGTTGAAACGTGTCGATTATTACAGCATAGAGATCTATATCATATTCATAAGCAAGATCAGAAATTTTTTGTAAATCCACCATTTGAACTCCTTTTTTATTTAGTTGATTTAGTGTTTTTTCGATTTCTTCTTTTAACTTTAGTGTTGCAGCTAAAGATTTTGAGCATTTATCTAATAGTTCATCTTCTTTATCACGTATAATGATCTCTTCTTCTGATAAATCCGGTTTTTCAGTGACAATTTCAAGTCTTTCATTTAGTAGATATTTAACACGTTCATATATTTTTATTGCATCAGAAATACTTCTTAATCCTTTAAATAAGTGTTGTTTTCTATTTAATCTCGCTTCAATAATTTTTAAATATGCATCCTCATAGTACGTTTGAATTTCTCCAAAAGTACTTTTCTCCCATTCACTTATTTTAACATAAATTTCTCTCAGATTCTTAATTAAATTTTTATTTTTATCTGCTGTTAAATCGGGTTGATCGAGTTTATTATATATATAATTTGCCTCATGTTTAATTATAAGAATCCTTAAATACATAATGTGGGCCTTCTTTTCAATATTGGTTATACTTCGAGATACACCTTCGCGTTCACAGAATTTAAAGATTTTTAATGCATCTTCAAGTAATTTATTAAATTTAATTTGATCGTTTGTAATATAATATTTTGAATCTTGAACTTTTTGAATAGCTCTATCCATTTGGATTTCTAATTCAAATATATAGTCAATTAGACTTAATTGCTTACGTTCTGATAAAATCCTTGATTTAAGAGCCATATCTTTTTCTACGTTCCTACTGGCCAAAATCCAATATATAGCTGCGGGGAACCAAAAGAAGATACTAATGAAAATCATATTAAAAACACTTCCAAGTAGGGAAATTAGAGTATACGATACTAATAATGTTACTCCTTTACTTATTTGTTCTGAAAGTTTAAAAAAGGAAGCAGCAGTCCCTTTATGTTCGGGCATATTTACATCAATCATTACGGCACTTCTATTTGCGACTGGTCCAGCGCCCAACGTTGAGGCCATTAAAGCAAAAATAAAGAAAATAATATATGTAGGATAAGCCACAAAAATTTCTCCTATAGTACGAATTATATATGAAAATAACTCTTCAGTTGGAATTGGACTAGGAGGGTATGTGATGTTTAAATCTGTTAAATTTATTGGACGTAAAGATAAAAGCAAAACAAGAGCAAACGGTATTGATAGAATAAGGCATATAGTTGCTAATCTAACTCTATTTTTTTTATGTTTGCGAAATAATACATCTCCTAAACGAGAAAAAACTGCATTACCAAGAATATATCCAATACCTATCATGCCGGCGAAAATTGTAGCTGTTTGTAATTGTATTTCAGCAGGTATTTGATTGAAATATTGAAGTACTAACATCGATGTGGTAAAGTATACTAATACAGTACCAGGAACTATTGAAAAAAAACCCTGAATTATTAAATAACGATTTGTCTTTTTCTTTACTATTATTTTTAAATCTTCTTTAGAAATTCTATAACTATATTCTAAATCTAATTCCACTAACTCTAATAGTTCATCTTCACTCGCTCCACGTTGAGGGATTTTAACAAAAAAGAGTATAATAACTATTATGATACTTATTCCAGAAAATAATATGAATGGGAATCTCCATGAAAGTATTGGACCAAGAAATGATGATAATCCTTGACCTGCCCCGTTTGATATTGAACTTAATATTGCTAATGTCCCAAACCAACCAGATCTCTCTCCAGGAGGTATTGCATCTGAAATTATTGAATATCCTACTGGTAAAACACATCCTAGTCCAGCACCACTGGCGACTCTTGAAAATACTAATATAAAATAGGAATCCGAAACAGCAGTTAAAGTCATTCCAATAGTCCATGAAAAGGCTCCCGCCATGATCACCATCTTTCTGTTTATACGATCGGTGTAATAACCCCAAAGTAGGGCAAAAAAAGCACTTATTAATACAAAAAAAGCATCAGGAATGGCAATTAAAGCTTCTGGTATGTTAAATTCATTTTGTATTGCCGCATAACTCGGAATAAGCATATTAGCACATGCAGTGGATACGAAAAGTAAGAGCATTACTAATATAATAGGTGCTAGATCTTTGAATTTCACTGTTGTAAGTTGAAAGCGTCCGATAAGTACTTATCACCTATATTTAATTAAAATTAAATAGCATTTGGGAATTAAAATAATTATGCAATAAGTAGATAATGACTTTGAAATTGATTATCACATAATATAAATAGAAAAATGAGCCTTGTAAAACGAAAGACTCCTAAACATCCTAAAAATTTAACTCAAAAGTAGAAAAAAAAGACGGATTGGTTTTATTTTATTTATCTTAAATCTTTGGCTAATTAAATTATATACACAATTTTCGTGAAATCATCGTTTCCCGTACTTTTGTATATATCTGCAGAATATCGTTATATATATTAGAATAACATAATCCATCTGATGTTGATATTTAAAACAGATTTTATTCTTAAAATCAACTTTTTAGGAAGGAAATAATTTATCTAAATAAGTTTTAGTTAGGAATTAATTTTCATTTTAAACGTCAATTACTGTAAAAATGTTTAAATCTAAAAAATCCAAAGAATTAGAATCTAAAATTACACCTGATTTTGTTCCAATGATTAAAATAGTTTTTTGGAACAGTTTAGGATTCTTTTTCTTCCAATTTTTAATTCCATATGCAACAGCTCAGCTTCTAGAAGCCTCTGGCACTGAGATGGGCTTCACATTCGCGAGTCAAACAATTGGTGGCTTAATAAGTACACCAATCGTAGGGTATCTCACAGATAGAGTCTCAAAAAAGCTACTAGTACTAATAGGGAGTTTTGGGAGGGCTTCGTGTTATATATTGTTATATTTTGGAATCTTATTTTCTTCGTTAACTATATTTGCTATTGGGTTATTTGTACTAGGATTCTTTCTAGGATTTTTCTGGAGCCCTCTAAACGCGCTAGTCTCTGAAAAATCGCATAAATCTTTTCGTTCCTCTGCATTCGGGAAGCAAGGAGGAATGCTTGGAAAGGGTAATTTGGTTGGCTCAATAATTAGTTTTTTAATTTTCGGAATAGCAAATTACTATGTTCCTGATAATCGAATTATAGTATATAGCCCATTAATTTTATTTACCCTTTTTAATATCTATGCAGGTTTAATTTTTAATAAAAAAGTAGATGTAAATCTGACACATGATAAACATTTGGTTCAATTAAATCTTACCAGTGAGGTTCAAATAGAACCAAAACCAGATACTAGTCAAACTTCTTTAAAGTTAAAATTAGGATTTATTATGGGCTTCATTATATTAATAATCGCTTTTATGACGAGTAGCGCTAATCAAACTATTGCACCACCTTTTTTTCAGCGCTATTTAATAGATGAGTTAAAAGTAATAGACCCAACATTGGTTATGATTATCTATTTTCCCAGCCAAATTATATCATTATTACTATCTCCAAGAATAGGTAGACTTGCTGATAAAATTAACCCTGAATTAAGTATAATGTTTATATGCGGAATTGGAGCTCTAGTTACTTGGTTAATAGTCAATAGTACATCTGGATTAATGTTTGGAATTATTTTAACATTTGATTCCACGTTAGCATGGGCAAGTTCTTTAGTATTACAAAATCTGCTTAGTCGCATCTCCAAAGGACATCGTGGCAAAATATTTAGTTTAGCTCAATGGATGAGCTTCTTAGGAGCTATCATAGGTCCAATTCTAGGAGGTTTTGCTTGGGATTATCTAGGAACACATTCTCCATTTATTATTTCTGTATTTATAGAATTATCCCTAATACCTTTATATATTGCTGCTATAAGGATATTGAAACCTTACATGGCTGAAAAAATAGAAGAAATTTAAAAAAGAAATTATTATTAATTGCACGTAAAAATTAAATAATTTTAAGAGAAAAGAAATCTATGTCAGAAAATTATTGTGAAAAATTAGCAAAAGTGGCAATAAATTATTCAATCAAAGTAAAACCAGGAGATAGGATTGTACTTATCGGTCCTGCTTTAGCAAAAGATCTTTTCTTAGCATTACAAACTGAAATATTAAAAGCTGGAGGACACCCATTATTAATTCCACATTTAGAAGGAGAGCAAGAATTATTCTTCAAATATGCTTCTGATGATCAAATAGGATATTTTGATGATATTTATCTTACTTTAGCAAAGGAATTCAATGGGCTTGTTCAAATATTTGGTGATTATAATACCAAAAAATTAACTCTGGTAGATCCAAAGAAAATGGGAAAATTTCAAGGGGTTGCGAAGAGATTTGAAATGATGAAAATAATTTCTGAAAGACAACAAAAAGGAGAAGTAAATACTGTAATAGTTCCTTATCCTTGTCAATCTTATGCTCAAGAAGCAGATATGGATTTATATTCTTATTCCAGTTTTGTAGAGAAAGCATTATTCTTAGATAAAAAGAATCCTATACAAGAGTGGGAACAAATTCAACAAAAACAGGAAAAGGTGATTGAATATCTGAATAATGCAAAACAAATACATGTATTAGGTGAAGATACTGATTTATCATTATCAGTAAAAGGTAGAAAATGGAAAAATTGTTCTGGTCAAGTTAACTTACCTGATGGAGAAGTCTATACTGGACCTGTTGAAAATTCTGTGAATGGGTACATTCGTTTTACATATCCCGGAATTTATAAAGGAATGGAAGTAAAAAATATTTTTCTAGAGTTTAAAGATGGAAAAGTAATTAATGGAACAGCAGAGAAAGGACAGGCGCTATTACAAGAAATTTTAAAAATCAGAAATGCTAACCAGCTAGGAGAATTTGCGATTGGGACTAATTATGGGATTCAACAATTTACCAAAAATATGTTATTTGACGAAAAAATGGGAGGAACTATGCATTGTGCCCTAGGGATGGGTTTTCCTGAAACAGGATCAAAAAATTTTAGCGCAATTCACTGGGACATATTAAAAGATATGAAATTACCAGGTTCTAAAATTATTGCCGATGATAATGTTATTTATGAAGAGGGAAAATGGACAATCTAATATTTTCTCGTTTATTTATTAATCACTAAAGCATATTGCCTTGTAAAAATTCTATCTGTGATATTTGTTGCCCTTATCCGATGTTTTACTTGCCAATTACTCATTCTAAAATCTTGCCAAATGTTTTTTAGTAAAGTGTCTAATTTATCTCTATATTTATGGAGATAATACCCTATATTTTTAGATATTGGAGTATGACTTTCTAATGGTATTGATTCTATCAATGTATTAATAGGTTCCTCAAGATGAGTTAACCAAGTTTGGGCTAAGAACTCATTTACGGATACTTGTTTGGGTCTAATATCAGGCATTTTATTTAATTGGGAATAAATGTGCCCTACAGCATCTCTTAAGCGAGGTCTATTTTCAGGTAGAAAATTATACACCCAATTTTTTAAGGGAGTCTGCCATTTTGGAACCATTGGATTGACATCAACTCTAATTAAGTGTTCTTTAACGCCGGAATTTTGAGCTATTTGATTCTGCTTTTTAACTAAATCAATAATGGCATTTCTATCATCTTCAGATTCAGTTGGTAGTCCAATAAGAAAGAAATCTTTAAGTATTTTAGTTCCCGCTTCAAAAATTATCTGAGTTGCGTCTAAAATTTGCTCATTATTAATAAGTTTACATAATCGATGACGTAATCTATCAGAACCAGTTTCTGGAGCAATTGTTAGGCTTGTTTGCCCACCTTTATGAATGGCTTGAATAAGTTCTGAGTTTACCATATCTGGTCTAAGAGTTGCAATGGATATTTCTAACCCCTTATTTACAACAGCCCAGCATAGCTCATTTAATTGAGGAAAATCACTTAAATTCATCCCAAAGATGTCAACCTTAGAGACACCAGTTAATTTTACACCCTCTTCTACAATCTCAAGAAGTCTTGATAAACTTCTATATCGTGCAGGATTGAACATACCAGAACCAATCATACAGAATCGGCATCCGTGACTGCAGCCTCTTCCAATCTCAAGTTGAAAGGTTTCCCCTTTTACAGGAGCATAAGGATGGTAATCAGGCAATGTGCAATATGTTTGCTTTAAGGGATAAGGTATAGTATCTAAATTAGTAAAATTAAATCGAGAATACCACGATCCAGCTATATCTTCAAAATTTTTATTACTAAACAAACCTGAATAGGATTTTTCTTTTGATTCTAATGAATGGGGTGTCCAAAACCCTTTAATTTCATTAAATTCAGAAGGATTCTTCCAAAATTCCTCTATTCCTTTTTCTTCTATCATCTTTAGTAAGTTAGATAAAGAATTCTCAGCATCTCCCAAGAAAAAGCCATCAACAAAATCAAGTAGTGGAAAAGGATTTGCCCCAGAACAGGGACCACCAACAATTACAGGTGGGTATTTACTTTTACTATTTCTTCTCTTAATGTTATTAATAGGAATCCCAGCTTTTTTTAATATCCATCCAACTACCAAATAATCAGGTTCAAATTGAGAAGTAAACCCTAGAATATCCATCTTAGAAAGAGGTACCTCGTGTTCCACACTATTAGGTTCAATATAGGGATTCCAAGGAAGGAAGAAACGTTCAAAACGCCAATCAGAAAGAGAATTAACGAGAGCACCTAAGGTAATAGCTGTCATTCCTCCCATGGCAATATCATATGTCGCAGGATAGATAAATCCAAATGTCTTTCCCTGTTCTTTTATAATGACATTGCGTTCAGATATAAATGAGGGTATTGATCGCTTCATATCTCCTCCTCTTTTTTTTGAATACTATAAAATCTGTTTGCTCTCAATTCTAATAGTTTAGTATATTCATTTTCTTCAATTGTACCTTTTACGATTATTTTTGTCCCAATAAGATTATTTACTTTATCTGCAAGGAAGAAGGAATCAATCCGTTCTAGTGGTACCAAGTGGGCGATTTTATCTTGTTCTTCTTTAGTTAACGCGAGTAATTCATTACACATTTCTCCAAATAAGCTAACTTTTACGACGCCTGTTTGATCATCTAGCAAAAAAAATAACATCAATTCTGCTTTTCCATCCTTTTCATAATCATGGATCCCTTTAACGTCTGTTATCATGCCTTGAAATTTCTGGTTGAATCCTAAATGTGCCTTATTAATAGGTTGGATATTGCTTATAACCCATTCATAATAGTTTTTCTCTATTGTAGATTCAGTGAGATATTCTGGGATTTCTGAGATAATCCAAAATTTAGTATGATCAGCGCAATGAAGTTCAAGCTCTCCTTCTGATTTTTTTATGGCTGTTTTTTGAATAGCTATTACTCCATTATTTTCTAGTTCTGCACGACCCACCAAGTTCCAAGAAACACATTTAATACAGCCAGATTGATCAACCAGCACAAATCTTTGAATATGACCCGTTGAACCATCCTTCCTATTAAATGAACGTGCAGATTCCAGTTCTTTCACATACCCTATACATCCCTCCATTTGAATATTCTCATCTAAAGTATATATAGGAGTTATCTTCATTTGTATTGACTTAACCATTTTGCTGTGATGTATTTTTAATCCTAACTCCATGATTTTTTCCGTTTCACTTATTAAGAACGGTTCAAATTTTTCCCAGTATTTAAGTTTAGGATTCCACACACAGTTCATTTGCTTTAATATAGTACGATGTGGGTAGGTGTCTCCAATTATTCTAAAAACTTCAACTTGAACTTTAATTGATTTGTTGTTCATCATTTTTAATAAAGCAAGCCAAGAAATTCATATATAATAAAGATTCAACTCATAAAAGTGATTACTCTAAGGACATTTAATAAATACATTTAATTCAATTTTTTTCAAAGTACAGATTTACATTGGCAAACCTTAATATAATTCATCAGGATAGTGGATTAAAGGCACTTATATTTTATGTAGCCTTAAGTTACAAACTGAAATTAAAATTTAGAAAAATTAGAAGTTGAATCCTTGGTTAAAAAAACCTTAACATTTCAAAGTATTATTCACTAAATTTTCATTGAAATCAGACTCTGAATTTACCTTTCCATTCAAATTTCACAGAAAATTGGGACAAAATTTAAATAGGCTCGAACCTTGTGTCTCTTAAAACGGAGGAAAATACAAATGAGCGAAAAATCAAAACCAGATAAAAAATTGTATACCTATAAATATATCCAATTTACCGCCACATCACGCGAAAAAAAGCAAATTAAGCATTTTGCCGATAAAGAGAACTTCAAAACTATTTCCGAATTCGTGAGAAGAATTGTATTTGACTATATCAGGAGACAAGAAAATCCCGAACTATTCTATTCTGCTAATACCAATTCGATAAATCCACTTCAAATGGAACGGATAGCCAAAAACATTCGTGAAATCATGAAAAACCAAGAAATCATATTGCAGAGGGAAGATACACTGGAAGAAATGAAAGAAATGGTGATGAAACTCCATAGAATTGCGGAATCCAATGCGTTATCAAAGGAGAGGGAATCAATAATTCAG
>JAEOTH010000046.1 GCA_016839915.1 Promethearchaeota archaeon
AATTGCTAAAAAAGCCTATAAAGAGGAGATTGCAAAAAGATTTGAGAGTGGGAATCCCAATATTATTCGTTTTATCTTAGAGGAAGGTTTATTGGATTATTTGAATAAAGAAGAAAAGATTTCATTAATTAAGCAACGATTTTCAGGGATCTTAAACATTGGAGATTTTCCTGATAAGTCTATAGATGATTATTTTAATAAAACTGTAGATTATATTTTTAATTCCCTACTTAAACTTGCACAAGAGAAAGGTTGGAAAGATGAGTATTTCCCGGCTTTCTTACAGGTTATTTATGAATTACTTTATTACAAGTCCGAGGCTTTTTCCCAATTGCTTGAAATAGCAAGAAAAAAGGGATGGCGTAAAGAACTCTTCTATATGTTCCTGGAGAGTATAGATAAATTTACTGATACTTATGATAAATATTTTAGTTTTACCGACTTAATTGATTCACTTAAAAATACAGATATCGTTAATAATCCTAAAATAGAATCCAAATTTATCATCCTCGCAGAAGGGATTAATAAATTACAAATAGTTGATGATTATGATGAAGAAAAGAAATATTCCGCTTGTTCTCAATTACTTAGAGTAGCGAAAATAACCGGATTGATAAAAGAACATATCTCTACTTTATTGGACGCTTTTTCAAATATCAACTATGAATCCTATGGCTTATATGACGATTTACTTTCTGCAATCCCTAATGTAAGCCAAAGATTTGCTATATTTAAGATCATCCTTGAAAAGACTAAAAATCCGGGTTTACAATCTTACCTTTTTAATAACTTCTTAAAAACAATCGAAGATTCTAAAGTTGTTAAACAAAACATCGAATTTATTATGTTTTTTTTTGAAGAGGCTCTTAAGGATAACCTAAGCGAAGGGGAATATGAATTTTACCAAGCTTATATTTTTATAATAAAATTTATTGAAAAACTAATAGCTATAGGATTGTTGAATATTAAAATAACTGAAAATTCAACTTACTATGCTAACGATTATTATGAGAGACTGGATCATTGTACTAAAGGATTTTATACTTTAATTGAAGAGATAAGAGACACTGAAATAATAGAATATTTGATTCCTAATTTATTATTCACAATATGGGCATATTCAGATAATGAATTGGGTTTTGAAACGTATAAATTGTTCTCTTTATTGTTAGAGATTGCATATAAGAAGAACCTTTTAGAGAAACATTTAATCTATTTTGTAATATATTACAATTGGAGGCATTACAATCTTAATTCTGTTGGAATTAAGAATCTACTTGAGAATTTTTTAGAATATTTCAGTCGCGATCAGATAGTTTCTATTCTTACTCCAGCATTACAAAATACTGAGTTACTACTGGAATATAAACATTATAAACGCATTCTTGGATTTTTTGAAATGTTCACCAAAGGGGGCGGTAATCCGTTTTTAAAGGCATTTCTTGTTCACATTCTTCTGAAAAACTCAAGTGAAATTAATTTATATTTAGTAGAACAATATTTTTTACACCGTTTAGAAGCTGAAGATTTTAAAGAAGTACTAAAAGAGTTAGGTCCGAAATTTTTTTTCTGCTTCCTTAATCCTACATGGTATGGTTTAGAATACGCAAGTACTAAAATAGCTGAATTACTGAAACATATTTATAAAGAAATCCCGAAGATTCTAAAGAATCAAATGAAAAAAGCCTTGAAGGACGGATCATATGAGTTTATCTTTTCATTTTTTAAATATTCGATCTATGAGTTCTTTTATAATGAAATTTTTGATAAAGAATTTCTTTTCTCTTTGCTTGAAGATCATGACTCGACATTTAAGATGTGTTTAATAGAACTACTCGAGCAAAACGAAATCCAAAGTGAGGTATGGAGGGATTACTTAAAGCGAAAAGAGAAAAATCGTCAAGAAAGTATGACAAAAAGTAGATTGAAAGAAAATAGAATGATAGTAACTCTCATTTTTATTAATATCTATCAAGAGCTTGGACCTGAATATTTTTTAGATCTTTTTACCCTACTCCCAGAGCCCGCAAAAAAGCAATTAATAAAGTGTACGAAAAGATTGATAAAATATTCAAGTCAACTACATGATAACCGCAATCTAAACAGACAACTTCATAAGCTAAGTTTGATCACAAAAATAAAACATTCTGCTCGTGATTTATTGGTAATAATAGATAAAGAAGCATGGCAAAATTTAAAATATGTTACTATAAAAGGAGAACAGTTCTACATTATTAATAATAAATTGGATCTATCCAGACAAAAACTTAGGGATATTAATGATATTTCAGGATTAGCTGAGCATACAGATTTAAAAGAATTAATTCTAAGTATTAATATGATTACCAAAATTGAAGGACTAGATAGTCTCATCAATTTGGAGATTTTAAATTTGGGTGTAAATAAAATTTCTAAGATTGAGGGCCTTAAACATTGTACTAAATTAAAATCTTTATCATTAGGTAACAACAACATTAGGGAGATCGAGGGTTTAGAAACTCTTAAAAATCTTGAGACTCTTTACATCTCAAAAAACAGTATATATGAGATAAAAGGACTTGATACGCTTGAAAATTTAAAGAAATTTTATATTTCCGCGAATCATATTAATAAAATTAAGGGATTAGAGAATCTTAAAAAGCTTGAAATCTTAGGCTTCTCTGAAAACCATATATCGGAGATTAAAGGAATATTTCATCTAGTTAAGTTGAAAGAATTCTATCTTTCAGAAAATAACATTAAAGATGTAAGTGATTTAGACCAGTTTGAGAGTTTAGAACAGCTTACAATGAAAAAAAATCCAATTCTGGAATCGCATATTGTAAAATATTTATCACATTATACACACGATGAATTTATCACAGCAAAACTACTTAAAAAATATTGTCAAGCGAAAAAAAGCAAAGAGGAACCGAGTTTTAGTTTAGAAAAATTCGTAGAAAGTCTTTTTCCTGAGGGGGATTATCTAAATAAAGACCATCAAAGAAAAATTTTTAAAAATCTATGATTGTTGCATTCTCAACCAATTTGAAGGTATTTCTTTACAAAATGTAAAAAATATGGCTTAAGTTCCTTACCAAATTTCCGCTGTATTTGAAGAACGTTGTTTTCTTTATAATCATCATCAAATAACCTTAATAATTGTGCGGCTGCCCATTCTGAATCTCCAAATTTATCTATATACAATTCAATAAAAGGTATTACTCTATCATCGTTTATCCCCGAAAATTGATCTAAATACTTCAATGCATATGTAACCTTACTCTTGTCTCCCGTACTAGGGCACTCTGGAAAATTAGTAATAAGTTTGTCAACAATTTCTATTCTTTCCTTGGAACCTAGTGAATTAATCACGGCACTATATGTAATATTTTCCATGTTATTTATAACACCAATGGCCTTAGCTGCAGCTTCCCTCGTATTTAAGTCAGAGTGAGTTAAAGTTGATTTTAATAAAGCTAAAGCTTTCTTTTCTTTAGTTTCTTGAAAAATTGAGATGGTATGGTTTGTATCTGAATAACTATCTATGTATCGTTGGATATATTTTTTTCTCTCTTCCTCTTCTAAACTTAGGAAAAAATCAGAGATTTTCTTAAATTTAAAAGAAGGATCAATTTCACAGATTGCTTTTATGATTCGATCATCATAGTCTGCACTTACTCCTATTTTTTTTTTCAGTAGCTCAATTACACGAGGATCCTTAAAGGCACCTAAAAGAGAGATGATATTTCCCCGATAATGGGGATATTCTGGTTCTTCCAAGACTTTAAACAACAAATCTATAGCTCTCTTATCCTTCATTTTTACCATCTTTTCTCCCGTTTCTTCAATATTGCCATCACTTCTTGTGCTAATAAAGTACTCAAGTTGTTCTTTTAGGTCAGATGTTTTTAATTGTGCGAACAATTTACGCAAACTTTCAGCCTTATGATATACTCCTGATTTTTTGATTCTTTCATCTAAAACTTCGAGAATTCTCTCCTGTTCTCTGTCAGGAAGCATTCTATAAATTTCAAAGTAATTCTTATTTGCATATTTTGGATTTAGTTTTGCTAACGCTACGGCGACCGTTTCTTGGTTTTTTGATGCTGTTTGAATGAAACATTTTATAAGTTTTTCTTCAAGTGATTCATCATCAATTTGGACAAGATAATCAATTACAAAAGGCTCGTATTCAATCAAAATTGTTAATTCATTCAGTAGAATTTCTTTTATCTCTGAATCGAAGTTAGAAACAACTTCCCCAAAAGATTTTGTTCCATCGGGATTATAGAATTTCGACAATCTTTCTAAAGCTAGTTTTATAACGCCCATATAACTTGAATTGAATAAGGAAAATAAACTCTTAAAAATCCTTTTTTTAACGTCATTAGGAAAATATTCAATTAATTGGTGAAATTTCTTATCACTATATGTTGGATAAGTTTTATGAACCCATCTCAAATAAGGTCTAACTTCGTCATTAAAATCGTATTTATTATCGATTGCGATAATTGATTCGTATTTTGTGTAGATAACATCTTCACTTTCTTCAGGTTTCAGTGTCTTGAAATATTTTTTAATTTCATCTTTGCTCGTTAGGTCGTTAATTTCAATAAGTATTTCATATAGTAAATCGTGTAAAGAACTATATTTTTCTGCTATATAATATGCTTGGATAAAATACTTTTCTGCATTTTTTCCTTCTAGCTCTAATAAATACCTTGCTGCTTTTTTTTTGCCTTTCGTAACAGCACCGGTTATTATATTTTGTAGAGAGCTAATTACTTCCGATTTTTGGCTATCTTCTAAAGAATTCACAATTTCTGTGAAATTTTTTCTGCGATATTCCCTATAAATAGCACTTAACGCCTGTGCTGCTCCTAAACTTTTATAGATACAGGTGCTACTTAATGCTTCGATCAGTAGAGTTTTGAGTTGGGGATATTGAGAGGCAGATAATTCATCTATCACTTGATCCACTAACTTCTCATCATTATATTTTTCCGAGGAGTCTCCTTTTGCAAGATCTCCTTTATAATATCGAGAAGGGGCTAAGCAGTCAATTAGAATCCTAATAGCTTTTTCATTTTTTATTATTGCTAAATGTTGGATGGCTTTCCTTTGAATGAAATAATTGCTATTATATTTTGCAATTTTCTCGAGATTTGAAAGAATTCGCTCTTTTAATTTACTTTCTACTATGTTAAAGGCTTTTCCAAAGTTGTCATTTGTGAATCTAGGCTCATATTTCTCCTCATCTTCAGTATATACCTTATTCAAAAATATTAACAATCCTGTAGCACTTGCCTGTCTAACTGATCCTGATAAGTTTACTAATCCTTCTTTTAATTTATCTAAGACTCTTTTGTCATCTGACTTTACTAATAGAGTTATATTTTCCCTCGTAAAGTTCTCCATTAACTTATTAGAAAGATCATCTTTAACATCTTCCGATAAGCTGTTCAATATTTGTTCAATATTTTTACCCCCATATTTCTCGGGGAAGATTTCGTGAAGTGCATCTACAATTGCATTTTTAATTTCATTTAAACTAAGGCTTGTTTGACTAAGAAGGTTAATTAGATCTAGCTCAACGGTCTTGATTTTTAATTTTGCTAATCCATTCAGAATATCTACATATTCCAAAGAAGAAGTATCTTTCTTCCGTAATAGTTTTACTAATATCTTGGCATATTTTGTGTGATAAGCAGCGTTTCTGACTAAAATTACATGAACTTTTTTTTTTTCCTTAGCCCAAATATCCTTGTCTAGTATAATAGAAAATAGAACCTCTTGCATTCCAGGTGAATTATAATTCTGTAAACCTTCTAACGCTGCACCTCTTAATCCTTTATCTTTTTTTATAGCATCAATAACAAAATCTTTCATCCTTGGATCTCCTGTAGCGATTAATGCTTTTAAAGCTCGTATTCGGAACTCCTTATTAAAACTCAATTGATATGCTTTCTTTAATGGCTCGAATGCAGTCTCTCCCATTTTTTCAAAAAAACCCGCAAAACCATCCCAGGAATCTTCAAGACGTTTTATAAGGTAATGGATTGAAAGCTCTCCAATTTCAACTAATTTCTGTATAGCATTTTGTTTTTTAATATCATCTAATCGCTGAGATCCTTGAATATAATCTTCAATAATTTTAGCTATTCTATTTTCATCCATTTTCTAGGTAACTTTCAGTTTAATAACTTAATATTTTAATTTATAGTTTATTTGTTTGAAAAATTTTCTATCTGTTCCTTTTTTTATATGGAGTTTGAATTCATTCAAACTATAAGGAAATATTAAAAAAACTAATGTAAAGTCACTTCAATCATTATTATGTCGTTGTCTTTTCTTTACAATAAATATTGAGATTATAGATATAAAAAAAATCAAAGATATTATTGTCTGTGTATCAAATCCTCCTATACTTGGTTCTATGCAGACGTTATCCTCAATTATATTATCTTTACTAGTCGCGTCTTGAAATATGCATTTTTCACAATCGGATATGCGATTCGAAGTGATATTATTATAGCTACTACGTTCAATATAAATACCAGTTTGACTCTTTGATATTTTATTAGATAAAATTATATTCTGTTCGCCTTCTATTATCATAATTCCGGTTTCATGGTTATTGATTATTACATTATTCGTAACAAGAGAGTGATTGGTTTTGAAAAAATGCACACCTATGTGTGTGCGACTGGTTGAGATTTCATTCCCTGAGATCAGTGCATTAATACCAGCCCCCAAAAAAATATGTGAGCTAGTATTATTGTAAATTAGATTATCGGTAATACTACAGTCTTGGGTGGTGAGGGGAAATCGAGTAGGGGAGAATATTCCAAGATGATTACTACTTATAGTGTTATCGTGAATTGATATATTATAGCAATGAAGCAGAAAAATCCCTTCCTCGCTAAATTTTATTATGTTCTTAGTTATGTTATTACTGTGAGAAGAACTCGCAATATATATGCCTTTATAATTATTTTTAAAAGTATTATTCAAGATCAAATTACGAGAGGACGCGAACTGCATCTCGATTCCTGCCCAATTGTTTCTGCAAAATAGATTATTGATAAAGTAATTATTTGAACTTTGAAAGCAATAAATACCACTGTCTCCAGTTGCACTCCCAGATTCAACACAACTATCCATAAAACAACTTCTATCAATCGTAATGTTTTGACAGTTGTATAAAAAAACCCCTGATTCCTGATTGTTCGAACACGTACTATTAACGATATGACCGTTCTCTACATTATATAGGAGAATCCCGAATAACGCGTTGCTAAAGGTACAATTTCTTATTATAAAATAATCGGAAGTTTGTTCGATACTTATAGAAGCTCCAGAATACGGAAAATCTATAGTAATATTTTCAACGATGAATGGATCAGTCCAATTACCTGAACCGGAGCACCAATCGTAAGTTAATGCTGTTTCAGACCAATTATTGTAAATGTGAATGTTAAAGGGTATATTCCAATAACCAGAAGATTCTAAATTATAATGTTGAATTTCATCTAAATGAGTATTTTCCAGGTTATAACCTAGAGATAATAGTAATAAAAAAGATACAATCAAATACGATTTTTTGAAAGCTTTCATAAGGATTCTGTTTTAAGTTCTTATGTTATTTTTGTTAATTAGATATTTAAATTTTTTTTTAGATCAAGTCTAAGTAATTTTAATAAACAGCTTCTGCATTATCAAGTATTAAGGACAAAAAGTAAAGTATACCAAAAATGGCTGTTAATAGAAACGAACTTATGAGGGAAAAATATCCAGAGCTTCTAAATTCAATCGTGAGTATGCCAGTTGATAGAGATAAACTTGAAGCTTTTTCTAATTTGTTTTACACAATTATGGGTATAATTAGTAGATAGAAATCATAAAAAGAAAAAGGATTTTACAATGAAATGGTATATAATTCGGCATGCTGATAAAGAACAAGGAGATTTTTATAATCCTGATCTAAGGCATCAAGATCAGCCGATTAGTGAAGAAGGTCATTTAAAGGCACAAAAATTATTTTCATACTTCTCAGATAAGCCGATTGATAAAATTTATGTTAGTGAATATATTCGAACTAAACAAACAATTAAAAATGTTGCTGAAAAAAAGAAGATATCACCGATTGCTGATAGTCGCTTGAACGAAATTGATAATGGTTTAATCGAAGGATTATCTGAGCAAGTATTACAGCAGAGATATCCCGATGTTTGGAATGCTTTTAAGGATAGGGATCGTGATTTTCAATTTCCCGAAGGAGAGAGCGGAGAAGATGCTCGAAACCGGATCGAGTCGTTTTTTAAAGACAAACAGGCATCCAAGGAAGATATTATTCTTGTTAGCCATGATGGATTGATTCGACTGCTAATGTGCTACATATTAGGAATTGCCGTGTATCGCCGATGGGATTTTCGAGTAGATACATGTGGGATTATGGAAATTGAATACCAGACGACATTTAAAAGATGGAAATTAATTCGATTTAATCATATTTGTACATGAAATCGCTTCTTGGAAATAAATTATATTGAAATTTAAATAATATCTATATTTGGATGAGATGAGAAGGAGTATGTTCTTTAAGTTTTAAATTTTTTATTTATTTTAACAGTTCAAAATAAACTGAGAAGAGTTTAAATTTCTCCTTATCTTGTTTGTATAATAGAAATTTAAAGGTTATTTAGTCAGTTGAGGAAAAGAGCTGGGTTAGTACTAGTGGTCATTGGTTTTTCAGGGTTATTTACATTTTTATTAGTCTATTACTGGCCCCCTGCAACTGCTAAATGGGAATATTATATTGAATTTGGTATATATACAGCATCAGAAGAAGTACATATAGGAAATGAAACATTTACTTTAGAGACATATATGTGGCGTGATTTTATGCCAGTTACTCCTCCTGATGGAAAACCTTTAATTGTTATTATAAAAATTCATGCGGTTGGTGTTATGGAATTCCCTTTAACAATAAATGTTGAACGTTTATGGATAATTAATGGACTAGAAATAAGTTCAACATTAGCTACAAATGAATATAAAATATATGGTAACACATTTGAGATGGTATTTCGAAATGGTCCAAAATAGGGGCCGGGTATTGTTATTGATGTTGTGGTGAAACTAAAAAGCGTGGATTTTAACTCTTACTATTTACTTGCATTAAATCAACCCATTCACAGAACAGACTAAAGATTTGGTAAATATTTTTCTTTATGATTATCAGGGAGCTTTCGGGCGACCTATTTAGCCCGTTACTCTCAATAGTATTAAATTTTTATTTAAATGATTCAATTTATCATTTTTCAAGAAGACTTGATTAAAAAAAAAAAAAAAATTAAGTTTTTTGATATTTCTGGAATTCAATCATACCATTATACCATTTAGAATATATTTTTCGTTGTTCTTCTTGCAAATAATCAGTTATTTGTTCTAGTTGTTCCTGGGAGCTTGAACCATCATTTTCAAAAATCTTGGTTGCCTCTTCAACTACATCAAAAAACAAATCATTATATGAGGCAATGATTTCTCTTAAATACACCTCATATCCAGCAATATTTTTCGTTTCAGCATAGAATTTCTTCAATACAGCTAATTCCATTCGATGCCACCGCAGTTTTACAAGAATTCCTTCATTCGTAAATATCCATTTATAAAAAATTCTACTCAAGTAAGAGAATAGTTTATCCAATCTAGGATCTAGAAAATCGTAATTAGGATATAATATTGATCCCTTTAAACGTCCTTCACTCATAAGCTTTTTTTCTATAGGTGTTTCGGCATAGGGTATCATTTTACAGAAGGTAACGGGTGAACTTCCATTTCCACAGATTTTTCTTAAAAAATTGATATTGTCTGTTATAGACTCGAATGTGCTTGAAGGATCAAATAACATAAATCCAAATTCATATAAAATGTTGTGTTGATTTAAAATATTAACAGCATTGATGTTATCTTCAACACTTAATTGTTTATTCAGAACTTCCAGTCCTTTTTGATTACCTGATTCAATTCCAAGATAAACCAGAAATAATCCCACATTTTTCAATATATTAAAGAGTTCAGTGTTAATCTCATCAGATCTACAATTTATCTTCCAAAAAATTTTTTCAGCTAATCCCTGACTTTCTAATTCACTAATAAAATCAAGAATCCATTTCTGTCCTATCCGTCCTGTAAGAAGGAAATCATCATCTTGAAATAGAAATATTCTCGTTTTTTTTCTCTTATATAGTTCTCTCATTTCCTTTACAACATTTGTAGGGCTTCTATTTCTTCTGAGTTTACCTTTTGGTAATTGATAAAATCTCCTAATACTGCAGAAGGAACAATTTCGAACACAACCTCTACTTGCAATTAAAAAAGCTGCATTTATTCCCATACACACATGTCTATTATTATTAGTTCTTAATGGTATTGGTAAAGTATCAAGATCTTGTATCAAAGGTCTTAAATCGTTAGAAATTGGTGTCCCATTGTTTCTATATGCAATTCCCCTAATTTTTCTCCAATCTTTTTTTTCATTAAGATTCTCCACTAGTTCACAGATTGTAAATTCTCCTTCAAATCTAACCACAGAATCTATATATGGTATATGATTTAGAGTGTCTTCAAACCTGAGGCTAGGGTAATGACCTCCTACAGTAAAATGGCAGTCAAGACCGTTTTTCCTCAGATATTTCGCAATTTCATACATTCTAAAAAAGTGATACTGAAAAATAAGTGAAAAACCTATAATGATTGGATCCACATTTTTGATTTGCTTATATATTTCCTCCTTATTCAACTTAAAATCCACAATTTTAACTTTATAACCTCTTAAACTTAGCATTGTGGAAAGATAAGATACTCCTAAATTATCCTGTTCATCGTAACTGATGAAAATAACTGTATTTTTGGACATTTTAATTAAATTTTTTATATTTTTGGTAGACTCTTATAGAATTCCAATCTGTTTTCTAGGTCATTTATCCTATATCGAATTTCGAGTTTAGCGATATCAATTAACTGTTCTTGATCAACTACTCTAAGGAAAACTCTAGGTGGATCAGTCCACCAATCTTGGTCGAATTTCAATTTATATAACTCCTTAAATGTAGGTGCAGTTTCTTTTTGCATATATAATCACCTCAAATTATTTTTTTATAAAATTCCATTTTTAGGTTTAAGATAAAGATTTAGATATTGGTGAATGCCCTCTTTACAAAAACCTATTGGTGCTTATAGTAAAAATATTTCTAAAATTTCATATTTTTAACAATATCAAATTCTAGTAATTTGAAAATTGAATTTTCAAATCAGATGTTTTTGTTAGATTTCGAGTTATTCTACTTTTGAGTAGATTGCATTAGTAGTTTTAGATAAAAGACTCCAAATAGAGTCTTGGACTTCTATAGAAAAATAATGGGTTTAAAAAATTGAAATTAAATTATTTGCACCTGCTCTTATTTACCCACGCTCCTATTATTATTCAATACTATTCTACACAAATGTTAAATTTCTTACTATCTAATTTTATCTTATACTCATAATTTAACTAAAAAAATAACTGAAAATCCAATAAATTTGAAAAGAGGTATCAAAATGCCAAAATATTTTGTAATTCATCCAATTGATAAAAAGATTATAAAAGCGATGGTAAACCTTCCTCCCGAGAAAAATCAATTATTTAAACAGTTAAAGGCAAGTTATACAAGTGATGCTGATTGGGTAAGAAGTTGGGCAGTACCAGAGCAAGAAAAGCTCTATTGTGAATGGGATGCAAAAAACCCTGAAGCAATACGTGAAATATTTGATAAGCTTGAAGGCCCTAAAATCGAAATAGAAGCAATTTATGAACTGCATGTTTTAGAAGGAGAAGATTATAAGGAAAAGCTTGTAAGTGAAGCAATTCAATAATAACTTTACCCAAATTTAGCTAAAATTAGAATCTCTTTTTTTTTTTTTCTTACCAAAGAATATAGAATTTTTATCAATTAGCTTGATAATAAATTAAGGATATATTCAATTCTTGAAAAAAGTGTTAAATTTATATTTTGACATATTTATATTTTGACCTTTTAAAACTTGGTAAATACGAAGATTGTCTATTCTCAAGAGCTATTAGATTAATCACTAATTTTATAAACTAAATTCTTTTTCCTCTTATTTTAATTTTTCTTAAGAGGAGTAAGTTCGAAAAAAATAAAAATCTATTCTAAAACTTTCTCTTACTTTCGAACTTCCCAAAAAGTCTCGCAATAGAAACTATTTAGCGAATCTTAACTAGATAAAATACATGCTAAAAATAAATAAAAATAGACTTCTAGGGAAGAAAAACTTTCTTGGATCTCCCTATCCATTGAAGGAGAATTTAGGGTGGCTCAAACGACTTATTTGTGGTCCTAAAACGGATAATAATGGTAATGTTGAATATATTGCTAAAAGTTCTGTTTTAAACAAAATCTCTCCAAAATATACTATATCTTTTATAGGAGATATAATGGATATGAATCTAAGAGATTTAATCATCGGTGAAAGTGTTAAAAGTTTTGTAAATGGGTCAGATTTTCTTATTGGAAATTTTGAGGCAACACTCACTTCAGAGAAAAGGTTAATTAATGGTAAGCGTCATAAACCACAGATAATGGATGCTCTAGAAAGTCTATTTACTCCAAACAAAACATATTTATCAACTGCAAACAATCATAGTGGGGATTTTAGTGAGGAAAATTTCTCAGATTCTGTATACCAATTAAGAAAAAGAGGTTTCAATGTGTTTGGTACTGAAAAAACACCTTATTTTGATTTAACAAATGATCTTAGAGTGATAGGGGGGACTCAATGGTCCAACCGTCCTTGTGATTATTTAACAAAATTAGAAGATTCAAATCAATATCTCAGGGAAGATTCATTCAATATATTATTCCCACATTGGGGTTATGAAATGGAATTATATCCTCGGATAGAAATTATTAAGCAGGGTATAGAATTATTAAACAAATTTGATGCATTAGTTGGTCATCATTCACACTCTCCTCAACCAGTATCGTTTTCTCCTATTGAAAACGATAATAAATTAATAGCATATTCTTTAGGAAATTTTTGCGATGGAAAGAAGGTTGAAATGCACAATTATGGAATTGCAATAAAGGCTGAAATAGGAACTGATGCTAATGGTAAATGGCAGGTTGGTAAATGTGATTGGACTTTCCTTAATACTCACTCTTTATCAAATACAGAATTTATTGTAGACACAGTCGATAATTTTGCAGACTTCTTATTCAACTATAAAGCTATATGCCAAGACTATAGATCTGATGCTGTAATTACAGATAGCTGGCTTGAGACAGAGCAAATAGTAGTATGTGCATAATTTAATCTATGCTTATCAATACCTACCAAGATTAAAATAAGCAACAATTCCTCCAAAAAAGCTAAATAGAGCCCCAATGATATATAATGGGAAAAAATAAAATATAAAAGATCCCATCATTAGAAGAGATATAAATCCAGTTATCCCAGCAATAACACATAGAAGTGGGCTAAATTTATTATCTTTCAGTCCAATAATTGCACCAGTTAGACTTAATGTGCTAACTATCAAGATATTTGGATAAAACCACCAACCTTCAGATAATCCAATTCTCAGTACAGAAACAATGATAATTTGTGATAAGTACAATAACCCTCCTACTAGGCAAATATATAAATCTACTCTTTTATCCAATAATTTTTTATTCTTCATTTATTTTAATTTACTCATAAATTTAAAATCGAAAGTTCGTGAGAGAACTATACTATTTACCGATAAAACTACATCATCTGCTTAAATAACGCTTGGAATTCTTTCTTTACATCAGTTAATCCTAGATTTCCAAGTAGCTCCATTGATTTTTTACTTAGAGAATAAAAAGAGCGAGGTTCAGAGCGTTTATACCCCATTCTTTTCTCATTTTTAATGAAATCGTTTTCTTTAAGGATTTTAAGATGATAATTTAAGCTATTCTCCGGAACCGATGGTAAAATTTCCTTCAATCGACTGAATGAGAGAGACTCCTCACTAGCTAATAGAGTGAGTAATATTTTATACCTGGTTTTCTCTGATATAATTTCCAATTCTTTCCTCATATTTTCAAGTTTTTTAGGAGTGTCCAAATCTTTTACCTCCTATCATTTATATTTAATTTTTCATCTATTTCCATACTAAATACAGATAAGCACATATATAAATTTAACTCAAAATCAATTGAGTCAATCACTATTGATATATAATAATTTATAATATAAATCAATTTCTCAATTATTTTATATATTTGTTGGGAGTAGAGAATGCAAGTTTCACATGATAATGCATGGGAAGATTTTTTAGAAGAATTTATTAATATTTTTTCAGTTTACGATCTGAATAAAAACAAAATCTTTATATGTGGGTCTTATAGTGAAGATACCTTTATCACTCTTCAGGAAGTACAAAAAATTGTGAATACTATTGAAAATAACCTTGGCTTTTTTGAAAAAGAATTTAGACGCACCCACCTTGAGAATTTGGTATTAAAATTTGATCTTATTGCAAAATTCTCGAATGAAATCATTATGATTATAGAACATGATAAAGGAGGCCATATGATTGAAATGGGAATTATCCTTTCCTTTAAAGAATTTTCTGAAAAGACAAAAGTCTTTGTACTAAAAGATGTGGAAATTACTGAAGTCTTAAAAAGGGGAGGTTTATTGACACCTTTTTTTCGTGAGGAAGAAAGCTTATTTTACTTTGAAAATGTTGAAATGCTAAGATTATATATAAAAAAGTTATATACATAATATCTTAAAATTTTAAGAAATTAGAAAAAAAAAAAAATAATAATTAGATTTTATGCATTTGCAATTATTTCAAAGATAACTCTAAGTATGATATAAACTATCCAGGGAGTAAAAGGAAGGATTAAAGCAATAAAGACCATACCTATTGGTCCAAGAATCAATGTACTTAGTGGAATCCACCACCATAAATCCCATCTCCCCGAAAGATAATAAAATGATAAAGCACACCCTAAGATACTCCCAATTATTAATAAGCAAACGATTGGATTTTTACGGAATAAATGCTTATAATATTTCCCTGTCAAAGTTCTCTTGGTACTTACTTTCTTTTTCTCTAGTGTTATATCCGGCTGATTTTCTTGAAAGTTTACGTATAAACTTTCTTTTGCTTTAGAATTTTCGTAAAAATTATCATCCCATTCAGTTTTCTCTTCTAGGATAGAAACTTGCTTTTCTAATTCATTCATATTAAATCCCTTTTCTTAATTTTTTTTTGAGTTTGTTAATTTAACAATATATAAACCTCCTTATTTAGTTCTTTATACTATACTTTTCACGAAGTTCGAAGCAATAAGTGAAGCAACTCCGCTCTGCTGAAGTGTCGTAACCAGATGTGAGAAAAAACAAAGCTTCTTTCAGAACAACTTCTGAAAGTTGTAAATAGAGTAAATGCATAATTAGAAATTGTAAAAATTTTAAGATAAAAATTTAAAATTAAATCATTGATGATTTTTTAAAGTTTGAGCCATCTATTGTCTATGATAATTTATCGCGAATGAAAACGAACGGCAATACCACAATTCCTTGCTTGATGTTAATATGTAAGATGCTTGGAGCTAATAAATGTTAGTCTTTAAAATATTATACAGGTGATGAATTATTACCTTCACAATCCTATTGTGTACCATGCTTTTCTGGTATCATCCAATCTTAAATAAATTATTTAGTAATTGTATCGGGCAAGGAATTATATTAAAACCTCATGACCATATATTCATAGATGGAATTGATTGAACCAAACCAAAATTGTAACGCTCCCATAGAGAGCAATAGCATCATAAATCCTATTATTAGCCACTTCCGAGAGTCCTTTATCAACAATCCAATACCACTGAGAATTAGAACAATCTCAGGTGCAACCAACCCGGTTAGCGTTAAACCCCCCATATCAACGTTCATATTACTGGGTCCTAAGATAGGAGGACCATTAGGGCTGTCTACGAGTAATATCAACATAAAAATATATACTCCAATAATAATATATACAAAGCTAAAAACAAGATACCTTTTTTCGATTATGATATCTTTTATTACTTTTCCTTCTTTCACTATAAAACCAGCTATTATAAATCCCAAAGTTAAATTTATAGGAAGAACTATAAGTCCCGTATAAAAATTATATGTATATATTCTAAAAATATTCGAGGATATAATCCAAAAAAGAGTACTACTAAGAAATAATATTACTCCCTCAATTACCAATAAATTTCCTAAATTTTTCTTTTCTATTTTACTACCTCCCATTTTAGAATTTTTTTTGAGAATTGAAACTCACCGATTTATGTAATATCTCTTTTCTTCCGATCTTTACTTCTGATTAATCCTATAATGACGATACTGGTAATTGCTATAGAAATCGGAAACCCAAACGCAATTTTTTCCATCATTTCTACAAAAGGTGAAGCTTCTCTATAAAACAGTACTCCCATGTCCATCAAAGGGCTTAAAGTATTATTCCATTCACATATCCAGGATTTTCCTCCTATAATATCCACAACCTGGCTGGGAGGTGCTGTAATATACATCAGTGGAAAATGAGGTTGTCTTCCATATACTCTAAGCTCCACTCTTCCCGATGTATCTCCTATCCAATCTTGTGATGTTCCTATATGATATACCATATAAAATATATCCGTTCGCTCAAAAGGGTTACTCTCTGACCATATGAGACGATATCTTATAATAGACGTGCTATTTTTAATAAGAGTAGCATTACTTTTAATTAAAGTAATTGGATATATCGTAACTGGATATATCTCCATAAACTCCAATGTTAATTGGATATCTATTACCGTAATGTTTTCATTCCAAAGCGGAACGCTAATTAAATCATGAGAAATTAGAGTATTATTTGCAAACACTTCAATTGTAACTTCGCTGGTATTTACTGCTAAAGAGAAGGGTAATATCACCGCTAGAGTAGTTGTATTTTCTTGATTGTATATTGTATAGTTAGCATCAAAACTAATATCGACTTTATTGGATATAACTGCCGTATTGAAGGTGAGAACCGTATTTGTGTAAGAAAGCTGTAAAGGTGCGGTACTATTTGGGAACATTTCAGTAATAAACTGATCTGGTCGTGGTGGAGGAGGAGCAGATACATTAGGAACTGAAATCCAACAATTTAGAATTAAATATACTGAAATGAAAACTAGAGAATATCGTTTTCCTACCTTCATTTTTTCACCCGATTCAACTGACAAATAAGATCCTAGATCTCCATTTAAATGTAACGTTAAAATTTGTAGTATTTTAAAATATCACCCTAATTCGAATTAATATAAAACGCTTAGAGTACTGTTCTAGATATTGTTTTTGAAGAATAGAAATCCAATCACACAATAAATAAAGATAATAATGAATATATGCAGACCCAAGTTATCCCTCTTAATATTAAATATTTAGAACCATTGATAAACCATATTGAGTTCCATAAACCAATTTTGTAATACACTCATGGAAAACATCAGTGCAAAAAACCCTAACACTAACCATAATGGTGCATTATTTGGGTTTACAATTAGCCCTATACCATTGAGTATCAAAATAAGCTCAGGCAAAAACATCAAATACAATAAATGTGGCCATCCGTAATAATCGACATTTATATTCCTTGAACCTAAGATTGGTGGACCAACAGGACTGTCGACAAGTACTATCATCATAAAAATATAGATTGCAAAGATAATGTAGACAGTCCCGAGAATATGATATTTTCTTTTACGTACAATATCTTCCTTTCCTTTTTTTTCCTTCATTATAATACCCGCGATTAAAAAAGAAAAAGTAAAAATTCCCGAAAGGATCATAAGCCCAAAATAAATCGTATTGGTATATATTTCTAAAAATCTTACTGTTATTGCCCAAAAGAGACTACTACTAATAAATATAATCAGAGCTTCGATTATCAATAAATTTCCAAGATTCTTTTTTCCCATTTCATCATCTCAAATTTTAGCGTTTAATTTATAGATGGAAACTTACAGTTTTATGTAATTTTCCTTTTCTTTCTTTCTCCTCGTTTAATTAATATTATTATGACAATTCCTATAGCTGATAGCAAAATTGGAAAGCTAACAGCTATAACTTCCATTATTCCTACAATAGCAGGAGCTGGTTTATAAAATTTTACTCCAATATGCATAAAATACCAAGTATTATTCCATTCACATATATAGGACTTTCCTCCATCAATATCAACAATTTGACATTGAGAAAAGCCATATCCACCCCCACTATATCGTGGTTCTTTCCCATAGCATCTAAGTTCTACTCTTCCTGTTGTATCTCCTATCCATTCTTGTGATGTTCCTATAATATACATCAAATAAAATATATCCATTAGTTCAAAAGGATTATACTTTGATCCACTGAAACGATACCTTATTATGGATGTGCTATTCCTAAAAAGAGTAACATTAGTTATAATTATAAAAATCGGATATAATCCCCAATCCCATTCAAATTGGAGATCTATTGCAGCATCAATTTCATTCACACTCGAAATATTAATTAAATCGTGGGAAATTGGAGTATTGTTTGCAAACACTTCAAAAATACCTTCACTGAGATTTATAGCTAAAGAAAAAATCATGATTAGCGGCATAATAGTTGTATTTTCTTGATTGGTTAATGTGTAGTTTGCATCAAAAGAAATATCGATTTTCTTTGATATATTGGTCGTATTGAAGGTTATAATAGTATTTGTATGAGAAAGTTGTAAAGATGCAGTACTATTTGGAAAAATTTCAGTAATAAATTGATCTGGGAAATCTTGTGGAGGAGGAGCAGATACATTAGGAACTGAAATACAACAGTTTAAAACTAAATATACTGAAATGAGAAATAGACAATTTCGTTTTCGCGCCTTCATTTGTTCACCCGCTTAAGCTGACTAATAAGATCCTAGATCTCTATTTAAATCTAATGTTAAAATTTGAATAATTTAGAAATATTACTTTAAATAGAATTGTTGAATTCCCCACTTAATCTAATGTTACAGAGATCCCTGTAAAATTTAAAAGAAAGCTTAAATAGGGAAAAGACATAATTAAGCATTGTAAAAAATCTTATGATAATGAAATATTTTTTCATAAAATAAAATATATAGAATTGAATAGGAGGATCAAAATAATGAAAGATTTGACTATTATTCTGAAAAATGAACCTGGTACACTAGCTGATATGGGGGATGCTCTAGGTAAAATGGGTATTAATATGGAGGGTCTATGCGGATTACCATTAAAGAATGAAGCTATTGTTCATATTTTAGTGGAGGATGAAAGTACATCCCGTTGGGCTCTCGAAGAAGCTGGCTTTGAAGTACGAGCTGTGCGTGAAGTCCTTGTTTTGGATATAGGTCATGTTGTTGGAAAGCCTGGAACAGGAGGGAAATTGGCGCGTAAAATAGGTAACGCAGGGATTAATATTGATTTAATATATTTTGCAGAGAATAACAGAATAGTTCTCGGGGTAGATAACTTAGATAAAGCTCGTGCTGCTCTGTCGAGCGAATGAGCTCACACGAGAAGGAGTTTCATTGTAGCATAGATCTGATTTTTTCAAAATGTTGTCAGACTGGACAATATTGTTAACAAAGAGATTTCTGATTAGACTTATTTATAATTAAAAATTCAATCTTATAATGGTAAAGTTTAGAGGCCTTTCCCATTAAAATCTAATGAAATTACAAAAAGATAGTGAAAATAAAATGAAATTTATATCATATTTTGAGCTTAATCCCGACTTTGAACCTTCTGAATTAGCTGTTTTAGCGCAAGATTTCCTTAAAAAAAAATTATATCCAGCTCCTGGAGTAGAAAGTATCGCTTGGTATATAGCTCCAGGGTATTGGGGAATTTCAATATCAGAAGCAGAAAAAGTCGAAGATATTATGAATAATGTAAATGCATGGAGAATAGCTAAACCTGGGATCTTTAAATCATATAAGATTGAACCCGCTATGCAGGCTGTGGAATTACTTCCTCTTGTAGTACAACTAGCCAAAAAAGTAAGAGATTAAACCCTAATAAATAAATAATACTTTATTTTTTCTTTTTTCAATAATTATTTTTTAACTTCTTGTTTTAATATGTTATTCATGAATAGGGTTAGAATTTAAATATGGAAGAGTTTTAATTTCCATTGAAGTCCCGGTAGCCCTTATTAATTTTTGGAAATCAGGCCCTGGGATTTGTAAAGTTTCAGTATTGTCGTTTGGATGGCAACATATTTCATCTGCTTTCCATACATTTTCATCTATAATAAATATCACTTTATGATATATATCATTTACTAATCCAATCGGAGAAACAGCACCTGCTGTAATACCTAATATCTCAGAAAGTTCTTCAGGTCCTGCAAAACGCACTTTTGGAGCACCTATCATTTTACGAAATCGATTTAAATCCAAGCGTTTTTCTTGAGGAATAGTCACTAGATATAGTTGCCCAGATTTTTTATTTTTAAGAAATAAATTCTTACAATGAGTCCCCTGGATATGTCCACAATGTACTTTTGCTTCCGGTACGGTAAACACTGCAGGGTGTGTATATAAGACATATTGGATATTATTTTCAGCTAACCATTGTTTTAAAGATTCATCCATTTTAATCTCAATTAAATAAAAAGCTCTTTGAATTATAAATTTTAAAAATAAATCAGAAAAAAATAATTGTTTGTTTTTTTTCAATTCATTATTTACCGACGAAATTGCAAACATAAATAAGTACAATATTTCCATGTGGTTTCATAAGAATATATTTTTATTTTGGGGTTATTATATGAACTTTGAGGAGTTATATTTAGTCTTAAATAAAAGAGGTTTTTTTAATACTTTTCAAGTCCTTTCACAATTTAGAGAGTACAAAGCTGAAAAAGGAGAATTTTATAGAATACTCACAGAGTTTAGCAATTATAATTCCTTTTTTCGATTAAAAGATAAACTAGTGGAAATAAAATTAATAAATCTTGAAAGAAATAATGGAGAAGAGTATATTGAACTTACAGAAAAAGGAGTTTCGGTATATAACAATTTAATCCGCCTTAATGAATTAATAAACGAAGAAAATTAACATGTGATAATTACAGGCAAGATAACCAGTCAATAATACAGAAATACTGATCATTGTACAAGCTGTTTTTTTTCAAACTTTTTTTCAACTTCGAACTTCGTGAAAAGTTTCGTAATAAAAACTATAAAACGAATCAAATCTATATTAAAATTAATAAAAAAAACCCTAAATTAAAAGGTTAAAAAAAAATGAAAAGAAAAGAAAATGCTCAAATAATTGTAAGGAATGTTGGATTCGCTTTTCACAGCGTAACTAAATAATTTTTTTGTTTTTTATTTCTTTTTTATTTTAATTTTTAAAATGGTTGGAAAATCATTTATTTAATCAACCCAAATTTTCTTAAAATCCAATCATCAATGGTAATTTATTAGTGATCCCTCTGGTAATCCTGAAAAGTGGAAAAAATCATATGAATATATGTTAACATTAGACATTGATGCTGTCGTTCCAGGACATGGTCCAGTGGTAGGAAAAAAATACATACAAAAACAGGTGAATTTCATTAAAAATCTAAAAAAAAATGTTCTAAAGGCAATTTCAGAAGGCAAAGGTCCAGAAGAGACAGAAGTACCCGAATATGAATATAAACCAGCAGAAGATTGGCAAATTCCACAAGCTTTAGAGTTTTTACATAAATATTATTCAAATTACTGAGAATAAAGCATGAAAAATATTATCTTCTTTTCTCTTATATGTACAAATTAAACTACTCTATTGGAAATATGTCTAATAATCCTCTAGTTTCACTGGCTTTTTTTTTAATTTCACTCTTTACATATTCAATATTTTCTTTAATATTTTCACTTCTAGGTTCATTTCTATTCTCAAGATAATCTAAAATCTGGATTTGGTCTTTGAATAGCTGTATTACTTCGGGATATTGAGTTTTATTATGGTATGCTCCTTGGAACTTAGAAATCTTAAATGATATACCTTGTAGTGCCGCAATTAAGGCCCAAATTACCATAAAAGCTCCAACTATCCATTCTAATATTATATATCTTACGATGAGATAAATTGCCACCAAAACTCCAATAAAAATGCCAAAACACACTAAGTATTTTTTAAATATTGGACCTTTATACCTTAATGACTTAGAACTTTGGCGCATCATTATACTGTAAAATACAATATGAATTGAAGATCCTAAAAAACCAACAATAGTTACAAATGCATGAAATGCTTGAAAGGCTTCTATATTTTCTCGGTCTGGTGGTATCCCAATTAGAGCAAGACAAGCATTAATAAAAATTGCTAACCCCGTAGTAACTCCTCTAACACTTTCTTTTATATTCAATAATTGTCTTTCCAAATAGATATAAAAAGGGATCAACAATGAACCCCCCGCTATAAGCCCAATACCAAATAACGAATTTGCAGTGCTCCATCCTAAAGAACTTATTGTATTGCTTAAAGGGGTAAATCCTGGTGTAAGAAGTGCTGTTAATGGAAGAAAAATTAAAATAAATAATGTGCCAAATAAACCAAGCACTAATCCAATTCTAATATCTTTTATAATTATTGAAATAATTTATCACACTGGTACGTTATATATTAAAATGCTTTTAATATTAATAAATCTTTAAAAAGTGATTAAAGTGAATAACAAAATTTTTCTCTATAGAACAAATTATGGATCCTTTTAGCTTAATTATGATAAATACAGCAATAATCAAATTCAGAATAAATTTTCTTCCTAAGCATTATTTGTTTTGTCATTTTGTTTCTTTTCCATTTCGCCCTTAATAAAATCAATATTTTCTATAAGAGTCTCCTTTATAGGCTCATCGCCCAAATCAAGGTTATCTAATAACTGGATGGCGCTTTCAAATAGTTTTAATGCTTCAGGATATTGAGATCGTTTATAATATATTCCAGGTATCTTAGAAAACTTAAACGAAATACATTGTAATGCAGTAATAATAACCCAAGATATTATGAGCATTGCTAAAATCCATTCGATTAATGGATTAAATGTGAATAAGAATAGTACCAACACAAATCCAATTAAAAAGCCATAAAATGCTAAATATTTCTTAAATGCTGGACCCCTATAAATTACTGACTTAGGTCCTTTATACATTAAGATGCTATATAAAACAATATAAATTGAAGATCCAACAAAACTGACTCCTGCCACAAATGCATGAAAAGCTAAAAACGCATCCATATAAGTGTGATCTGGAATAATTCCAACAAGAGCAATACACACATTAGTAAAAATCGCAACTCCTGTCGCAAGTCTTCGAATGTTTTCTGCAATATTTACTAGTTCTC
This sequence comes from Promethearchaeota archaeon, assembly GCA_016839915.1. Lineage (GTDB taxonomy): Archaea > Asgardarchaeota > Lokiarchaeia > Sigyniarchaeales > SOKP01 > Loki-b32. Next base: position 23,436 of record JAEOTH010000046.1, read on the forward strand.
TTTCAAGATAGATATAAAACGGGATTAATAATGAGCCACATACCACAAAACCAATGCTAAATAATGATTTTGCATTCCCTTCTCCTAACATACTTACAGTATCTTTTACTGGACTATATCCTGGTGTAAATACAATAGTTATTGGTAGAATTATCAAAATAAATAAAGCACCAAAAAATCCAAATAAAACCTCCAATCTACTTGCTTTTATTGCAACCATAATAATTCCTCATAATGGAAAGTTATTTATTAAAATCCATTAAATATTAATTAGTTCAATTGTATATTAATTAGTTCAAAAAGTGATTTAGGCTTTTGACACACATGGTAAGTCAAGGAAATTCTAGATACTATAATTTTTCTCTTTTTTTCATAACTAATCTAAAAGAATTAATTTCTTCAGAAATTAATTATTTATTATGAAAATTTTAATTGCATATTTTACAATGGGAGGAAGAACAAAAAAAACAGCAGAAGCTATCGCGAGTGTTCTAGTAACTCATGAAGTGAGTTTTTTTCCAATCGAAATAATCGGGAAATTTATTGAAAAGATAAAAATGTTAGAAAAGTTCCAAAATAAAGATTTTTCAACGATAGAAACGGAATTGAATACTCTTAATGCGGTGAGTTATGATTTAATTATGGTTGGTATGCCCACATATGGAAATTTTCCACCAAAAGCTTTTGAAGAAATCTTAGAGAGAATAGGAAATCTTAGTGGAAAAAAAGCAATCGTATTCAATACAGCTCGTTTCAGTGGTGGAAAAGCATTAGAATATATGAAAACAAAAGTTGAAGAAGTTGGAGCCGAAGTAATTGTTCAAAAAAAATTTAGAAAAGTATTGTGGATCGGAACAAAAAATGCCATTAAATTTGGCAAACAAATCAATGAAAGATTAGAGTAATACTTTCAAAGCGAACTAGGTTACACATCTATATAAAAAGTGATTAAATGAGTAAATTTAAATTTAAAATTACAATCATTGGAGATGGTTACGTAGGAAAAACTTCTTTAATAAGAAAATTTACTCAAGGAAATTTTCAAGAAGATTATATTCAGACAATAGGGGCACAATTTTCTGAATACACTGAAGAAATAGAAGGTGATCGGTGCGAATTAATTTTCTGGGACATAGCAGGTCAAGATGAATTTCATTTCCTACGACCTGCTTTTTATAGGTCAAGTTTGGCATCAATAATTGTGTTTTCTCTTGAGGAAAATGATTTGGGTAAAGAAAGCTTTAAAAATATTGTTGAATGGCATAAAGAAATTAAGAAATTTTGTGGAAAAATACCAGTTATACTTTTCGGCAATAAAGTTGATTTAATTGATGAGGACAAATTAAATGATGAAAAGATCTTAAAAATCGTAAAAAAAAGCAATTTTATTGGATATTATCATACCTCGGCGAAAACTGGACAAAATGTTGAAGATGCGTTTAGAGGAATAATTGAAGAACTCCATACAAAATATAAATTGATGAGCTCCATTCAAGAGCCTTAAATTATTGTGTAAAAAGACTTTTTTTTTTGAAAGGCTTATATTAATTTTTATTTTTGATAGATTTTACATAGCATTAATACTCACATTTTGAATTTTAAATAACTTTTATTTTAATCAATATATTAGTTGATTAGACTTTTTAGCTTAGAGTGTGGGTTTTTTTAGGATGAAAAAGTTAGCAGAAAAACTGAAGAAATTAGATATCGAGTTGCCTAAATGGACACGGAAAGTATTATATGACCATTTAATGGATATTTGCCAAGATTTAAAGGAGCATAAGAACCTTAAAAATGGAATTATTGCTTAAAATTAAGAAATACCTTAAAATTTAAGGGTCAATTTGTTTTCAATAAGATTTATATTTTCATCTATTCTATTTTTCTTCATGCCAATATATATTTTAGCAACTAAGCTACAAAATCCTGATCTAGTGCAGAAAAGAAAAGAACAAGGAGCAAAGTGGCTAAATTTAGTTAGAGAAAAAGTCCCAAATATTAAATGGATCGCACATTATGCCATACTGGGGCCTTACGACTTTCTTGACATTTTTGAAGTTAAGAATGAACAAGATGCTGCTAAAGTCTCGTTGCTTTCTCGCTCTGCTGGAGCTGCATTCGCCGAAAGCTGGATTGCCATTCCTTATACCGATTTTCTTAATTTGGTTGAAGATTTAAAATAAAATATCCTCTAAATGAGTTTTAAAACTCTTTAGATGATTTGGTTAGTTGTGATGATGTTTGGTAGTGATATAAATCTTTACTTAAATTATAAATTCAAAAAAGCATATTCTTTTTTTTTACAAGTTTAAAAAGTTCTTTTTTGAAATAAAGTATAGAAACCATTTATTTTTTAAAGATGTTAGAAATAATGCTTAAATTAAGAAAGAGAAAATTTCTAAATTTTAGAACTTCTTTTGCTAAGAGATATCGACACTGTAATCGCTGTGAGAAACAATTGAATATATACAATAATGAAGAAATTGTCTGTCTTTTATGTGGAGAAACATTTTGTAATTGCTGTATAAATAATCACCAGAAATATTGTTATAATGTAAATTTTTGAATATTTTACTATGAAATCATAATTTCAACTATTCATTGTTGCTTTTATTAAAATTTAGGTGAAGTTTGGACTTAGAGTACCATCAATTCACAACTTTTATTTTTGAAATAAAATCTTGCGAAGGTAATGATTTTGATAAGAACATATCTACAACATGGTTTTTAAACTCGGGGTCTTTCTCTGCTAAAGATAATAATTTATTAAGGTTTTCTCCATTATTCTCATAAAAAAATCTAATCATTGAGCGCTTCATTTTAAAATTTCTACCCATTTTCTTGATTTCTGGATGGACTTTATATCTTTTTAAATAAACTCGAGAGAAATCTTCTTCTTGTAAAGAATTTATTGCTACTTCTGCAGATACTTTACCAGAGATTATGGAAGTATGAATTCCTTCACCACTTATTGGAGAGACAAACCCTCCAGTATCCCCTATTAGCATTAAATTATCATCATATAGACTCTTCTCTAATACTCCTTGAGCAGGAAAAGGAAAGGCTCCACTCCAAATGATTTTACAGTTCGAATCAGGAATGTATTCTTTTATTTGTGGATCATTAAGAAATTGGTTATAAATTGTGATTAAATTATAGTTAAAATTATCTTCACCGAATGTAGTTATTCCAATATTAAATTTCTTATTCCCTAATGGAAAAATCCATCCATATCCCTTATAAGGTCTGAAGTAGGTATATATAAATTCCTCATCCAATTGGTTATCACCCTTCATTATTGCACATTTAGCAATTCCGAGTTCCTCAGTCTTCCATTTTGATCTTAGTCCTGTCTTTAACGCTAATTTAGAACTCATACCATCAGCAACAATAAGAAGTTTTCCATAATATTCTTTAATCCCTGAAGGTGTTTTTGTTTTTATACCAATTTTTTTTTTATTTTTTACTATAAAATCAGTAGATAATGTTCTATTAAAAAGATCAGCTCCTTCATCAATAGCTACATTTCTCATTAGATTATCAAATTCTAATCTATCCATTACAGTGCCATATTTTTGACCTGTTAACTCGTATTCTAACTTATGATAGTCTGCTGAATGCATAACAATTCCTTTAATTTTTGGAATATTAAGTTTTCTCAGTTTTGGAACTAAGGAAAATGCTCTATGATGGATGCCACCTCCACATGGTTTTCGCCAATTTATATCTTTTTCTAATAGAGCGATTTTATACCCTGCTTTCGCTAAAACTTCTGCGCACTTTGATCCAGAGGGTCCTGCCCCCGATATTACAACATCATACATAATTACTTCTAAAAATACTCAAATAAGTTTAAAAAGTTTACTTAATTGATTGCTCTAAAAATTTTATCACACAAAAAAAGTACCTACTTATAATTCAGGATTTCGATATTCGCTAAGATCTTCTCTATCTTCCGTTTCATCATTTTTTGATAATAAATGAATATGTCCGTGGTAGATTATAATTCTATGGTTATCTTTATGTGCTTTTTCTGTTTCCGGCATGGTATATTTAAGATACAATTTTATTTTTTCTTAGGATCCAGTTATCAATTGCAAAGTTCTGCATTTTATCCTTAATATTGTCAAAACCAGAATGTATCGTGGATTTAGGAATCCAAACTTCTAATCCATTGTTAAATTGAATAAGTAAAGCTTTATCAGTTTCTCCTTTTATTGACCCATCTACATTTTTTATCTTACTAGGTTTATCATCATTATCTTCATCACTGGGAGAAGTTACATCAGTTGTAATAACTTCTTCTTGGACAATAAGGCTATTTGATTGATTAGGATTGCTTTTTTTGTAACTAGTAGGAGTAGTAGCAAATTCTATTTTTTCCTTTAGGATGTGCTTCAGAAGCATATTTAGTATTGTAAATTGAGCATATTCAAGTACTTTTGAATAAGAACCGATATGAACCCATAGTTTATCGTGTTTTCCATCTTCCCATTTAAATGAAATCTGAGTTTTACTATCCTTAAAAGTGTGATAACTGGACCAAGAGTTTACTTCATTTTCTAACACTCGAATGATCCAAACCATTTCTTCTATCGAGAATTTAATTACTTTACCTTCTCCACTGCTTGGTTTTTCCCAAGACCCATTATTTTTGGATTTAATTAGCCTAAAGAACATAAAAGGTTCTTCTTTTGAAGCACTTTGAATTATTAATCCTACTTTTTGACCAAAAAAACTATAACTATGATTATCAACCATATAACTATTAATTATTGGATATTTAAAAAGAAAAACAGAGTCTAAATTTAGTATTTTTGTCGTAAATACAAATAACAAAAATTTTTTTAGTTTTTAATATTCCTTACCACTATGGGAGCGGAGAATAATAAAAAATCTGAGAGGGAAGTAGTAAAATCTACTCAATATCCCAACACTATAAATTCATTAAAACAAGATTTTGAAGCACTTGGTATTAAATCCGGATTAGTACTGATAATGCATAGTGCATTAAGCAAGATTGGATGGACTGTAGGAGGTCCCGTTGCTGTTATAAAAGCGTTAATGCAAATTCTCACTTCAGAAGGAACCCTAATCATGCCTACATTTTCGGGAGATAATACGGAACCCTCTCACTGGGAAAATCCTCCTGTACCCGAAAATTGGTGGAGTAAAATTCGTAATGAAATGCCAGCTTATCATCCCGACATAACACCTACCAGAGGAATGGGTGCAATTGTAGACACATTTAGAAAATGGCCTAATGTTCTTCGTAGTAACCATCCTATATCATCATTTGCTGCGTGGGGTAAACATGCTCAATATATTACAAAAAATCATGAATTATTAACAGATCTAGGTGAGAACTCTCCATTAGCCCGAATTTATGAACTTGATGGGAAAATCTTATTAATTGGGGTGTCCCATGAAAATAATAGTTCTCTTCATCTTGCTGAATACCGAAGTGAATATCCTGGGAAACAATATAGACTAACGGGATCAGCAATGCTAATGAATAATGAAAGAAAATGGGTAGAATGGGAAGAACTAATTCTTAATAGTGACGATTTTGAACAATTAGGTACAGATTTCGAATCAAAAATCAAATACATTCAAGGTAAAGTGGGATTGGCAGAAGCTAAACTATTTTCACAGCGTAAATTAATAAATTTTGCTTTAAAGTGGTTTAAGAAAAATCGAAAAGCTATGTAATAATCACTCAAATATTTACATTAAAATTTCTTAATTCTGTGCGTAAGTCTGTATTTCGAGCAAATAAAATGGTTTTTATATTCAGAATTTTCGCTTGAGATAAAAATTCATGCACGTCATCAATAAAAATACACTCTTCTGGTACGAGGTTATATTTATTAATTAATTTCTGATAAATTTCAAGCTCAGGTTTGATAACTTTTTCTTTTCCTGAAATGATTTTTCCATCAAAAAGAGAAAGAAAATCATGTTGATTTTTTACAAAATCAAATGCTTCGACAATAAAATTAGATAAGATGTATATTCTATAACCATTAGATTTTAAGTCATGTAGGATTTTTACATTTTCTGGGATCGGAGTAAGCATTTCCATCCAATGCCTAAAAAACATTCCTATAAATTCACGATCTTCAGGATATTCCTTAATGAATTCTTCTTCAGCCTTTCTAATTGAAATGGTTCCACGATCTAATTTTAACCATATACTGCTTCTAATGACTTTTAAAATATACTCCTTTATATAATTTTCATCCTTAGTGAATTTGCGTAAGAATTTCTCTGGTTTGAAATTGAATATTACGTTACCTAAATCAAAAATTATATTCCTTATCACAATCTAATATCAACAGACTACTGGACTGAATTAAAATACAAAATAAGTAAATATAAATAAATTTTTTTTAATAAGTAAGATAATATCAACAAAAGTGGATTAGAATTAGAGAAAATTGATTAGCTGGAACTCTGTTCCAGAGTGTGGAAAGAAATTAGAATTATGTATTACTATTTGTTAAAAATAAGAAAAGGAAAGAAAAGGAATTTTAATTCGAAAAAAACAAAGAGTTAGCTATATATGTTTAAAAAACCAGATATCAAACTTCTACAGGAAATTTTGATGAATTCATGGCCAGCACATCATTATTACTTTTTACATGGGTGGATCTTGCGCTTTACTCGGGGAGTGACATCGCGCGCTAATTCAGTTTTCCCTCTACATTATATTGGAAATATGAACGTAGTTGATGGAGATATTAAATTTGTTGAAAAAGCGTATACTGCTTATAAATTACCTGCAATCTTTACTCTTCCCGAGTATTTTGAACCAGTTAATTTGGATATAAAATTATTGGAGCATGGATATCAGAAATTAGGTTGTACCACATATACAATGACAGCATCTGTTCGAGAATTAATAAATAAAACTATTAATGAGGAATTCAAATATAATCTTTACACAGATCGAGTAAATAAAGTTTCAAATTTTTTAGCACACTATTCTCAAAGAGATCAGAACGCACAGAATGTATTAGATGCACTCTCTAATAGAATCATTATTCCACAAAAACGTTTTATTGTAGTGGAGTATGATAATATTATCGTAGGAACTCTTATGGGAATTTTAGAACCGCGTGGATTTTTATATATCGTTGATGTGTTCGTACATCCAGATTTTCGACGCCAAAAAATTGCCACTTCAATGCTTTTTAAAATTATTAAAGAAGGGGAGCTCCTAAATGAAGTTAAAACAATTTGGTTACAAGTGGAAATAGAAAATAATGAAGCTATGAATTTATATACTAAAATTGGGTTCAAAAAAGCCTACAGTTATTATTACCTTGAGAAGAGTTTGGAACAAATTAATAAATAGCTCTATGATAAGACTCAGAGCCATTATGAACAATTTATTATTTACATAAATGTGAGTTTTTCGATCTTCAAATCTAAGGTCGAGGACTTTATTAATGGTATACTTTAGCATCAAATAAATAATGGTAAATCTTCTGATTTATTTTTTTGTCTATAAGATATTATTGTAAAAGGAAAAATTAAATTTTAAATCAGAATGATAAGTATTATGACTGATTTAATAAAACTCCTTTATGAGAGAATTCCATATTATTCAACATTAGGCTTTGAATTACAGGAAATTTCAAACGGAGAAGCTATATTCGAAATTCAGATAAGAAAGGAGCTAACACAGAATGGAATGATTCATGGTGGTGTTTTGGCTTCACTTGTTGATTCCACCTGTGCATGTGCGGCTTTTTCTCTTATTCTTCCAAATGGTTATGCCACTACAATTGATTTACAAGTTGAATTTTTAAAAAATGTCTCTAACGGACGTTTAAAAGCAAAAGCGAAATGTGTAAAGAGTGGTAAAAACATCTTTTTTTGTAAAGCAGAAATATGGAATGAAAATGGAGATCTTATTTGTACAGGTTCTTCCCAACTTCTTAGAATAAAGTGAAAAAAAACACAGTAATCTTATCCATTACTCAATTTTACATTTAAGTAAATACTTAATGAACAAATAGCAAAATTTTTTTATATCCTACCATTACGGAAATCATATTTTTTCGTACTTTTTTAAATTAAATATAAATTAGAAATTACTAAAATGAAAAAAACAATAAAACTCATTGTCTCTGGAGATGGTGGTGTTGGGAAAACTTCATTTCTCAATCGGTTAATTCATGGTAATTTTGAAGATAAAAGTGAATTAACTAAAGGAATTGATTTTTTTTCAAAAACTCTTTCAATTAATGGACACGAATATAACTTTGTTATTTGGGATTTTGCTGGTCAAAATCAATTTAAACAATTATTAACTAATTTTGTTGACGGGTCTATTGCAGCCTTTGTTTTATTTGATCTATCTCGTCTTACTACTCTTGAAGGTGTAGAAGAGTGGATACGTAAGATTGATAAATATGGAAATATTGCGGCTTTTATTTTAGGAACAAAATGTGATCTTATTGATGTTAATGATTGTAAAGTTTTTGATGAGTTTATTTTACAAATGGTAAGAAAATATACTAATATAATAGGATATTTAAAAATATCCTCAAAAACAGGATATAATGTTAAAAAAGCCTTCAATTCTTTATTAGAAAAATTGTCTAATTAAAAAAATCAGGAATAAAAAAAAAATCAGACTTTAGTCATCCATCCAAACTCATCTTCTATCTCTAATCGCTGAATTCCGGTTAATAATTTATATATTTTATTAGTTATTTCCCCTGGGTCTCTATTATTAAATATTCGCTCATTACCTTCAAAATTAACTGAGGCAATTGGTGTAATTACAGCTGCAGTACCACTACAGAATGCTTCTGTACATGAATCTTCAAATAATTCTTTGTAGGATATTTCTCTTTCTTCAACTTCAATTCCCAATTTTTTAGAAGCGAGTTCTAGGATTGATTCTCTAGTAATTCCTTCTAAAATGGTTCCAGTCTTTCTTGGAGTCGCTAATTTTCCATTAATCATAGCAAAAAAATTCGCAGCACCAACTTCTTCTATATATTCCATGTGAACAGCATCCAAATATATAATTTGGGCAAATCCTCTTTTTTTAGCATCTTTTGCTGGTAACATGGTTCCTGCATAATTACATATTGTTTTTGCTGAACCAGTCCCACCTGGAGCCGCTCTCGTATAAGTTTTTGATATTTCTAAATTTATTCCTTTAAAACCCTCTGGAAAGTAAGGTCCAACAGGAACTGTAAAAATAATCAATTTAAATTCTTCTGCTGAGTGTACTCCGAGAATAGGACCATACCCAAATAAAATAGGCCGAATATATAAAGCTCCTTCACTATCATAGGGGGGAATATACTCTTCATTTGCCTTTATTACTCTTTTCACAGCATCAATAAATTTATCTATATCATAATCTGGTAGTAACATTCTTCGGGCACTGAAAACGAATCTCTTCGCATTTTCTTTAGGTCGAAACACCGTAATTTCTCCATTTTTTGCTCTTAAGGCTTTCATTCCTTCAAAAATGCCCTGCCCGTAATTCAATACGCAAGATGCTGGAGAAATTTCAAAATTTCCGAATGGTATTAACTTTCCCTCTTCCCATTTGCCATTCCTATGATTATTCATAAACATAGTTTTGGTAGCAATAAAGTTAAAACCTAACGAATAGAAATCAATATCTTTAGGATCTACCATATTTCTCATCCTCTTTTAATAAATTAGTAGGATTAATATATGAAGCTTTTGTTAAAAAATCTTATTAAAAAAATTTGAATTAAAGCAAATTCATATTTCAAATGTATTTTTTGAGAGTTTTAGTTTATCAAATTCAAAAAAAATCATATTAGAGAAGAAATAATATGAAAGTTTTTCATGAAATTATAATCAAAATACCATAAAATTTTTGAAAACTACTGAGTTATTTGAACATATGTCCTTACAAAAAGTCACTGCAAGAGATATTATAGAGAAGAAGAAAAAAGGTGAAAAAATAGTTACTATTACATCCTATGACTATTCATTTGCAAAAATTGTTGACGAGAGTGAAATTGATCTAATTCTTGTAGGAGATTCATTATCAATGGTTATGCTTGGTTATTCAAACACTTTATCAGTTACGATGGATGAGATGATACATCATACTAAAGCAGTTAGCCGAGGTGTGTCAAATGCATTAATTGTTGGAGATATGCCGTTTCTCTCGTATAAAATAGATAATCTAGAAGCCGTTAAAAATGCAGGAAGGTTTATTCAAGAAGGTGGTGCTGAAGCTGTTAAGGTTGAAGGAGGAACAGAAATTATTCCAACAATTAAAGCAATGATTGATGCAGATATTCAAGTTATGGGTCATATCGGGTTAACACCACAAGCAATTTATCAATTTGGGGGCTTTTTAGTCCAAGGGAAAACAATCGAAGCAGCAAAAAAATTGATTTTAGATGCTAAAAATTTAGAAGAAGCAGGAGTGTTTTCAATAGTTTTAGAAAGCATTCCTTGGCAAATAGCTAAATTAATTACTAATAGTGTTAACGTCCCTACTATTGGTATTGGTGCTGGACCTTATTGCGATGGGCAAATATTGGTAATTCATGATATGTTAGGCATCTTTACAGACATTAAACCCAAATTTCTTAAATACTTTGGCAATATCGGTGAAGCCATTCGGAGTGCCTTGAATGATTATAAGGATGAGGTTATAAATGGAATATATCCTGATCGTGAACATTCATATGAATTTCAACAACAAGAATTAAATAAACTCAACAAATGGGTTGAAAATGTTGATATATGTGAAGAAGCTCATAAACTACTTTAGAATATATTTTTATTTAATTAGTTTATATCTTGCTTAGTTATTAGTAAGATAACGGAATTTCATATATACAAATAAAATTATAAATTTGTATTTATAGTAATATTATATAATATCGTGTACATTTTAGAAAATAACGCGATATATATTTATTTGAAACGTTAAGTGGGAACATGTAATGGCTGAAGAATATGATTATCTCTTTAAATCGATCGTTGTAGGCGATGGTGGAGTTGGAAAAACTGCTCTTACTCTCAGATTCAGTAAAGGATTTTTCACAGAAGACTATAAAATGACTATTGGTGTAGATTTTCATGTAAAAACCATTAATATCGACTCTGTTGAAGGTCCTATTCGTGCAAAGCTTCAAATATGGGACACTGGAGGTCAAGAGCGTTTTAGCTCAATTAGACCGATGTATTACAGGGGTTCTTTAGGAGCTTTGTTAATTTTTGATCTTACAAATTCTGCAAGTTTCGAACATCTTCCTCAATGGATAGAAGAAGTAAGAGCAAATGTAAAAACTGAGATTCCATTATTACTTGTTGGTAATAAAAGCGATTTAGTTGATCAAAGAGCAGTTTCACTAGAGGAAATAAATAATTTCACTCATAATTTTCATTTGTATTATATGGAAACATCAGCAAAGACAGGTGTGGGGGTGGGTGATTGTTTTTATATTCTTGCATGTTTAATGATTGGTTCAGGAGTCCCCGATCAATTAATTGCGAAAGGAATTGTATTCAGTCCTGGTCAAGTTCCAATCACTGCCGCAGGAGCTTACCCAACACCAATGCAACAATTGGAACCAGAATTTGACTATGCAGCTCCCCCTGTTCCTGAACCTGCTTCTACTCACACTGTTTCAACTTTTGAACCAGAACCTGAATATGAATTTGAAGCACCACCAGTGCCAGAACCTGTACTTGAACCTGAATTTGAACCAGATATTCCTCTACCAGAGCCAGTTAGTCAACCAGGCGATTTAGAATTTAAAACTCCAGAGGAAATATTATCCAAAGAACTCTCTGTACAACAACAATCTACTTCTTCTCAACCACCAGTTTTTACTAGCCGAGACGAGACTTATAAACCAAAAGCGGTTCCATTTACAGATAATATTCCCATTCCTGCTCCAGCACCAGAAGGTTTTCAATCTCCACAAGTACAACCCTCCATCGAAACGACTTCTTCAAGATTTACTCCTTTTTCAGCACCTCAAGATATAGATGAATCTAAATCAGATTCTTTGATGGATTACTTACCTGACCAAGTTATATCAAAAAAGGAAAAAAAGAAACTTGAAAAACAGAAGAAGAAAGAAGAAAAGGAAAAGAAACTTCAAGAAGAAAAAGAACAACAACAAAAATTATTAGAAGAAATGAAAAAGGCTAAGAAGGAGAAGAAAGAAAAACCTAAAAAAGAAAAGAAAGAAAAGCCGGAGACTAAACTTATTCCAACTATACCAACAGCAGAAGTTGCTAGTACACCTTCACTCTTCCAAACATTAAGTCAAAAAACAGATGAACCTGACAAAACATCAACCTCAATTGGAGCTTTTATGCCCTTTACAACAAAACAAGAACCGGAAGCTCAAGAAACTAGTAAATTACGTATTATACCAAATGTTTCAGATATAGGAAGCTCAACTCAACCAGTTCAACCACAAACCGCATCTGGAAAAGAAACTATTATTTGTAAACAGTGCGGCGCAATGTTATCAAGTGATTATCAATTTTGTAACAAATGTGGTAACCCACTATAATTTGTATGTTTAATTTTTTTATCACTTTAGAGCGATTTTCCACATATTGGACAAGTGCTCCACATTTTTTTAATCTTAGAATTACAGTGAATACAAAGTTTTAATTCAGGATCAATATCAGTTTGAGGTTTTCCAAATATGGTTGATTCATCAGTAACATATTCTTGAGAGTCACCCTTTTCTGGAATTTTAATCTCTTCTTGTGGAAGGACTGTGGAGTATTCAAACATTTCTCTAGTAACATGACTTTTCTCTGGGACTGCTTCTGTTGGAGGTTTCTGATAGGTTTTTGGTTTAATAGGAGGTTCAGTAATGCTTTCTTTAGTCATTTGACTTTCTAAGGCTTGATCCTCAGGCTTGGATTCTTCAATAGGTATTCCAACTTTATAAAAAAAGTATTTTCCATCATTATTCTCTATAATTCTTTCTCCATCCTCTAGACAGACTTCTACATAATAAATAATAACTGAACCAATGGGGATTTCTGCAATTTCAGCGATATAATAGTCCATTTTTGCATCCATCTCCATTTGATACCATGATTTTCCTTGATCAGCACTAAAAATTAGGTTAACTGAAAAGATAGTTTTATTAAAAGTCTCTTCAGTAATTTTTACTACAATTTTAATTGTTTTTTTGTTGACTTCTATTTTTCCAGAAATTATCTCTGTATCATCCCAAGAAGCTCCACATTTAGGACAATTAGTAAACCAATTAGGATATTCAAAACTACACTTTGTGCAATTTTTAGTATAATACCGAGTTGTTTTGATTCCGAGTTTTTTTTTTTCTTTGGGCATACTTCTGATTGCAGATTTTTGAAATTAAACTCTCGCTAAAACCTTCTATTAAATAAATAATAACTAATCCTAAATATATTTTTTTTCTAGCTATAGGTTTAAAATTTATAGTTTTAAACATAATTTAATTTTTTTACAATCTTATCTAAATCTTCAGCAAAGTTTTGTAAATGGATTTTCTGAACATGAGGCATAATAACTACTCTAATTAGATTGAAATCTTCAAATTTTCCAACCATCCATTTTTCATTTCGTAAGTTTTCATCGATTTGACAAATACTTTTTCCATTTTCAGTGGTAATTCCCACAACATTCATAACTGGATCGGTTGCTAATTTTATTCCTTTTATTTCATTGATTCGTTTAGCTAAATAATTTGTATTCTCCATACATTTCTTTACGATTTCTTTAAATCCATTAATTCCTAAAGATTTTAAGATTACCCAAAATCCTATTACTGTTCCTCCAGATCTAGTCCCAACTATTTGAAAATGCTTAAAATTGCCTCCCGCTAAATATGGAATTTCAAACCCAAAATTTTTCAATATTGATGAATCTCTTAGGAAAAATCCACCAGAAGGAATGATTCCTAAACCCATTTTGTGCGGGTCAGCTGTAATAGAATCAACGGACTTGACAGAAAAATCCCAGGGGGGGATATTGTAATTTAACTCTTCTAAGAAAGGTAATATAAACCCTCCAAACGCAGCGTCGATATGAAAAAAAATTTCTTTATCCTCTGTAAATCGTCCAATTTCTTCTATTGGGTCAATCAGCCCCAATGATGTTGTCCCTGCGATTCCTACAACGCCACATGTGTCTTTAGTTATTAGCGATTCAAAATGTTCTAAATCTAAATTAAAATTTTTAAGTAATTTTGCTTTTCTAAGTTTAATCCCTAATAGATCAGCGGCCTTATCAAAAGAAACATGAGCAGAAGACGGCACAACAACTTCAGGATTAGTGATATCAGGTCTTAATTTTTTAGCAATCCTCATAGCGATCAAATTTGCTTCCGAACCACCAGTAGTGAACGTTCCGATAATATTTCTTCCATGAAAAAGTTCAGCTATTTCTGCTACTAACTCCTCCTCTAATTCAGCTGTCCCTGAAAACAAGCCAGGATCTCCGAGATTTTTAGAAATATATTTCTTATAAATTTCCACAGCAAAGTCAAAAGGTTTAGTACACATAGACCCTAAGATTGAACCTGAGTCATATGAATAATCTTTATCCAGTTTTTTCTCCAATATATTAAGTATTTCTTGCTTCTCTAAACCCTTTTCTTGCATCTTTTTTCTATTAAATGTTTCACTTAACCTTATTTAATAATAGGAACATTTTGAATAATTAAAGTTTTAACAAGTAAAATCATAATATTTCAAAAAATGATTTGATATGATCCTAGCAACAATTAACAAACTCATGGGGATTTAAAAGCTTGATTACAGGACCAAATATTATTTTCATATAGATTCACTTTTTTTTTATTCAAATCTTTTCGAGTCTCTAACCGAATATTTATTAATTACTTTATCTAGCTCAATACTTAAATCTATTTTATAGTAATTCGCAATACATACTATAGCATAGAGAATATCGGCTAGTTCTTCACCCACCTTAATTTTTTCAATTTTATTTTTTTTTGGCTTATATCCTTCGAGATGATTGATCTCTTTTGCTAGTTCTCCAACTTCTTCAATAACAGCAGATAACATTGCCAATGGAGGCCAATACCCTCCATGGTTATTGATCCAATTATGTATTATACGTTGAATATCTTGAAGAGTACTCTTCCCAGACATAAGTATAATATTTTTTAATGATTTAAAAAATCAAGTGAAAAAACCACTTAATACATAATGAAGTTCAGACTTATTTTAAAAGAGAATACTCAATTGGATCAAGAAAATAAAATATAATTAATTGAATAAATGTTCCCGTTTGCGAGACTCCCACTCCGCTCTTTTACCTGGATTATATCTATCTACTTCACTATAATATCCTGTAACTCTTGAATATACCTTAACTTGTCCAGAATGGCACTGTGGGCAACTAAATTGAGAACCTTGGAACATTTTCCGACAAGAAGGGCAATAAATAAAATCGATTGTATAAGCAAAATAAGCGGTGTTTGTATTAAGGCAAATATTCTTTGTAAGTTCCCATAAACCATTGATATCTGGTTTTTGCTCTCCAAGCCAAATATGAGTAATAACACCACCATTAACAATCGGATGAAAATCACCCTGTTTCTGAATTCGAATTGATAATGGAATTTCAGCATCGTATCTAAAATGTCCAGAATTAGTATAATAAGCAGATTTACCAGATGATTGAGTAATTGCTTTTTTAGGGAAATGTTTTAAATCCAATCTAGCAAAGCGTCCAGAGCTAGATTCTGCGGGCTGTTCCCATAGAGAGTAATACTTCCTATCTCTTTCTGTCATTGTATTACACTTTGCAACCATATAATTTAGAATTTTCTTTCCTAACTCATATGCCGAATTATTCTCATGTAATTCATATCCAGTGAGAGATTTCACAGCTTCGTTTAACCCAGTAAATCCTATAGAGAGGTTTTGATCTTTTATGTTAAAAATAGCTATATCGTTAATTTTTCCACTACATAGGGGTAAGTGTCCAGTTCTTAGTCTTTTTTCCATTAAATTCCATTTCTTACGAAGAATTCTAGCCGAAAGTTCCATTTTATTATCTAAAATCGTGAAGTAATCATCCTCATTCGAGGAAACATATGAATATCGAGGAAGATTTAAACTAACACTTTGTAATGAGCCAATCGTAACATAATTCTCCCATACATTTGTATTTTTTCTCTTTTCAGGATCAAGAATACATTGCTCAATGATCTGATCTCCACTCAAAAATTTCCTACAACATTGGCTATGAATTTCATCTGGCATCCAATCTGGACACATATTAAGGAAATAAGGGGTCCCCATTGTTGCAACTTCCTCCATTACTTTTAAGTAAGATGGTTCAAATTCTTTTAACCATTCTTTTTTAATTTTAATTTCATGTTTCGGAAAAGCAAAAAGTTTTCCATTATGATCACCTTGAATGTAAACATCCGTTAAAGCATCAAATAGTTTCAGGCATTCATCTTTGTAATCACCATACATACCTATTATTTTTCCATGGGGGCTAACAGCTGGGATATTTAACAAGCCATCAGGTACAGTAGGAGTACATGAGATTGATGTAAAAGGTACTTGTCCACCTCTCGCGGCAAATATTTGGTTAGTTTCAAAAATTAAGCATTGCATTGACTGCTCAATTTCTCTAGCAGACACACCTCGTGCATATGGGGCTAAAAATGTAGTTATATAATCATATCCTTGGCCTCCACTGAATTCACCCTGAATAATCCCAAGCCATTTAGCAAGATGTGTTACAGCAACACGTAAACTTCCTGCAGGTCCTGATTTGCTACAATGTGCCCAACTATCTACTGGAGGTAATCCATGCTCTAAAATCATACGTGGATCCCATTCCTGACAGAAAGGCCTTAAATCGAAATATCTCAACATATGAATATGAATATCACCATATAAGTGTGCATGTGCTTCTTCAGAATCTAAAATTCTCAATAATGCATATTCATCTGATATTCTATTTGCTGCCCAATGATGAATACTTTCAGGGTTCATATCTTGATTAGCATTTTCATTTATGCCATGTTCTAATATAGCCTCATAATCCATTAATGGCATTCCTATTCTCGTATATAATTTACGTTCATCTTCAAAATGCTGTTCTGATAGAATTGAACACACAATTTCTCGTATATGAGGGCCAGAGAGAAATCGTATCCCAGAAGAAATGATTCTCCTTACTACTAATTCAGTAATCTTATCCGCAGCATTTTGATCCAAGCCTGTCTCATTTATAAGACTTTGTTCAATTTTTACTGGATCGAACGGGACCACATCACCCTCAGTTCGGAAAACTCGAGGCAATAATTTATTTAAATATTTCCGGCTTATTTTTTCAGCATCTTTATCTTTTAATGGTTTTGAATCTGATACCAAGACCAAAGGTTATCATCCTCTATTTTAAGTTTTACATAATCTATTATAATATAGTGGAATAATACGCTATTTTTAATTATAAAATTTTGTCGGTAATATGAACGGAATTAAGAGAATTATTAATTCTTTATTATCGTTAATATTTTACCTCTTTTGATATAAAAATTTATTTGTTTTTCCAATTTAAACTTATTTTATTAACTCTTTATTTGATTTTTTAAAATCTTTCTATTAAAATTACGAGAAAATTCATAATCGTTTGGAGGCTTATCAATTTCTAATTTATTCATGCTTTAATTACAACTGATATAAAATTTTGTCGAAGACATTCTCAAGTTTTACCAGTTTTAACAATAAAAACTTTATAAGAATTAAAAATAAGTATATTTAAAGAAAAAATATATACAAAAATTATAAATACACATTTATCATGAGAAAAAATCCTATAAATAAGCAAAATGTTCAACCAATCAAGGCATTAGAAGGTATTTTTCGAAAGACCTTGCTTTATAATGATGCATTGATGCTTTGTCATTTTTTTCTTGAAAAAAATTCTGAAGTCCCTATACACAGTCATAAAGAACATCAGATTGGATATGTCATTAAAGGAAAAATAAAATTCTTAACAGAGAATAGTGAATTTATAGCCACCGAGGGAGATAGTTATGTTTTTGATTCTAATGAAAAACATGGTGCTTTTATATTAGAAGAATCAGAAGTTATTGATGTTTTTAATCCATCTAGAGATGATTATAAGTAAAATTCTCTCTTTTTTGTACTAGGAGTTAATTGGAATAATTTACCATATATATACGGAAATTGTAAAAATTGCTAGCATGCAGAAGAGAAATTCTCCTACTAGCCAATCAAGAAAATACTGTCTTTTTTTGTCTCTATTATTCTTTAATTTTGTGGCTAAACCAAAACTAATTGCTGAGTTTGTACCGGTAAAAATGATAACAGCAAATGTCCAAGATTCGAGTTCAAAATTGAAAATTTCTAAGATAGTATCTAATAACAACCATGCACCGAAAAATCCTACAAGCCCTAATAAAAATAGCCAGCCTGAAAACTGGATGATTTTTTCAAATTTGATATCTAATACTGAAATTGCAGAAGGACTAACAATTCGTTTTTTCTTTATTTTCGACATAAAAAATTAAAGTGCATGCTTTTTGATTATTAAAAATTTTATAATTCTTAATCTTTATCATTTCATTATTTTACACACTAAGGTTGATTTTTAAAATATAAAATTGCTTTAGCAATATCTCCATTGCAATCTTTTAGAACAGATTCTGCTTCTTTTTTATCTACATTCGCTTGAGTGGCAACTAACATGATATCATTTTCTGTTATTGTTGGTTTTATCTCAAATTCTTCTAATGGTTTGATTTCTTCATAAGGCTTCTCACTTTCAAATGCAAAACTCTCAGGAGAAACTTCTTCTCCTTGACCAATTACTTGATATATTTCTTGACCTGCTTGTTTCATCAAAAAAACTTCGGGTTGATCTATTACTAACGTTTTCTCAGCCCCTTCTATGATTACTCTTGTGGCATCAACTTGCTCCATATCAATACCTTGCTGAGCCATTCTTCTCCTCATCTGTCTTGACCCAGCCTGTTGTCCCTCTCGCTTTACGGCTGGTTGGGGTCGTTTAGGTTTACTTTTTGCTTTGTCTTGCATCTCTTTAGGCAATTTTACCATTTTTTTCCCTTCAATATCTATATCTTAAATTATATAATAAATCACGATTTAAAATGTTGATTTATATACTCCTTTTCTTATGTTTACAGCAACTCCTACAGAAAATGATCTTATATAGGGACCTGGAACTTTAAGTTTACCAATACCTAATAATTCATCATCTTGATTTACCACAATCACTTCGTCTAAGGGTCTCAAATCATCATCAATACCAACAACATGTTTGCAAAAAACATTTCTTCCTTTTTTTATGAATTCTGAAATATCATTCAATACAACAACCCTTAATTTTGGAGAAATAGATTTCTTAATTATTTTTTCAGCTGAAAAAAGAGTAAGTGTAAAAAAACCATTTGTTGGTCTTAATATAAGTAATAAATTATCTTTATAATAGATATATCTGATTTTATTTGTATTGGGGGATCGTTCAAAATGAATATGATCCATATCGTCAAAAAGAATATCTGTAATCGGTGGCCCAAATTGATAATCGGAGATTCCCTTAATCTTTCTTAATCCTATTAAAAAGTTTGTGTCCATAGGAATGAATAGAAATAATTTATTAAGTTAAAAAAAGCAAGTGAAACATAAATAAATTATGAGTAAAGACGAGATTCCATAAATTGATCTTTAACCTTATTCATTACTTTATCTACTGCATCATAAAAATCTTTATTGATTATCATCTCAGCATCTTTTCTTATTGCGAACATTCCCGCTTCTGTACATATTGCTTTAATATCAGCTCCAGTTGCACCTTCCGTGAGATTTACTAATCTTTTGAATTCAATGTTTTCTTCTACAGTTAAGTTTCTTGTATGTATTTTAAATATTGCTTCTCGAGCCACATCATCCGGAATGGGAAAATCAATCATACGATCAAATCTACCTGGTCTTAATAATGCAGGATCTAAAATGTCTACTCTATTTGTCGCACCAATAATTTTTACATCTCCTCTTTGTTCAAATCCGTCTAATTCGCTAAGTAATTGCATTAAAGTTCTTTGAACTTCTCTATCTCCTGAAGTTGCTATTTTAAGTCTTTGAGATCCAATCGCGTCTAATTCATCGATAAATAAGATTGTAGGGGCCTTTTCTTTTGCTAAATTAAATATTTCTCTTACTAAACGTGCACCTTCACCAATAAATTTTTGAACTAGTTCAGAACCAATAATTCTTATGAATGTTGCTTCTGTTTCATGAGCAACAGCCTTTGCTAATAATGTTTTTCCAGTACCGGGAGGTCCGAATAATAACACTCCTTTAGGAGGCTCTATTCCAATTCTTTTAAATAATTCTGGTTTTTTTAGAGGCAATTCAACAGTTTCTCTAACTTCCTGCATTTGGTCTTCTAATCCTCCAACATCTACATAGGATATATCAGGAATAGAATCAATTACCTCCATACCTTTTACAAAAGGATCTAATTTGGTAGGCAATACTTCCATAATTGCAAAGGTTCTTTGATTTAATGCTACTCTCGTTCCAGGAGGTAATTTTTCGTTTTTCACTTTTCTACTCGTATTCACAACAAAACTCGGTCCTGTCGAGCTTTTTACAATTGCTCTCCCTTTTTCATCTAAAAAATCTATGATTGTTGCAGATACTAAAGGGGGTTCTCTTAATCTGTCAATTTCATTTCTAAGACTATGTAATTCTTGTTCCAACCTCAATCGTTCTGCATCCAGTAATTGTTTTTCGGTTTCTAAGTTTCGGAGTCGTTTCTCTAAATGTCTTGTGTAAGTTATTAGATATTCTCCATCTTTACTTTCTTCTTTTTTCTTCCTATCTTTAGTCGTTGTCAAAAAAAGTATACCCCTTCCTTCTTACTTTCATTTACAATTTTAAGAAAATACTTTAAAATATTAATAAACTTTTAATCATTTAAATTTAAGGTTACTTCTCTATATTTACTTAAAAATGTCGATTTTTAAAAAGTTTATAGATTATAAAATATAATGACC
>JAEOTH010000047.1 GCA_016839915.1 Promethearchaeota archaeon
AGCTCTAGAGCTTTATTAATACTCTCTAATGCTTCATTATATTTATCCAATTTTAACAATAATTGAGCCTTCTCATAAAATAATGAATGATCATTAACACGTAGTTGAATCTCCTTATCAATTTCTTTTAAGGCTTTTTCAAATTCTTCAAATTTATCTTTATTTAGAACCATTGATTTCCATCTATCATAAGATCGCCATTCAGAAGACCCTTCTGATCTTACTTGCAAAATCCAATTTTTATCATACCGTACATACATTCCTGATTTAGAAATCTTGTCTGGACGCTTAGATATGTTATATCTTGGTATTATTGCTAGCCCTGAGATAATCCCACTTAATACCGCACCCAAAATAAGATATCCCGCCCAAGGAGTGGGACCTGTATATATATTCAACCCAATATGTGGTGTGAAAATTAATATTATAAAGGTTATACATATTGCAGCTCCCCATCCAATCACTTTATTGGCTGTGTGAGCATGTCTATAATTTTTAAATTCTTGTTGACAATTAAAACACACAGGCATTTGATATGTTAATGTACGAGTAACTTGATACAATCTTTTTGTTCCTTTTAAGGTAGTTTGTTGGATTGCAAAATTATATCGAGATACATTACTTTTAGTTCCACATTTAAAACATCCTGATTTTTCAATAATTTCTTGGCTTAGTGATATTATTTTTTTCACCTCTTTGTCTTCATTTAATTCTTATTAAATTTTTTTTTTCAATTATCTGTATTTTGTTTTTTCTACAAAAGTTATACTTTCTTTAAAGAATTAATCCAATCATTGTATTTAACCCAAGAACCTTGTCCTTTTGGTCTCACATATACTAATTTTCCACGAATCTTAATGTATCGAAAAGGAGACTCATCTTGTTGTCTAATATTGTATCTAAAAATGCGATAAATAAAGAATATTAATATTGGTATGAGAAGTGGAATAAATATCAAAATTAATCCAAAATTAGTAATTAATGAAGGAATAGTTACTATTAATACAATAATCATTATACATATGTATGTCCCCATTACACCACCTAAAGTAGAGCTCTTTTTTGTAGTATGTTTACTTTTCCACCTCGAGAGCTCATCCTTACATTTACTGCATATTGGAATTTTAATCTTACTAGTATAATAAGTCCATCCGATTCTGCTGCTTCCAGTAGTTTCCAATTCGCTATGTTCATATAAAGTTAATGAAGATTGTGTTCCACATTTCAAACATTTTAATCCCATTAATACGAAAAATGCTATTTTTTTAATCCCATTTAAAGCATCTGTATCATTCGGATCTATGATTAACGCTTGTTTATAGTATTTAAGGGCTTTTTCATTTTCTGCCAATTTCTCATACACTAACCCCATTAGTGACCATGCCTTTGGATAATTTGGATTTAACTCCATAAGTTTCTTACAAGTTTCAATGGCTAGATCGTAATCTTTATTTTCTACATACTTATATACCAAATCATAATATCTTTGAGACTCTTTGTCAATTTCTGACATTTTAAAACTTTTATAGATTTTTTTATATTTTGATTTTTATCTTGGAATACCATAATATTTAATGTTTTAATAAGCTATTTATCATAACTCCTTTTTATTTATCATATTAAAACTTTTAGACTATATAAATGAAAACTCAAAAATGGATATTGAAGAAGATTCAATAACTATTTAATTATTAAATAAAATCGTATTTAAACTAGTTTCTGATATGTGGGAGATGAAAGGGTTACCTAAATTTCAAGAGACAATTCTTGGAGATTTGAAAGAATATAACTTTAATACAAATGCTTATCCTTTTGAAAAAAATGTGGAATTAAATAATTCAGCTAGAAAACAGATACTTTATGATAATAAAAGAGAAAAAATAAAAGAATGTGGAAGATGCCATCAAATATTACCGTATGATAAATTTTATCCCGTGTCTAAGATCTCAACAAATGTTAGACCCTATTGCAGTAAATGTAATTCAGATTTAGCTTTAATTAGACAAAACAAAAAAAAGTTAAAGCTAATTTTATATGCTTTCAATGGAAAATGCTCTAAATGTGAAACTGATACCCTCTCATTACCTTCTCTTCAATTCCACCATCAAAATCCTCATAAAAAGACTTTTTCTTGGAGAGATATGTGTGGAAAGAGTTATAATCGCTTAAGTCATCTGCTTAAGAAAGAAACTGCTATTCTCTTATGTTCAAATTGCCATCTTAATAAACAAGCTACAAATCTGAACAAATATTACAAATTAATTCTTCAAGAGAATCTTTTCCATCAAACTCCTGAAGAGATTAATCATCAAATATTAGAACATACAAAATTAATTCCTAACAAGCTCGATCGAATGCATATCCGGGAAAAAATAAGAGAGTGGATTAAAAAAAGATTCATAATTGAACAATTATATAATGGAAAATGCATTGGATGTGGTAAAAACGACTTAGTAACGTTAGAATTCCATCATATCAATCCAGATATTGATAATAAATTAAAATGGGAAGCTTTAGAGCACTTTGATACAAAGACAATAATAAAACAGCTCATTAATCAAAATTGTATATGTGTTTGTTCTAATTGTCACTCATTAATTCACTCTCGGTATTATGAATTTGCTGAAGAAATCTTAGATAATTTCTATAATAAAGATTTAGTCGTTCAAAAGGTAAAATTAGTCAAAAAGCATTATGAAGATATAATAAATAATATATCGAATTTTAAGATTGAGCAAAAAAAAATAAATTTCAAACCTCTACTATTATTAGAGATTCCTCATACTGCCAGGTGGAAATTTCATCTTCTAAAGATTTATTATTTTTTACAGAAATCAAATAATAAACTGTTTAAAGCGTATGATCTAATAGCTATTTTAGAAATCTCAATTAAACATATTTATAAGCACTTAAACAGGTTCATAGAGCAAAGATATATTGAGAAAGATTCAAAAACAAGAGGGAGATATAAATTTACCATTTTTGGGTTATACAAAATAGAGGAAATTGAAAAGAATCACAAAATGATTTCATTAAAGATTAAAAAACAAATTCTAAACTTATGAATAATTTTTTTTGTATCAATCTTTTAATTATTATTATAATCAAATAATTGATGATTGAAAATGAAATTAAAAGTTAAAGAAATAAATTTTGAAACTGGAAATGCTAAAGATATTGTGTTAAATATCAATGATGCTCAAGAATTAGGACAAAAGGCAGGAGAACGGGTCTTTATCAAAAATATAAAGTCAAGAACAATAGAAGAAAAATATTGGGTAGCGATAATTCAAATTGATTACTTAGGCACTATTGTTGAACCGGGAGAGATTGGAGTATTCCGTAATCTCCTAAGAGAAAAAAAAGATTTAAACAACCAAATGGTTGTTTCTGTAAAACCTGCTGATCCTCCCGATTCATTTAAATTTATACAAAAAAAAATAAAAGGACTAAAACTTTCTAGTGAAGAAATAAATGGAATTATCTCGGATGCAGTATCCGGATCTCTATCGCGAATAGATTTGGCAGCGTTCATCACGGGGGTTTCGATTAATGGGATGGATAATGAGGAAATGACCGCTCTGACTTTGTCAGAAACTCGAAGTGGAGAGATCTTTTATTTTGGAATGGATGTCTACGATAAACATAGCACTATAATTTACAATTCGTAAATTTTGCTAAAAGGTGGCGTCCCAGGCAATAAAGTCTCTCTTATCATTGTACCGATTGTTGCTGCTGCTGGTTTAACAATTCCAAAATCTTCAACACGAGCTATAACATCACCTTCAGGTACGGCAGATTCCATGGAAGTCTTAGCACCCGTTGCTTTTTCTCCGGAAGAATTAAATAAAATTGTAGCTGAAGAAAATGCTTGTATAATTTGGGGTGGAGCTCTTGAAACCGCACCAGCAGATAATATATTAATAGAAATTGAACGACCGTTGCATATGGATCCTATTGGTCTCATGATACCTTCTATTCTAACAAAAAAACTTTCATTGGGAGTAAAAAAACTTGTTCTTGATATTCCAGTAGGTGAGGGGACAAAGTTTGCGACTCCTATCAAAGGAAAGCAATTTGCATATTTATTTAAAGAAATTGCTGCAAATGTGGGCATTGAAGCAGAGTGTGCACTCACACTGGCGCATCAACCCATTGGTCATGCTGTAGGTCCTGCTTTAGAAGCTAAAGAAGCACTTACACTATTACGTGATTATTCTGTAGGGCCAAATTCTTTAATAGAAAAATCTACTGATTTAGCAGGTATGCTTCTTGAAATGAGTGGTAAAGCTCAAAAAGGTATGGGTCAAAGTATGGCAAAAGATATATTAAGTTCTGGTAAAGCTTATGAAAAAATGAAAAGGATTATTGAAGCTCAAGGCGGCGATCCAAACATTATTCCCGAAGATATTATGCTGGGTCCTCATGTTAAGGAATTTCTTAGTCCTAAAGAAGGATATATTGTTGAAGTAAACAACTCAATAATCAATCAAATTGCTAAAACGGCTGGATGTCCCAGCTCTAAGACTTCAGGTGTCGAAATAATTAAAAAGCAAGGCGCTAAAATAAAAGAAGGGGAAACTGTTTTTAAAATTTATTCCCATAGTGAATCCAAATTAAGAAAAGCAGAGAAGATATACAATTCAACAGGAGGTCCTATTCGATTAGGTGGAATGGTAATAGAAAGAATTTAAGAAATGAACGATTTGATATATATAGAAGAATTTTATGCCCTTAACTCCAAAAGCTATTTATCAGGATTTAAAGAATAAAGAATTAGATTTTAACTCAGCTCTTGAATTGTTAATTACTTTAATCGAGAATACTGATAATCTTGATACTAGAGTAGAAAGCCTAAAAATTTTAGAAAAGATTCAGGCTAAGGATGAAAAAATATTTAAACTCTTAGAAAATCTGTTAATTTCAGATTTAAATAAAAATGTAAGAAATACGGCCGCATTATTGATGCAAACAAATTTCTTAGAAAGAGCATTAGAACCAATGAATTGGGCTCTTGAACACGAAAGAGAATTAATATGCCTAATTACAATAATTTCAACATTATCAAAAATTAACAATTTAAAATCAAGGTCAATTTTGATTGAGAAGCTAAATTATTTTGCACATCAAGAAAATAAATATAATTTAAAAAATATCTTCAGTAGAAAAAATATTGAACGTCTTAAAACTCACGATCTTGCAGAATTATTAATAAACTATTATTTTATCAAATTATTGAAAGCGAAATTTGGATTCATAAATTATAAATTCAATAATAATGGCTATATCACTCAATTAGATTTAACAAATGTAGATCCACAAGGCATTTATTTAACAAATTTTTTAAATCTAATAAGCAATCTAAGGCAATTAAGAGAACTTGATTTAAGATTTAATAATCTAATAGAACTCTCAGAAATCTCAAATGAATCGAACTCAATTATCTCTTTAGATTTAAGTTATAATAAACTTATTAACATTCCAGATTCTATTGAAAAGTTAAAATCACTAAAAGAATTAAATTTAAAATCCAATAGATTAAGAACACTTCCTGGTTCGCTTAGTAGTTTATTATCACTTCAAATTTTAAATTTAAGAAATAATATCCTAACAAAAATCCCCAAATCTATAAAATTACTGGAGAACCTTAAGACTTTAAATTTACATGGAAATAAATTGAATTCGATTGAATTTGAAATGAATAGTTCAATTACCGGATTAGAATTAGGGTGGAATAATTTTTTAGAAATTCCCCCCAATATAAGAATCCTTACTTCCTTAGAAAGATTAGGCATGAGTGGAAATAAACTAAAGAAACTTCCTAAATGGATCTCTTTATTCCAGTCATTAAAAGTATTAGATTTATATGATAATAAATTGAATAAATTACCAACCTCATTAGGTAATCTCAATTCATTAGAAATACTAATATTACGGAATAATCATCTGAATTATTTACCTGAATCATTAAAGGATTTAAAAAATCTTAAGATATTAAATTTAAGTTGGAATAACTTTTCTTTTATTCCAGAATGGCTCGGAGAACTTTCTTCACTAGAAGAATTAAATTTATGGGGTAATCAACTTGAAGCACTTCCTGAATCTATTAGTGAATTATCAAATCTTAAAACTTTAGATATAAGTTTTAACAGATTTAAACAAATACCACCCTTTTTAAAAGAACTTGAAAGAAAAATTGATCTAATCATTAAATTTTAATTGAAAATTATAAACCCATCAAAAGAGAAAATTAAGGAATTAGGTTTAAAAGATTACCAATAAAGTTTTATAGAATTTTTAAAGAAATATCAATATATGAAAAATTATTATTAAATTTTAATGAAGATATCTCCTAATCTAATTTATAAAGAATTTAAAAATGGAAATTTAGAAAAACAATCTGCAATAAATCAGTTAAGTACCTTAATCAACAATTCCGATGATGCTGATTTAAGAGTAGAAAGTATTGAAATTTTAGAAAAAATTGGGTCAAAAACAGAACGAATTTTTAAATTATTTGAAAATCTTTTAATATCCGATTCACATGAAAAGGTTAGAAATACTGCAATAAAAGCTATTAAAAACAGTTATATTGAAAAAGCATTTAATCCGATGAAATGGGCTCTCCAACATGAAACTTCTATAATTTGTCTTACTGCGATAGTCTCTACTTTAGGTGAAATACGTAGCGAAAAAGTTAAATCATACTTAATTGAAAAAATTAAGAATATTGATATTTATGAGTTTAATGAAAGGCTTCAAAATCTATTTAAGACTCAAGAAATCAACCAGTTAAGTAATGAGAGGCTCTCAGATATATTAAATAATTATTTTGTTATTAACCATTTCAAAAAAGAATTTAAAGACATAGATTACGGAGTCGAAGATGGCTTAGTCATATCATTGGATTTATCAGGGATAAGTAGTCATGTATTTGGATGGAAAATCTTAAGGAAGTTACCTGAATTTATTGGAGTTCTAAAGTACCTAAGAAAGTTAGACTTAAAAATTAATAGAATAGTGAAAATACCTAACACTATTGGTAAACTTGATTTTCTTAAATATTTAGATCTAAGTAATAATAATCTCAAGAGATTACCAGATTCTATTTGCCTTTTAAATTCATTAGAAATCTTAAATCTAAAATATAATAATATAGCAGAGATCTCTACGTCTATTGGCAAATTAAAAAGCTTAAAGACTTTAGATTTAAGACATAACAGCCTAAAAACTCTTCCTAAAGAAATCTATGATTTAGCATCATTAGAAGTCCTGGATCTACATGGAAATCAGTTAAAAAGCTTATCAATTTCAATAGAAGGACTAAAATCTCTAATAACGTTAGAGTTGGGGTTAAACGATATTAAAGAGCTTCCAGAGGGGATTACAAGTCTTCAATCTTTAAAGAAACTAGGTTTGGGCGGTAATAAAATATCACTCAATTTTTCTCTTTTGAATAAGCTAAATTCACTTACTGAACTAGATCTATATGATAATAATCTTAGGCTACTTCCCAATGAAATTGGATTACTAAAGACTTTAGATACCTTAATTTTAAGGAATAATAAACTTACTGAACTGCCAGAATCGGTTAAAAAATTGAAATCTCTTCAAAAACTAGACTTAAGTTGGAACAATCTCATAACACTTCCTGACTGGATCGATTCTTTAACTTCATTAAAAGAATTAAATCTATGGGGAAACAATTTAAGATCTCTTCCATCTTCAGTAGGTAACCTCGAATCATTAAAAATTCTTAATTTGAACTTTAACAAATATATTAGAAAAATACCAGAATCACTTAAAGCTTTACAGGAAAAAGGATTGAAAATTTATAAATGATTACTTATTGAGTTTCATATAATTCTTTAATCTCTTCTACGGTTGTGATATCTTTTGCATTTTTATCAGGGCGTAATCTTAAAAAGACAGGAAACCTCATAGAATATCCTAGTGTAGCGAATTTATCGCTAATTGTTATCTCATCTCCTGTAATCTCCAATACTACTTCTGGTTTTAACCAAATATCAGGTTTATCTTCACATATAACATTTTTTGGTTTTTTAACTACAAGATATTCTTCCATATCTCTAGTTAAGGATTCAGATAATTCATCAGTTAATCCTGAAAAGAAACGAGTAAAAGCTATAAAATTATCGTTCTCAGGGTCATAAACCGCACCAATATATGTTCCATATACCCCAGTTCTTCGACCTTTTCCATAAAAAGCACCAACTAGCACCACATCAATAGTATCTTTCAATTTCCCTCCTTCCAAACTTTTTAACTTTAACCATTTATAACCACGATTTCCTGCTTGGTAAATTGAATCGTCTAAAATAGATTTTGCCATGATACCTTCTGTTCCTTCTTCTTTAGCTTTGTTAAAAAAATCAAGTAACTCTTCTGTTGAATTTATCATTACAGATTCGACTAACCTTAATTCTTCTCTTTCTTCGACAATTTCTTCTAGTTTTGCACGGCGTACTGGCAAAGGTTTTTCTACATAGGATTCTTTTCCAAATTTCAATAAATCAAACACAAATAAAGTAACAGGTATTTTCTTTGATACATCATCGACATCATACTTTCGTCTTCTTTGGCTTAATACTTGAAAAGGAAGCATTTTTTCATAGAAAGGATCCATTGCTACAACTTCACCCTCAAAGATCACATTTTCAGCATGAATGTTTTCTCTTATAACCTGACAAACATCAGGATATTGTTCTGAGATATCCAATAAGCGCCGTGAGAATAGCAATACATCATCGCCAGTTTTATGAATCTGGAGTCTTTCCCCATCCAATTTATATTCAGCAACGAAAGGAGAACTTAATCTATTAATAAATTCTGTATATAATTCACGTGAAGCAAGCATACTTAGTATAGGTGTCCCATATTGTATTTTGATATTTTCTACTTCTTCTAAGCCTTTTTCTGCTAACATTTTTGCTATCTCACCTAGATCTGGATGTA
>JAEOTH010000211.1 GCA_016839915.1 Promethearchaeota archaeon
AGTACCTAAAATTTTCACCTGCCCAGAATGAGTAGATCGAATTCCGGTCTTTCCTTGAATGCGGTGAAAAAAGCGTAAAGGTGACAGATCTTAAAAAGAAAGGTGCATTTGCCACTGTCAAATGCGGCAATTGTGATTTAACTAAAGAAGTATTAGTTAATTCGATTTCAGAACCGGTAGATGCATTTGGGGATTTTATAGATGTATATTATGCAGATCAAGAACTACAAAGATTAGAAAGGAGAATAAAGAAATTAAAAGAAGACCATGAATGGGGTGAACTTGCGTTAGCTTACTCAATTTTATCAGATCTTAGCAAAGTAAAAGCTGCGATATTACTAGAAGAAGATAATGTTAATTTGGATGAGGTCAATGACTGGAAAGCGAGATCTGAGAAGTATAAACAACTTGAAAAAGATACGATATTAAAATTAGATAGTGAAGAACTAGAACGTGGAGTTAGAACTGATGAAGAATCTTTATTTGCTGAAAGTGATACTAAGATAAAGAAAGAAAGAAAAATTGAAGATATTTTTGATGATCCTGGATTCTTAGAATTTTAAATGTTGGATCATAAGCAAATAGCTTCTTAATTGAAATAACTTATCTCAATTTTACTTGAATAAACTAACCAGTTTTAAAATTAAAGTATATTTTATAATAGAAATTAGTAAAAGGGAGAGATTTTTAATTGAATTTAGTAATTGGAAATATAACTTAACCTGATTGGCCTTTCCGTTTTGCAAATAGCTGCTTGAGTTCACCCATTATCGCACCTCTTAAAGATACCGGACTTGCTGGACGAGCAGGAGCAGGAGCAGGACTTCGAGGTCCTCCCGGTGGACCAGGAGGAGGGGGTGGGACCCCAGGCGGACCACCTAGTGCAGGTGTAGTTACCGGAGCTGCTGTAGTTGGCATTGCTGCTGCTGGAGCACCTCCAGATCTAATTTGATTATTAAGAGTATTTAATTGATTTTGTAGACTTGTTACTTTATCATTCACAACACCTAATGATTGATCAACTAAATCAGGGATACGAAGGACAATTGACATTATTTTTTCAATAATATCGCCAAATGCATTCAGTTTTTCTTCCAGTGGTGCTTTTCGAGTGCTATCCAAGAAGCTTGCAAATTCTTCAGCGCACATTTTAACTCTTATTGTACATTTATTTTTTATGTTTTCTAATAATTTAATAGATTTCTGTTTAATAAATTTAATTTTAAGCTCAATAGCTTTTTTTTAAAAAAAATATATAAAGAGAAAGAAAAGTTTATCTAGCTCAATTCAGTAATTGTATCTTTTAGCTTAATCCAGAGAATATTAATTTCATCTCTTACTTCTATAAATTGATGTATTTTTTTTAAAAATATTTCTCGAGCTCTATCAAAATCTCTTTGAACATCATTTAGTTGCTGGTCGAGTACATTTAATTTTTCACCATCTATTAATTTATTTTTCGCTTTTTCAACTTCTAATGCTCTTTTTATTACTACAGATCTTCTGTTGGCAACATCTGCTAAAGCTTCAATGAATTCATCTTTTTTTTGTACTAAGTATTCTTTTTGTACCCCTAGATCTTTAATCGCATTTAAGTATTTATTATTTGCTTTGATATAATCGTCATTTTTTTCGATAATATCTTTATATAAGTTTACTTCTTCATCCTTAATATTAGATCTGTGTTCTCGAGCAAGAGTTTGCATTTGTTTTAATACATCTCTAAAAGTTCGATTTAGCATTTCTCTATTGATGTTTGCTTTAGAAATATTTTCTGCATATTTTATTTGAGAACTTATAAGTGCACTCTGTGATCTGGCCAATTTCTTAAATTGGGAGACTAATTCTTTTTCCATTTTAGCAAGTTCTAATTCATCCTGATGGGTTATTATTGGACTCATTTTATATCCTACTCTATTACTTTGTTAAGTACATGATAAATATCGTTTATGATTTACTTATTTTGATTAATATAATTATTTTAATATTTAAGTTTATATTGAAAAGAATGCAGTTAAAATATTATCTTTATAATTGGCTTTTATAATTCTAGCTACTATTTCTTTTCCAATTAATTTCTCAGGGGCTATGATCGATTTATTTACGAGTAATTTTATACCAAAATTCTCGTTTATTTTTCCAATAAATTCATTTTTCCATCGCCCTTTCGAAATGACTTTTAATCGTATTGAATCATTCTTCCTTATATTCAAGGACGCAGCAGTGTTCCGTTTATGAATTCCAAAATCCAATGGTCCCAATTTTAATTTAATATTATAAATTTTTTCAAGTATAGATAGTTGGTGATAGAAATACCCCCAACTTTTTGGTCTGATTTTTTTTAACTTTCTACCTGTTTTGTATATTAAATATTTTTGGATACCTATTTGAATTTTCTTATCAGAATAACCAGCTTTTCTTAGATCTATAATAAATCTGATAATTTCTTCAATATCATTATCATTTTCTCCCGGAAACCAAACAGGGGCAATTAAAACATCAATATTTGAATCTAATAAAAGGGAGATATTTTTAATTAGATTCTCAATATCATAATCCTTTTTATTGGTAAGGAAACTTGCTTTTTCTTTGTTTAATGAGTTTAGGCTAATATTTATTCGTGTTACTTTAACTTCTTCTAGTTTTCTAATTTTCTCTTCATCAAGTAATAATCCATTTGTCTGTAATGATATTGTTTCAATTCCTTTAATATTCCAGATTATTTTAATTAAATCAAATAAATTAGGGTAGAGTAGGATTTCTCCGTATGGCGCAAAATGAATTTCAATCTTATAGTGTCCTTTAACCTCAACAATATTTCTTAAATTTGTAATAAGGTAGTCAGGATCAATGAGAAAATTAGTCTTATAATCTCCAGCACTTACAAAACAATACTTGCATTTTAAGTTACATAAAGTTAGAGGTTTTAATTCAATAACATTCGTCCCCCTATCGATTATTCCAATGAAATCCACACCAAATAATGGAATCTCCGAATTCTCATCCACATATATAATTTCAGGATTCATGATCTATTTTTCAGAGTTTATATCGTAAAATACCTATAATGGAACCTAACCCTACTAATTGCTCTCCAGTGATATTACCTGTGCTCATAATATTAATTTCCCCACCAGTGCCTTCAACATTTGTGATAATTTCTTCAATTTTTAGTTTCTTATTTTTAGAAGAACCTCTAATTAATATATCAGCGATCAATAACTCTTTAATTGCTCCTTTTTTAGAAGCTTCATATACTTCATCAAGTCCTATAACAATCAGATCAGCATCATCAGCAAACTGTTTCATTATATTTTCGATTTTCCCGGTTTCTTGTAGAATTTTTATTCTGTTTTTAAGCTTGGCCAATTTTTTAGACTTTAATGTTTCTCTAATTGCGCTTTCAGTACCTGAACTCGCATGACAAGTCTCGATATTACCTTTAAAATCAAAACCAGGAGTATTTCTAAGATATTCTAAGAAATTATCTTTAGTATTTCCGGGTCCGCAAAAAATTAACAAATCAATCTCCGTAATTTTAATATTTTCTGTAATTACTTTTTGTATTTCTCCAAAAAACTCCTCCATTGCTTTATTTCGATAAGTTTTTTCATATCTTTTACCTGGTATGTTTTTCTTAATAGTCGCAATTCTTTTATGGCTATAATTTGTTATCATAGTTATAGTTGCTAGCCCCGTTTCAATGGCAGTAATAATTATTATGAAATTAGATTCGAATTTTGAGATTTCTTTCAATCGTTTTAATTCATTTTTTGTCCAATTCTCCTTAATTATTGTTAGTTTTTTTGAAACTTCTATATTGAAAGTATGATATGTTCCAAAGCTGACAAAATCTTCAGGACCTTCTAAAATTTTACCCTTTATTCTTAAACGATTTGAAAATTCGTGAAAGGACACATCTTCAACTTTTAGGGTTAATTTCATTAGTTTACGATCACCTTTGGTTCCTTCTTTGAGAATAACCCTTCTTTGTGTTAAAGAAGAGACAATATCGGCATTATTTATTATATTATAGAGTGACCACAAATCGTTAAGATTCTCAATCTTTACTGTGATTTCTCCATGTTTTAGATCTCTATTAAGAATTTTCAAATCCTAAAATTGACTCATCAAATATTTGTATTTATATAAAATTAATTTAAAGTATAAGAAAAGCTTAATTCAATTTAAATTGAATGAAAATCCTAACAAAAATAAAATAAATAAAAAAGATAAAATCTAACCCTATTTTTGAATATAAAGGTCTTTACTTCTCTCCTAAAGCCGCTTTCACTTTTTCTAATTCTTCCATACGCTTCTTTTTTTCTTCTTCTCTTTTCTTTAACTCTTCTTCATCGACTTTTTGGAGTGAGACACCTTTTTTAATTTCTTCTTGAAGTTCTTTATCTACTGGAGCCACTTTTAACTAACACCTTTAATTTTAAATTCAACTAAAATAATTAAATTGATATTTACACAAATTATAATAGAATTTATTTATAAGTTTAAGTTTATAGAGAGTTGATTTCTAATTCCATAAGATATGCAGATTCTCCAGATTGATAATAATTTTCAAAAATTATGGGACTTTTTTTGAAATCAAATTTTTCATACAAATTAATAGCCGCAGTGTTATTTATTTGAACATTTAAAACAATTTTCTTAACTCCCTTTAAATTTTTTATTTTGTTTATCATATTTTGAAGAAGATAAGAACCATAACCTTGATTTCGAAATTTTGGGTTAATAAGAAAATTGATGATGTTAGCTCTCTCCTTTTTGTCTTTTATGGCAATTATAAAACCAATCAAATGTTTTCCAGTTTCTAATTTCAAAAAGAGAGCACTATTCTCAATTAAATTTACCATTAATTCCTTGGAAAATGCATTCTTTTTAAAAATTTGTTGTTCAAGACTTATTATTTTTTTTAAGTCTTTTGAAGTTACTTTTTTAATTTCCATTAAAACCATATTCTTCCTTAAATAATTTAATAGGTGTCTTTTCTGTTATTTGTTTATATTTTAATTGCCTAAAAGGTGTAGTTTCTATAATATATCCTTTCAAATTAAAATTTTCTAATGTGGATAAGAATTGATCTTTGATTGTAATATAGAAGGGCAACTTAATATTTTTCTTATCATATGATAAATACCTTTCATGTATTTTTAAATTAGATAATAGAAGTTCATAAAATTTATCAAGTTCTTTTTCTTCTCCCTCTATTTGTGTATAAAGTAAAAGTCCTTCTTCTGTAATCACTTCATACGGTAATTTAATATTTTTAGCTCTTCGAATATATCTGTTCTTTAACTGATAATAATCTTTAGCTCTTGTAGAACAGAAGTGCATCTTTAGAGAAATTTTAGGTCCTAATTTTCGAATAAGATTAAGAGCTGTTTCTCTACTATTGACAACAGAGGCAATTGAATCTTTTTTTAACTTGAAACCTCTTTCCTTAAGTGATTGACTATTAGGAAAACAGTATTCAAATTCATTTAAATTAATAAAACCTACACCAATATTATCTAAGTAACGAATGAATTCCTCAAGGTATTTTACATTTTCATTCCCAGGAATAACTGGAACTTCTGCTCCTACAGAGATTTGTTTATTTAAAGCTTTTTCAATATTAATCCAATCTTTTCTTGCAGGATGGAACCTTATTTCATCTAAGCCTGCAAGAGCAAGTTTTTTAGCAATATTTTCATTAAAATTTACACCATTTGTATATAAATGAATGTGAAATTTTTTTCCTTTTGTGGTTTTTGTATATTTAATATAATCAATGGTTTTTTCAAGATTTAAAGCTGAAAGTGGTTCTCCTCCTGTGATACTCATTCCTTGGGCTTTGATTAAATTAATTTCTTGAAGTAATTCTTCTTTAGAATTAATTTTAATTTCATCAGCAAATGTTAGATTTTTTCCTCTCCTTTCTTCTGAAATTGGACAATACCAATAACAATGATCTGGTTTTTGACAGATGCCATTTAAAAATAAAACTGCTTTACTTCCTTTCAGACAATATTTACATCCTTTAGGAATACCTCTTCCCTTTATAAAATAAGTTTCTCCTTCAGATTTTGCTATTCTTATCTTTTTCATCTTTTGAATAGTTTTTTTCTTATAATTGATTTCTTATCAGCTAATTCTTTTAAAACTTCTTCAGTAGTTTCGTTAATCTGAACTTGTCTTTTTAAATATACTCCGGTTCTTCCATACTTTTCTCTTCTTAAAAGTACTTTCTTTCTTTCATTTAAAGTATCAAGACTAATTCCAACCTCTTTTGCGGCTCTAGCTTCATTACCAATTATTGAAATTTCTTCATGACCTTGAGGAATTGGTTTGATTAGTATCAATCTTTTATCTATACCTGTTATTCTCATATCTGATTTCAATTGGTTAAGATTTATTTTACCTCCAAAATCATAGAATTCGATAGTCTTTTTCTTTAATTTTGATAATGGTAATGTAATACTCTCTAATTCGCTTAAATGGATATAAAGCTTAATTGAATCTAAAGGTGTAGCCATTATTATTTCTCTAAAATAATTTTTGTAGCCATTATTATCTAAAATAAGTTCAATTTGAAATGATGGTAGCTGGTGAAAAAAAATGATATCTATATCACTATTTTTATGTACATTACCTCGGGCAATACTGCCATGAACATATGGACTAAAACCTTCTTTAACGAACATTTCTAATAATTCAATCGCAGAATTCCTTTTATGATTTAGGAGGGTCCAATCTTCTTTAGTATAGATTATTGTCTCATAATGATCTCTTAGGATTTTTTCCCTATTCATAACTAATTCTTAATTTTTTGATTTCAGTAATTTATTCTCTATTATATCAATGATCATGCCTAATAAAATTGTTTCATAATACTTAAAAGAATATGTGGCGTTTTCTATACTTATATATTTTAATATGTTATTTTTCTCAGAAGAGATTTCGTTTACAAATCTGTGTAAATGTTTGTTTTTAAAGATTAATATTGATTTCCTGCTAAAAATTGAATATAATTGGGTATTTATGAAACTATTTCTCAATAGAGTAAGAGGTTGTTTTTTTCCTAGCCTTGGATTAATCAATATAGCACCTATGCTGTCAGAATCTGATAAAATATGTTCGAGAGTAAAGACATTTATTGAACCATTTAGTAAAATAAATTTGGGAAATGTAATTTCTGTCAATTTAAAATCCTTAATTATAGCTGAAATAAATACTTTCCATTCGTCCATCATGGTTTTTATAAGTGTTCTATTATCGGGTATATGTTTGATTTTTGCTTTTACGTTTATAACAGTGAAACCATAACTACTTAAGCCTTCTGTCAGGACTCTTAAAAGTTTACGTTTTTTATTCATCCTAAATATTAGAATTAAGGGAAGATCGCTTTCTTTTTGAGATGCTTTTCTTGGCAGACACCTTTTCTTTATTAGAAGTATACGACTCTTCACTTTTCCATATACTTGTGATAAGCATTTATGTTCTAATGTTTGATTTGAAAAGGAATATCGCCATCGATGAGTTATCTTAAATATCCTTACACCAAGTAATAATAATAACAATAAGATAATTATAATAGTGTCAACTAAAATCCAATCAATTTGAAAAATGCTTGTCATGATATTTTCCAATTTTAGCACTATTTAATGACTTCTGTAATCCAATTTAAATATTTTTCGGAACCCTTTTCAATTTTAAATCCAATACATTCAGGAGTATCATAGCTATGTAGTTCATTAACTTTTTGAATTATAAGTTCACTGTTTTTTTCACTTGTTTTGATAATTAATAAATGCTCATTATCTTCCTCAATTTCTCCCTTCCATCTATAGATAGATAAAATATTATGAATTATATTAACACATGCAGCGAGTTTACTTTCAACTAAAACTTTTGCTAATTTTTTACCTTCTTCTATATTTGGTACAGTTACAAGAAAAATATAATGATTCATTATTGATCTTTTTTTGATAGTTATAATTCTGATTAATATAATACTTAATATCAACTTTTTTAGATTTATCAGTTCATATTAACTGTGAAAACAGAAAGGAATTATATTTTAGAAGGTTCTAAATCCTTTCAATATCTATAAACGAATTTACTATTTTAAAAGGAAAATTGGTGTTGGAAAATCATCTATTCTGCATGCCCCAATTTTATTTAAGTAATAAAAATCTGCTTTAAAAAATGAAGGTTATTATTATAAGGATTTGACAAATCCTAGTCTATGAGCACATTATTCAAAAATTTGTATTTCATTGTTAAAAATTTATTATATAACTATATAAAGAAAAAATACTTAAGTAGAGAAGATGAATGCGAAAAAAGAATCAAATATAATAAAAAAATGTATTAACTTTATTGAAGCCAAAAAAAAAGAATTATTAGAAGGCGATTTACCTTATTCAGAGGAAGATAATGAAGAAAGTTTTGATATAACTGAAGAAAGGATTTTTCCAATTCCTGAATCTAATGATAATAGGAAACTTGGTTTTGTTGATGGTGGTACAGCAACCATTTTAAATGCTGCAGATTTCAATATTAGTTTAAATAGAGTCGCAGGAGTGATAAATGAAAAAAATAAGATAATTACTCTTACTAAAACTCCACAAATTATAGAATTTTTCTCTGTAACTATTATTGAAGCGTCAGCTGAAAATAAAATTGTATATACAACCCGACTATTTCCACGTGAAAGTCGATTTTATGAATACTTACCGGATAAAGATATTAAAATTCCATTGGATGAATTAAGAATGGTAATGGGATTCAGATTTATACCTAACATTGAAATTTTCGGTGGTGTAGCAATGCGATTTGCAGAATGGTCCTATTCTATAAAATTTATAGAAAATGAATTACAAAATGGAGATATTTTCGTCCGAGATGGTTCACTACAGACGGGGTATAAAAAAGAAATCTCATTAGTGCGAATGTTACATTCAATTGCAGAAGAAAAAAAAGTATATATTACTGGGCTCTCTAAGTCATGCAGATTAATTACTAAGCATGGAGATGCTTTGCAATCACTTATTGATATTATAGCAAGTAATAAATATCCAGAAGAAAAATGGTATTTTCATCCAATCTATAAAATAACGAAGGCTGATAATTTAGCAGATGTATATTTTGTAAAACTCCACAAATATGCTCGTTCGCCATTTAGATTTGATATCTTTTTAGAACAATCAGAAAAATTAGACCAAAAAGAAAAAGAGGTAATTATCTCAAATATCTCAAACAATTCGAATGATCTTGGATTTCCAGGTTACCCTTATGGTTTGATAAAAGTAGATCAATTATCGAGAGTTGCCATTAGAGAGATTGAACCTCAAAAAATACAATTAATTTCTGAGTTTGATCCAGAGTTTTATAAAAAATTTATACTGCCACGCATTCGATCTGTGGATGCTCATGATATAATAAATTCAATTAGAAGAAATTAAATTAAACATAGGTGAAAATGATAGAATTAGGTAATAAAATAGGTAATTTTGTATCAGGTTCGTTTGTAAAATTGATTTTAAGGCAAAAATCTGATCAGGATTTTGAGCTTGGACAATTATTTGTAGCTGGGAATGATAAAAATGATTATTCGATTTTCCAGATTAAAGATTTGTATTATGGAAGTCAAATACCAGAAAGTTCTTTGGAAATGATGGCAGGGTATGCTTTAGAACGTGAACAATCCGATCTCAAAATTTATGAACCTGAATTAAGGAATTATGTCCTAGCTCAATCAAGAGAATTAATATCTGTAAAAAGAAATTTAGCATCTCAAAAATATGAATTATCAATACCAAAAAAATTGCCACAGTTCTTTTCAGACATTTATGAATTGAAAGATTTTCATCTTGAATTTTTTCAAGAAGGTCAAATTAATACACCATTAAGTCTAGGGAAAGTGCGTTCCGGATCGAAGATTATGGATATTGAAGTGAAGATGGATGCACTTGACATATTAAAACATCATATTTTAATACCAGCAGCTACAGGACGAGGAAAGTCAAATCTTGTTAAAACGATTCTGTATGATTTAATGGAAAATGATAAATGTGGAAAGCTAGTGTTTGATCCTCATAACGAATATTATGGAAGTCTTTCACAAAAAGGTTTGAGAGATCATCCAAAAAGTAATGAGTTTTTAGAATATTATACAATAAGAAATGTACCGGGTCATCTTGATTTACGATTCAATATGAGGCTAATTACTCCTGGACATGTTTTAAGTAGTATCAACCTTACTGATGCTCAAACACAAGCTATTGTCGGTTTTTATAGGAGAAATAGACAAAATTGGATTCAGGCGATTTTTAGCGATGATAAACAAACGTTTCCAAGACCAGAGGGGTTAGATGATCGGACGTTAGACGTAATAAGAAGGAAAATTGGATTATTATTACATATATTTCTGGAAGATGATGGTACAATTTCTGAAAGCGGGATTTACACTCTCAATGGACATGAACAAATTACTCATGAGATTGTGGCTTCATTATCAGCAGGTAAAACCATTGTAATTGATACTTCTTTATTTGAAGGAGCTGAAGAGATCTTCATAGCATCAATAATTGTAGAGAGTATATTTTATGAATATAAACGCCTTAAGTTTCAAGATCTACTGCAAAATAGACCAGTAATTTCTATTGTAATAGAAGAAGCTCCTCGGGTGATAGGGAAGAAAGTATTAGAATCTTTAGATAATGTTTTTGGAAAAATTGCTCGTGAAGGGAGAAAATTTCAAATTGGTCTTATTGCCATTACCCAACTTCCAAGTATTATTGATCGTGAGATTTTAGCAAATATGAATACAAAAATTATTTTAGGGAATGAAATGGGCCCAGAACGGAGAGCTTTGATAGATAGTGCGGCACAAGATTTATCAGATGATTATCAAACAATTGGGAGTCTGGATAAGGGAGAAGCAATAGTTACATCAACTTTCACCAAATTTGCGGTTCCAATACAAATTCCTTTATTTGATGATTTTATAAAAGAATATAACAAACAAAAAAAGCCCAATCAAAAAATTAAAAGAAAGTCACCTGGGTTCTGAGATCATGAAAATCAAATTTGCTCATTTAGCAGACTGTCATTTGGGGGCATGGCGAAATGAAAACCTAAATCAAGTTGGATATACAGCATTTGAAAAAGCAATTGATATTATTATTAAAGAGAAAGTAGATTTTGTTATCATTAGTGGAGATCTATTTGATGTAAGTAATCCGAGAGTGGATGTTGTAGATCTATCCGTACGAGAATTGAAAAAATTAAAAGATAATGGGATTCCAGTTTATGGTATAATGGGATCACATGATTTTTCTCCTTCTAATAAATCAATGATGCGTCCTTTAATCACAGCAGGATTATTTACAGATGTTTCTAAAGGAGAAACAATGGAAAGTGGTAATATCAAATTGTTTTTTTTTCAAGATCCTAAGACAAAAATAAAAATAACTGGTTTAAGAGCAAGAAAGAGGAGTCTTGAGATCGAAGATTATAATAAATTAGATAGAAAAAATTTAGAACTAGAAGATGGTGTAAAAATCTTTGTTCTTCATACTTTAATGAGTGAACTCAAACCTAAAGAGTTTAAAGATATGGTATCTGCACCTAAATCTTTATTACCCCAAGATTTTGATTACTATGCTGGCGGTCATCTCCATAAAACAGTACCAGAAAGATTAAGGGACACAGAAGCCTCTATTAAAGTAGATGATAAGACTAAAATAGTATATCCTGGTTCTCTTACACCAGTAAATTTTCGTGAGATTGAACAATATCAATATGGAGGTTTTTGTATTGTTTCTGGAGAAATTGATGTAACATCCCATAAATCAGAGTTAAATGTTAAATTTATTCCTCTCAAAGTTAAAGAAGTTATTCCTTTATTGGTAGGTTGCAATAATAAATCAATAATTCAAGTCCAGGAATTATTAAAAAAAAAAACTGAAAATATTGACTTTAATAATAGCATTGTCACTATTAGAATATTTGGAGCCCTATCTTCCGGAAAAACTTATAAATTGCAGACTAATGAAATTATTCAAACAATAAAGAGAAAAGGGGCTTATGAAGTATTACTCAATAAATCTGCTCTTGTGTCAAGAGAGTACAGCCCAATTAGTGTTGCTGTTGGAAAAACGAATGAAGAAATTGAAGATACCCTTATTCATCAACATGCACAGAAAATTAAAATTAAAAATGTCAGCAAAAATGATATGGAAAATAAAATTCACAATTTATTATTAGTTACAGGTAAAGAACGAGGGGAGGGGGCAAAAGTAAAAGAATATAACGAAGATCTATTGAAGAATTTCAAACAGATCTTTCAATTTGAAGAAGATGGAGAAATTTAAAATGATTGTAGAATCTGTGAAAATTAAAAATATCAGAAGTATTAGGAACTTAGAAGTTGAATTTCCTTCTACCACAATGCTCTTTTTTGGAGATATTGGAAGTGGTAAATCTTCAGTATTAAAAGCAATAGAATTTGGATTATTTGGAACTTTGACAGCAGCAAATTTGAGTGGTGATTCACTTTTGAGAAGAGGTGAAAATAGGGGTTCCATTGAATTAACTTTTTCAGTTAATGGAAAAAAATATACAATAAAGCGTGGATTGGAAAGAACCAGAAGCAAAAAAAAAGGGGAAGAAAAAGAAGGAGTTTCTCAAATCTCAGGATCGATTATAGAATATTCAGGCGATGAAATTGCAGAAACTTCTTATGCTCCTACAGATCTAAGACGGAATATTCTAAACATTTTAAATTATTCAATACCTCGTTATGAAAACGCACATAAAATTCCTTTATTTCGATATACTGTATATACACCCCAAGAGCAAGTGAAGGAGATTTTACAAGCAGATCCCGATGAACGATTTGAAATATTAAAAGAAGTTTTTGGTATTGAAAAGTATGAGACTGCCCGAAA
The DNA here is from genome assembly GCA_016839915.1 of Promethearchaeota archaeon. Classification (GTDB taxonomy): domain Archaea; phylum Asgardarchaeota; class Lokiarchaeia; order Sigyniarchaeales; family SOKP01; genus Loki-b32. Next base: position 12,951 of record JAEOTH010000211.1, read on the forward strand.
GAATGTTGAGGTGATAAACAAGTTTTTGAATGATAAAATAAAAGAGAATGAAATTCGTCTCAAAGATATCGGAGATCCAGAATCATTAATTTCTGAAAAGAAAAAAGAAATTGGTCATCAAATAGCAAAGATACAAAGTTTAGAGAGAATCATTACAGAAAAAGACAAAGAAATCGAAAACAATGAGAATAAAGTTGAAAAAATACAATCAGAGCTAAATCAATATTCTAAAAAAATAGTTGATATTAATAATTATCAAAAAATTATTGATGAGTCAGTTCTCTCTACAGATAAGAATAAAAAATCTTTAGATTCTCTAACAAATGAGATTTTAAATTTAAAAATAGAAATTAAAGATTTACCTGAAATTAAGCTTGAAAGTGATTTAACAGAACAACAACTTGAAAAACAAATTAAAGAAAAACGTAAAATTCAATTAAAGAAAGAGAAAAAAAAAGCAATCCTAGAAAAAAAAATAGATAATATAGATAAACTTCTTAAAGAAGGGAGATGTTCACTGTGCGGGCAAGAAATACATGAAAAAGATAGGTTTGATTCAGAGCTTAAAGATACAATAGATAGTATAGAGCAAATATCAAATAAAAACAAGGAACTTACTTCCGAAATTTCTACACTTGAAACAAATCTAAAGAATTTGAGAGATTATGTTCTTAACCAAACAAAGATAGAGTCCTTAAATAATTTAATTGAGGAAAAGAAAAAGAGAGAAATTGAATTAAAAGACTTAATTAATCAATTAAAAGATAAAATAGATACCAATCAAAATCAAATATCGACTATTTTAAAGAAATACGATATAAAGGACTTAGAAAAGTTCAAGGAATTTGAAAGTAAGATAAAATCTGAATTAGGTAATCAAAAGAATAATGTAAAAAAATTACAGGTTGAAAAATCAGAACTTGTAAAGGAACTGAGTGCTGAACAGACTAATTTAAAATTTGTAGAAAAAGAACTAAATGAGTTAAAGCAGAGTTTAAAAAAGAAAAAAGTTTTTGAAGAAAGCCTTGAATATATAAAAGATTTAAAAAATTGGATCACTGAAGAATTCCCAATTCTCATAAAAGATATCGAAAGAGAGATTATCTCGGCAAGTGCGCGACAATTTAATGAATATTTTAAAGAGTGGTTTAGAATTTTAGTAGAAGAGGAAAATATAGAAGTAGAGATTAGGGTAAATGATTTTGAACCAATAGTTATTGTAAATGGATATGATTCTCCATTTAGAGATTTATCAGGGGGAGAGAAAAGTGCTCTCTCATTAGCATATAGACTTGCATTAAATAAAATTATCAATGAAAGGTACCAGGAAGTTAAAACTAAAGATTTATTAATATTGGATGAACCTACAGATGGCTTTAGCCAAGATCAAATAAATAAAATGCAAGAAATTTTAGAAAAATTAAACACAGCCCAAATGATAATTATTTCTCATGAAAGAAATCTTGATTCATTTGTAACAGATATTTTTAATTTCACAAAAGAAAATCATATAACAAAAGTTAGAAAAGAGATTATTTAAAGACTTCTCTAAAGTTAAGTTTAGGATTTGGTTATATCCAAGGATATTAAAGAATATAAAGATATCAAAAAGATGATTTAAAAATTTGATGAAATGGCTGATCCACAAGAGTTATCTCTAATTGTTAAGAAACAAGTATGTAAAAACGATCTAAAGAAGTATTATCGATTCCGTAAAACTCAATTTTATGGTGGATGTGCTACCGCCGATTGTTTAGGTTGTAACTTAAGATGTGCATATTGTTGGGCTCAGAAAAAAGTATGGTACCCAGAAAAATACGGTAAATACTATTCTCCTAAGATAGTAAGTGAAAGACTTATAAAAATGGGTTTACCATTGGTAAGGGTGAGTGGAGGTGAACCAACCATTGGAAAAGATCATTTATTAACTCTAATAAAGCTTATTCCTGAAAACATACTATTTATACTTGAAACTAATGGAATATTGTTAAATGACGATTATATTAAGGAATTAAACAAATTCAGAAATATATTCGTAAGATTATCATTAAAAGGCGTTGATAATCAGACTTTTGAGAGAAATACTGGAATGGATGGTGCTTTTTTTCAGCATCAATTAAAAGTGTTAGAATTGCTAAAAGAAAATAGAGTACAGCATGGAGTAGCTATTCTTTCTAACTTATATACTAAAAAACAAATTAGAAATTTAAGAATTCCTAATTTGGAGCATGAACCATTAATTTTATATCCTTATATTGAAAAAAGTTTAAGAAAGAAGAGTATAGAAATTAATCCAACAAATAGCGTATAGTTTAATAGATCATCAGAAAATCTGTACTCATAACTATTATTAGCTTGGATTATTATAGATAACTTAAGTAATAGTATGTTACTTAGTTGATGGGGAAATTTTTGTGTTTTAGCGATCATTTTTTTTTCCAAATCACAAAAAATTTCTTTTTCATGAATTTTAGGGGTAAAATTTGTAATGACTTGTCAACTAACTCATACTATTACTTTTTCCATCTTTATTTATGCACTCTTAGTTGAATTTAATATCTTATGAAACAAGAATTAGTTCTCTTTTAATACTCATAATAAAACTTTTTAATAATAATGTTCCAAAAGATATATTAAATATCTCAAAAATATCAATATATTTACATTTTACCCCAAAAAAAGATTTACACATTTTAATTTTATGGAATAACAATGATCTCTTTAATTTTCATTTGCTAACGCTCTAATTAGATATCCATATTTGATTATAAATCAAATGCATTTACTGAAAAATAGGATTTTTAGAATAACCCATATAAAATATCAGGATATAACTTGGCTCCCGCCAATTAGGCTAAATATCTCAGTTAATAAGGGTTAGATTGAGATAGCAATGACATTAGACAAAAATCCAGGGGTTGGCGGGAACCACATTTTAAATATTTATTCTGGAATCAAATTATAAAGACCACGTTAATGCTCTTTGATTTTTTGATTTATGAATTGAATTAACATAGTATAGGAAAATCTGAAATATGAGATACTCAAAAACTTATTAATAAAGCGGGTAAATTATTATTTAATAAAAATAGCTAAATAAAGATCCATGACAGCAATTACAGTTTATGATGGGAATGATACAATTGGGGGCAATAAAATTTATGTTGAAGAGAATGGAAAAGGACTTTTCCTCGATTTCGGAGCTAATTTACATAATTATGATAAATTTTTCCAACCATATATTCAACCAAGAGCTTATAGAGGCATACATGACCTTTGGCTCTTAAATCTGATCCCCCATCTCAATATATATAGAAAGGATTTGATCCCTATTGACTTGGATGTTACATCCGCTCCGAAATTGGATATTAAAGCAGTATTATTATCTCATGTTCATATGGATCATTATGGGAATATTGGATTTTTAGACGAAAATATCCCTGTTGTGGCATCATCATTCACATTTTCTCTCCTAAAAGGGTTACAAGATAGTTACACTCCAAATGCCGGTTCTGAAGTCATATATATAAACAAAAGAAAACCACATCCCCCTGATGAAAGGTTGTTGACTCGTGGAGACAATTATGGTCGTGATTTAATAGCTACAGATTCTTATAATGAAAATTTGGAACACTTCCTTTGGCAAGCTTCAAGGAAGAGAGGCGGAATAGAAAAAGGAGAATTGTCACTCCTCAAAGAAAGTGATTTGCCCTTCTCGGTCACTCCTTATGAAACCGATCATTCAGTATATGGTTCTATTGCCTATATCTTAGAGGGAGAACATTCAATTGCTTACACAGGAGATATAAGACTTCATGGAGAAAGAGAAATGCAATCTAAACATTTTATTGATAGTGCTAAAAATTCTGAAATTTTAATCATTGAAGGAACAAGATTAACAGGAGAAAACATATTTGATAGTGAGAATGTCGTATTGGATTACTGTCGTAGAGCAATTGACATCTCAAAAGGTTTGGTTATAGCGGACTTCTCCAACAGAAATTTAGAAAGGCTTGAATTATTTAAACAAATTGCTTCAAAGACCAACCGACAATTAATTATCGCTGCTAGAGATGCATACTTACTTTACGCTTTAGAGATTGTAGACATGGTGGATCACTTGGAAGATATCTTAGTTTATCACCGACCTATGACTAGACCTCCTTTTTGGGAAACATCTATACTTCAAGATAAAAAGAGACCCAATTATATCACAAATGAAGATATTAAAGATAATCCAGATGGATATATTTTATGTTTCTCATTTGGAGATGTTATGAACTTTCTTGACATCACTCCTGTAAGGGGTATTTACATTTATTCATCTCCTGGAGCATTTAAAACTGAGCAAGAATTTGACTTTATCAGGTTAAATCGATGGCTTAAAAGTTATGGTATTAGACCCTATGGTTTTAAAATTGATAAAGTTAAAGGAAGAGAAAGACCGTCATTTACACGTGGATTTCATGCCTCTGGACATGCATCAGAAAACGAACTGGAATGGATCATTGATAGGATTGATCCTGATATTATTATTCCTGTACATACTGAAAATTTAGACTGGTTTAGAGAACATTTTAAGGATAAAGCCAAGATCTTAAAGAAAGGGGAGAAATTGAATTTATGATTATGTAATACATCTAGTTTGCTGAGGGCATAATATGATATAATGACAAAGAGGGAGACCGAACTCTATCTAAACTTATTTTTTCAGAAGGAGGCAGGTTTTGGTAAGATATATGCCCTAGTCATAGTACTTGAAGAGCCAGATGGTGCTTTCACAGTTCAAGATAGAGAATTTAACGAAGACGATGGAATCAAACTTATCGAAACCGCAGAGTATGGTAGACACGAAGTTAAATTTAATCTTTCTAATCGAATTAGTGTCTCTCCAGAAAAAGCTCCAACATTATGGTTTGGGGTAGATGTTAAGTTAATTTCAATTTACGGAATTAATTTTCTGCACGGGGGAGTGGGACTCTTTGATCCTTGGTCAGAAAGAAATCCATTGAATAATTTAGATGCCGGAGTTCGATATACGGAGAAATTGAGTTCAAGAGTTGGTCCTAGTAGCATAGGTCTTTACTCGTCTACTGGAACTCCAGTGGATTAGCAATTCATTAGATAAGATAAGTGCAAGCATGGTAAAAAAATAATAAAATTAAATACTCATTTTTTTTAATACGAAATTAGATGAAGAAATTTAGAGGTAACATATGAGGATAAGAGTACATATTTAGTAAGCTCACATATTTTCAGAAAATTTCTTGATTTTCCTTCTAAAATATAAATTGAATATTTATGAAAGTATTCTTCAGTAATATCTTCAATTACTTGGATCCTACCTTTCTCTTCTGCTGTAAGGGCTTTAGTTTCGAGAATCGCTAATCCAAAATATTTTTCAAAGTCAGGGGTATTCTTTAAAATATAATCATTAAGCTTAATTTAAATAATAATTCTTTAATAAAACTTCCTCAATCTATAGGGAACCTTAAATCATTGAAAGAGCTCAATATTAAAGCCAATTTCTGGATCACAATACCTGTATCACTCAAGAAATTAGGAAAATATTAAGAGAATATTTTCCAATGTTTTCTACCCCACTGAACTTTCTTACTCAAAAGTATTTTTAATGCCATCCGCTTCCACCTGAAGAGGTCCCTTCTCCAATGATAGTCCCGAAAAGATTCAAAACAACCCCAGTACACCAACATCCAGCCCAGAGAAGTACGATTCCAACAATAAGATATTTTGTGTTAACAAATCGACTTGTAAAAATGCTAATCACGCTAAATGCGACCATTATTCCCCCAAGTATTAAGCAAACCGTACCAAATTTATCAATTAATTCCGAAAATACTGTTCCCAACTGATATCGCAAATTTATGCCATAAAACGGGAAAAAAAACAAAACAAAAACGAGAATTCCGAAATATACATATATTGTTGTCCCTGATTTTTTTCTTTGACCAGGAATATCATACCTTACTTTTGCCAAGTTTATTTCACCTCCAATGAATTATTTTATCCCCAAAATATTCCTGTTATATTTAAAGAAAAATGCATCATTAATCCGTTGAGATTTTTCCTTTATAAGTAATTCAAATCCTTGTGATAGCTCGTTTTTAAAGGAAAAAAATGAACAGTTTTAGTTGTTTTTTATTTAAATAGACTGAGTCCAATATTAATTAAAATTTATGTAAATTGTGAAATTAGAAATGGAAACAAAATATTGGCAAACAAGAATAAAAGTAACTCAGATTCCCTCAACAATCGGGACTCTGAAATTTCTACACCCCAAAACAAAAGAAATTGTTGATATAGAAAAATCATGGCTTTTTGATCCTTTTTTAGACCGGTCTGTTTATGGATTAGAGATAACGCTAAACGAGGTATTTTCGTGGGTATTTTTCATGCAAGCTGGTTCCAAATCTAGTGCTATAAAAAAAGGTCATTCCTTCCTTATGTTTCTTGAAGAAAATTTTCCTGGACTTACGGGAGAGGTTAGTGCTTTACCTCTAACACCATCTATTTTAAAACAAGAAATTCCCCTATATGAACTGGTATTTCCTAGTGGACCCTATGAGGGGCCATATTATGAACAGGATAGATTTTATATCATTAAAAAAGTTATCCACCTTTTTCAAAAGAAATCTAACCATTTCATTCAATTTTTTATATTATGGCAAAAAGATCATTCTTTTGACCGAGTGAGAAGAGGGGAGTCACCTATAGCTGAACTCTATAAATTAAAGATATTTATAAGAGTTTTTGAAAATGGAGAGCCCCATATCGATAGACAGTTGGAAATTTCAAAATTAAAGGGACAAATAGAGTATTTGACAATGGACATCAAAAATATTAAAGGTGAGCGTGCTAAATTTAAAGAAATTAATCATAATACATGGAAGGATATCCTGAATACCACTGTTTTTTGGAATAATGATCAAAATGAACATAGAGGAGTAAATTATAGTTCTCTTAAGGAGAGAACCCCATTTTTTAGACCAGATCAGCTTGATTTCATATTTTCAGCAGACATACCTTTACCAAAAGTATATGATTTACCTCACGAAAATGTAAAGTATAGTCCTCTTTCCAAAGAAAATGAGCCATATATAAGGCTTGGTACAGTTCTTAATAAAGGAGTTTTAAGCAGTAATATTAAAAATCTTCCAATCAACCATTTAGCACATAGTGTATTTATAGCTGGTCAACCTTATACAGGAAAGACCTCTTTTTTGGGACACATCTGCAAGGAAATTCGTAATAAAGCCCCCAAAATTGGGGTTCTTATCTTAAATCTCGGAAAAGGAAGGCAAGAAGGATTTTATGAAACAGATTCTATTTTAAAATTTGGATCTCCTGAATTAAGGATACCATATTACTTTGAGGGAGAATTTTTAGATAAAGCACTTCAAGAAACTGCATCATATTTAATCGCAGCTTTAGGATTGAGAAGTCCCTGTGATAAAATACTATATTTGGTGTTGAAAGCGTTTATAAGAGTAGATGGATGTGTCCCTACATCATTGAAAACTTTATTCACGAGCTTAAAAAAATGGTTTAGAAAGTATCGTTATCATAATAAATTCCAAACGAATATACTTAGAGCCATCCAAAATCGTGTCCTCACACTTTTATCTAATTCTATTTTAGATAAGACTTTAGAGTTAACTCAAAACTTTCAAATACCTAAATGGTACCAAGATTGGA
>JAEOTH010000048.1 GCA_016839915.1 Promethearchaeota archaeon
AGTTCTAAAACCAAAAAATACTGATAATGTGATAAATAATATAGAAGTTACTTGATATAATAATTCTTGAGCGAATAGAGATAATATTACCTGAATGATTCCTAAAATTGTAATTATCGTGAGAATTATTTTAACAGAAGAAAATGTCTTCTTTTTGATTGGTGATGAAAACCTTATTCTCGCGTTTCCATACCAAAATAGAGTAATAATAACGGTTAAAACACCAATGATAGCAGAGATATAGGTGATCCAATATACCATTGGATAAATATTAAGAAAATTGATAAAATGAATCATTGGTTCACTTGCGAATAGGATAAGTGAAAATATAATAATTATTATAACCACAATACTTTTTTTAAACGTCATATCATTTTAGGTCGCAGATATTATGTTATCTTAAGAAAAACTATTTTTAAGTATTAAGGTATATACTTTTCCCTAATTGTTGATCTTATAAAAAAGAAAATCCATGAAATGAATTCATAACCTTTTTCTGTTTTGTAAATTGAATACTGCCTACAAGCTTTTTGGTTCACTGTATTTCCATCTAATTCTTAGGCTAATACCAAGGGTGAACCATTCGATCAACACATTTAATGAAATTTATTAAAATATCTGGGATAAGAAACAATATTTAAAAAATGTATTTAAATTAAGATAATTATGAATTTATGGAAAGATGTCCCCCCCGGAGATAAACCTCCAGTTATTTTAAATGCAGTGATTGAAGTTATAAGCGGTTCGAGAGATAAGTATGAGTATAAATCCGAATGGGAAGCTTTTTTATTAGATCGAGTTATACCCTCATCGGTTATTTTTCCAGTAGAGTATGGCTTTATACCCCAAACTTGGTCAGATGATGAAGATCCTCTTGATATAATGATATTAAGTTATGAACCACTTGAAGTGGGGTGTATTGTAAAAGTTCGAGTCATTGGGGCTCTAATTATTGAAGATGAACATGGAGATGACCCGAAAATTCTTTCTGTTATAATAAATGATGCTAGATTTAGTGGCTATAATGATATTCAAGATGTACATGAACATAGACTTAAGGAAATTCAAGAATTCTACGAAACTTATAAAAGATTAGAGCCGCATAAATGGGTTAAATTCAAAGAATGGATTAATGCTGAAGATGCAAAAGAAATAGTAAATTATTCAACTCAATTATTTAAACATAAGTGGCTAGAATAATGGTAGATAAAGAAGAACTAACTGCTTTTGATACAAGAAAGTACCCAGTAAGACCCCATATTGGTGTAGGAGTCTTATTAGTACGAGATAACCATTTAATGCTGGTAAAAAGAAAATATCATCCTGATGCGGGATATTGGAGCATTCCTGGTGGACATTTAGATCTTGGAGAGAAAGTAGAAATAGCAGCAGTAAGAGAAACTTTTGAGGAAACTGGGTTTAAGGTTAAAGTTTCAAGATTAGCGGGTATCATAGACAAAATTATGTATGATACTGAAGGCAAAATAGAATACCATTATGTTTTGCTCAATTATTTTGTAGAACAAATTGAAGGAGATGATAATCAACCACCCAGAGCAGCAGATGACGCTCTGGATGCTCGTTTTGTTCCTTTTGAACAACTTAAGTCTTATAAATTAACTGAATCCTTAATTGAACTTCTAAAGCAACTAAAAATTGGATATAATTAAAGAATTATAAGAAAAATAGAGATGATTCTTATTTATTTAGTGATATACCCCTTCTTTTAAGCGTCACTAAAGCAATTATACTAACTCCTAAAGGTAAAAAAATGAATAAAGCATATTCTAGGATATCTCCACCATTTTTTTGGTCTTGATAATAGGAGAAAATATTTGTTGATATCAAAGAAAATTTATATGAATTCGTACTGTACCAAGCAAATGTACCATTTAGTAAAGTACCTGTACTCTTTTCATACCATGCAACTCCCGAGTAGCTCATATCTTGTAGAACCCATACTTCAACCTCACCAATACCTGTGTAATTACAGCATAATTCATCAGTAACATTAAATAGGTGATTGCCTCTTCCATCTACTGCTATTAATATTAAATCGCCTAGACTTGTGTTAGTAAATAACCAGAGAAATGTCTTACTTCCGTCTCTAACACCATAAATACCACTTGAATTTGATGTACTTCTAGTGTGTTTATTTTCATTCCATGAAGAAGTACCACCTACATGAACCCATTTAACTCTAAATAAATGGTCTGAAACTTGAGTATATGTAAAACATGAAGTATTAGCGACTCCTAAAAAGTCAAAAGTATAATTAGCACACATGCCATTATAAATTTTACATTGAGTTGATTTGTTTTCGCTTTCTCCACTAGTAATTGCAGAATATAACTGAATATCTTTTTGGAAATATGACACACTGGATAAAATAATAATCATAAATAGGATTATAACTGTAAAATAAGCTATTCTTCTTAATTTCAAAATTATATGTCACCTAAATTTCCATATTTTAAACAAATAATTTTCAGCAATATTTGATTAATATACTTTACTCAAGTAGATTTTAAAAATCTAGAAATTAGCATAAATCTGGATATGATGAATCCAAAGCTTAGAGGTTTTTTTTTATACTTTAAGTTCTATCATGCAGATTGAACTTTTGTTTGATAAAACAAAAGAATATAATTTTATTATAATTATTTTTCATAGAGAATATTTTAAAGATTTATTGAAACTAATTGAAGAAGGGACCAAATCTTGTCTACATTAATGAAATCTGCCAAGAACGGAAGTATTACAAAAGAAATGGAGATAGTTGCCAAAAATGAGCAAGTTAATGTTGATTTTATAAGGCGAGGAATAGAAAAAGGAAGAATTATTATACCGAAATCAAATAGGAGACAGTTAGAACCTCCTATTGGTATTGGAAAGGGATTATTAGTCAAAATTAATGCAAATATAGGTTCATCTAAAACTGTGTGTAATATTGACGAGGAATTAGAAAAAGCTAAAATCGCAGTCAAATTTGGAGCAGACACAGTTATGGACTTAAGTACTGGTATCACTGAATCAAATGTTCAAACTATTAGAAAGCAAATTCTTGATCAACTTAAAGTCCCTATAGGAACTGTTCCAATTTACCAATCTGCTTTAAGGGCTATTGGGACGAAAGGAGCAATAATCCACATGGATGAAGATGATATGTTTAATGTTATAGAAGAACAAGCAAAGGAAGGGGTTGATTTCTTTACCATCCATGTTGGTGTAACAAAAGAAATTGTAGATTATTTAGTTGATCATCCTCGAACGATGGGAGTGGTTTCTAGAGGGGGAACTTTTTTAGCTTCTTGGATTTTAGAAAATGAGGTGGAAAATCCTTATAATCGTAGGTATGATTACTTACTTGAAATGGCTCAAGAATATGATTTCACGTTATCTTTAGGAGATGGTATGAGGCCTGGTTGTATCTTTGATTCAACAGATTATGTCCAAATACAAGAATTACTAGAAATTTCTAAATTAGTAAAACGAGCATGGAAAGAAAATGTTCAGGTTATGGTTGAAGGACCTGGTCATATCCCTTCTAATGAAATTGAGAGAAATGTCAAATTACAGAAATCTTTGTGTGACGAGGCTCCTTTTTATGTCTTAGGACCGTTAGTTACTGATATAGCTCCTGGTTATGATGAACTTGTAAGCGCAATTGGAGGAACAATTGCAGGTTTAGCTGGAGCAGATTATCTATGTTATGTAACCCCCTCAGAACATTTAGGACTCCCTACAAAAGAAGAAGTAAAAAGAGGTGTAATTGCCTCTAAAATAGCTGCCCATGCGGTAAATATTGCTAAATATGGGAAAAGAGCTTCAAGTTGGGATTACAAAATGGACATAGCGCGAAAGAATTTGGATTGGGAGGGAATGATTAAACATTCAATTGATCCAGATTTAGCTAGAGAAGTTCATTATAGAAATGGAAATGCTATTGATAATGAAGTTTGTAGCATGTGCGGAGAATTTTGTGCTATTAAACTTTTAAAGGATGTTTTAGAAAGTAAAAAAAAACACTCTAAGAAATAAAGGTTAGGAATAATAGTGTTTTACACTATTTTTGCGTTAATTGCATCAAATTAAATGGATAGTAGCAAAAATATTTTCTTAAGTTTATCTATAATCTCTTTTGAATTTTTCCCAAATAATCTAATCATGGGTTCTTTACCCTCGGATCCTTTATCCCAAATTATGTCTGGGATTTTCCCTTTTTTTTCTACAGTTTCTTTAATTAACCAATCCATTGTAGAGAATTCTTTATTTTTGATATTGACTGGTTGTTTTTCTCGATTGATTTCTACAATTTTTAAATCAGTTTTAACTTGCAAGGATTCTATTAAGTCCGGGATGTATTTAAGATTCATAACAAAATTAATTGATTTTTCAAATTTTTTTGCTGAAAGGATTAATCGAGCGGTATGATCAGACGCTCCGAATTTAATTTCACCAGAAGCGTGGGGGTACCCATTAATTATTGTTATTCTTCCTTCAATCCCAGCAATTTCATCGGGCATCGTGGCATTTGGAAGTGAGCATGAGATGTTCATCCGTACTTCAGGGATTAATTTACTAATATTTTTAGAGTGTGAAATGAAGGAATAGACTTCTTTTATTTGATTTATGACTTCTATTCGCTCATCAGGTATTGTTAAGTCAATTATTTTACCTAATTCTGGTAAATCTAAAATATTTTGGAACTTACTCACAAAAAATCCTTCTGCTTTGGTAATTGCCTTTTCAATAGAATTCCCTTTAGCTAAAAATGCCGCAATTGCAGAGGAAAATACGCAACCAGTTCCATGAACATTTCCTTGAAATTTGATTTTGTTTTTGCTATATATTCTAAATTTTTTATTCATATTTTCTCCTATTTGTGTATTTATCAAAGCCAGATCAAAAAGTTTGTCATGTGTACTCGCAGCACTTTTTAATACAATTGCTTTTTCTACGTCGTAAGTTTTTTCAGTAATATATAATTTCTCGAGTAGGATTTCAGCAGCTCTTCTAATGGTTTCACTTGTGGTATTAACTAGATCTAAATTTGAATAGTAAGCTGCTTCATCAATATTAGGAGTTAGTATTTTTATATGTGGAAATAGATTCCTTTCAATTTCCAGTTCTAATCCTTCACTGGAAAGTCTTCCTCCTGCACTAGATACTGAAACGGGGTCTAAAACTGCACTTAAATTGTGTTCTTTGATGTATTCAATAATTATGTCAATAGTTTTGGCGTCGGGGATCATACCGATTTTTACGTACTTTATTGGATATTCAGTGAATATTGAATCTAACTGCTTTTCTAGGTGATCTGAGAGGGAATTATACCCAAAAAACTCGGTAGCTGTTTGATATGTTAAAGCTGTAATGACTGAGAATGGATGTACTCCAATTCTATCAAAAGTTCTAATATCTGCTTGAATTCCCGCACCAGAAGTAGGATCTGCTCCCCCTATTGTTAAACAAATGGGTTTCATAATATTGATAGGTTAAAGAATAATAAAATTATTTAGTTTCTTTAATCCTTTCATAAGCCCATTTTGCTTTATCGTGAAGTCCTAGATGCTCATAAGCTTTCCCTAAATATAAAAAGCCATCTGGATAATCATATCTGATTTTGACTAATTTAAATAAAAAATTTATCGCTAAATCGTACCTTCCTTTTAGATAATTTGCCTTTCCTAATAGAAAAAGAACAGTCACACCCCTTTCCTCGATAGAATTCTCTTCATATAAATCCAAGAGTAAATCTATTGCTTCATTATAATTTTCCTTTTCGATTAACCCCTCAATCTTTTCTACAGATTTAAGAAATAGTATCTTATTAGCTACATCTTGCATCTTTTTCATTGACTCCTTTTTTTGCTCCTTATCTAAAGCATCTTGTTTTTCTTGTTCTTTTTTATCCATATATTCTTCAAACTGTTCAAGTAAACTTGAAGAATATGGTTCACTGCACAATGGACAACTTTTCGAATGTGTTAACCATTCAGCTAGACAATGATTGTGAACAAAATGTAAATTCTTACAAGAATTATAAGAATCTGTGTGTTCATTTATTTTCAAATGGCAAATTATACAGGATGGCATAGTGTTTTTTAAAAGCTTAAACCCTAATCTTCTTAATATATTAAACTAATATACTTACTATTTTTAAGAATATCGAAGTCGAAATTTCCTTAAAAATAATATATAAAAATGAATATTGTTACTATAAGGGTAAATACAATTTAATGCCAATGTAATTATTAATAGGTAGACAAATTTATGTCAATAAATAGAAAAGTGCTTTTTAACGAGTTATTCACCCAATTCTTGGAAGTTAATAAAGATGTAGAAGCTGTTATCGTGAGTGATAAACAGGGTTTAGTTATTGCAGGAGAAAAAAAGAGCAACGTGGATATGGAGATTGTCTCAGTTTTAACTTCCATAATAAATCCCATCATTGAAAGAATCCGTGATGAATTTATGTTCCAAAAATTTGGCACAGCCTCTTTCGATACAGAGTTCTATAGGCTTTTATTTATTTCTTTGGATGAGCAAAGAACTCTTAGTGTGGTATTAAATAATTTAGCTTCGGTAGATAAAGCTTCCCCATATGCATACCTTCTGGCTGAGAAGTCTGTTCAAATTCTTAATGCTGTAGAGGGGGATAATATCCAATTAACAATTCCTAATTTCGAGTATGAAACAGATGAAACTGCTTATTCAGAAAGAGTTAAAAACCAGATTTATCAATTGAGATTAGATCAAGGTGGACTTTATCGTTTCAAATTCGTTATTATTGGGAATCATGAAGTAGGAAAAACTTCATTAGTACGACGATTTGTGGAAAATAAGTTTTCCCACGACTATAGAGCAACAATTGGGTTAAATATTTTATCACACTCAATAGAGTTCTTTGGAAACAACATTGTTTATAGTCTGTGGGACGTAGGGGCTCAGCAATACTTCAAAAGGTTCAGACAGACTTACTACTTGGGTACACAAGCAGCATTTATAGTATTTGATCTTACAAATAGAGAATCATTTGAAAGTGTTAAGGAATGGTTTAAGGAATTAGAGGATTTTATTGGAGGACGTGAAATTCCTATTATTCTAATTGGAAATAAAACAGATCTAAAAGATCAAAGAGCTGTAAAATATGAAGATGGTGTAAACTTAGTGAATGATTTATCTGATAAACCAAATATAAAAATTTCCTATATTGAAACGAGCGCACTTACAGGAGAAAATGTTGAAGATGCGTTTACATTAATCGCATATCATTATATTTCAAAAAGCAAAGAAGATGAGGAGCAGAGAGTCAAAGAAGATATATTGGAGGAATTCAATTCTATATTAAAAGAAAGAAAAGTAATTGGTGAAAGTCTAGATTTATTATTAACCTTGACTATAATTTCTGAAAATGAATTTTGGAGTCCAGGGTTGCAGATTCTGTCGGAAATCAATGATTTAAATGATTGTGAGAAGATCAAAGACGATAGAGAAGAAAAATTATATAAATTCTCAAATGGCGTACTCCTAAAAAACTATCTTTACCATAATTTCGATGTTACTGATTCTGATGGAGTATTTTGCATTTTTGACGCCCGAGACAAGGATCATATTGATCCAAATTGGAAAGATGTGGTTATTAAAATTATAAAAGATATAGGTAAAAATAAAGTCGTATTGATTGGGATTCGGGTTTCAGATAGAAGTGATTGGTCAGCTATTATGGAAGAATTTAATGTTAACAAATTGCTCGAAGAAAAAATGGTATCCCTATTATTCTTCAAATTAGGTCTCGAATATAGATTAGAAATTTATGATCAACTTAAGGTTATGTTAAATACAATAAGATATCTTTAAAATTATCCTCTGATAATTTCAGGACAATTAAATTTACCCATAAATAATATTAGCTTTTAATAAGCAATAATAATAA
>JAEOTH010000212.1 GCA_016839915.1 Promethearchaeota archaeon
AAAATTAAAAAAAAAAAAAGATTAAGATTTTTATCGTCTTTTTTTCATGACAACGAAAATTATGCTAATTATACCTAAAGTAGCCACTCCAAAAATTATGGGGAGCTCATAACCAGAAATTCCAGGATCCATTTAAAGTTTTAAAATGCATTCAAGTAGATTAAATAATTTATAAAAAACCTTGAATAAATCACATTTTAACTAATTCATAATCAATATTTCCAAGATTTTTCTTAATTACTGCGTCAAATTACTAATTTATATCAACTTTAGGAGTCAATGCATTGAATTTCTTAATCCCATGTTCTATTGGCTGTGTTCATTCATAATAAATTTGAATCATTTTAAATTACATTAATTATAAAAAAGTATCTAAAGTCCTTTGAGTTTTAATGAAGTTGATCAACTTACTACTGGCTTTCCAATATTTATAATCAACCATGAATCCATCTGCCATTACTTTCATGGCATCATTAAAATTGTCCAGAACAACTGGTTGACTTGTCCACATAGCATTATTTACAGTTTCTCTTATTACCCATACTCCCAATGGTACAACATATCCACCAGAGACCTCTCGAAATATAAGAACCCTTGCTTGCTTTTTAATTTTGTAAAGATATTCACATACCGATTTTCTTGCCGCGTAATAGGCGCCTGTTATATTACTTGCATAGGATTTTCTTCCACGATAAAATTCAAAATCAGTCATTATTTGAGGTTTTAAATTATGATTTTTACCATCAAGAGAGATATTCCATAAGGTATTTGGTGCCCAAACTTCATTCATTTCATAGATGAATTTCCCCGGAAATAGAAGAATCTTAAAATGGTTATCGAGATACGTTGCTTCAAAGATCTGGTAATCATTTATTTCTGGAAATGTTTTAATTTCTTTAACTAAAGCCTTCGAGATTATGTCATCCACAGCCGTTATTGACCATCTAGTAGGGACAATCCTCCGCCTCTTTTTCTCACCGAGAAGTCCCGCTGAAAATACTCTTTTGATTGTTGATTCAGGAACCTGTCCTTTAAAGTAAAGATTATCTGAAATTGCCTCCGATGCTTTTAGATCAGTATCTGAAACACAATAGTCCACCTGAGGATGAATTTTTGTGTTTTCAGTAATTTCAATTTTTTCTGTCATTCCTGAAGGCCCCATTGGTAAGGAATGATTATCCATCATCATTCTCAGATTCATTCTTTCTAATTTAGTTTCTGTATCTACAGGTCTAGCTGCCATTGATAATTCCTGTGATGTCTCCAGAAGTTTTTGAGCTTTCAATGAAGGAGTGTTTTTTCTTGGCTTTCGCCCTAAAAATACATTGGTTTTAAAATTACTCCTCACTAAACTGCTTCTATAGCGAATAACATCAACCATGTTTTTGCCATACCAGAGTTCAGGAGCGTCTAAAATATGATAATCTGAAATGTCAAGTCCGGTTTCAAATTCTTGAAATGGTATTAATGGCCCCAAGTATACATTTGGATAGTTAAAATGACCAACAAAAAATCCAGGTGGACTAGCTCCAAATATTTCTACATCTCTTCTCGTTTTATCTAATTCAAATGGGACTAATGATTTCATTACAGACTTTTTTAATAGAATTGGACAGGTGGATCGCTTGCAGAGGAGACGCGAACCCTTACATCTCAAGCATATATTCTTTTCTGTTGGGGGTCTTACCAATCTGTTGTCTCTCTATATTAGATTTTCTTATTTATAAATGAGTTTCTTCTATTATAAAAAAGGTATAGGAGTTTAAATTTTTAATACTTATATAAAAAAACAGTTATTTTTTATCAAAATTACAAACTTCTGAAAGATTAGTTAATTCTTCTCAAATTAAGATTCTAAGATGATATCTTTCCATAACCCCGATTAAATTCAATTACTTGCTGAGTAATCGTATCGAAATCAAATTGAACATAATTAGTCCTCCCACGCACCATCGTCTCTAAAAAGAAAAATCTCACAGAAAATATGCCATTTTCCCTGAAAAATATTGGCAAAATGGTCCATTTTGCATAGTAATAATACTCATTGCACAATTCATTCGCTTTTTTGAAAAGGATCAATTCCTCTGAATCTAATATAGCTTGATTTTTATATATTACCTTAGATTTTAGAAAGTGAGACTTTTTTTCAATGCATAATGATATTCCATCACGAGTAATATCGTATTCAAAGATAATAAAATAAAATGGTAAAACACCCGGAAAGTATTTCTGATTCTCCTTAAGATGCCGATTTATCCAAATTTTTGAAATAATTCGGTACAAATAATAGAATATGTAGAAATAGGTATAAAAGTTAATAACTCCTACAAATAGGAGTAGTTCTGCAGAATTTTGATACATTAATAGAATTATAATAAGAAATATCAATGAATTTAGAAAAGTAAATGAACTACCTGCCTTTTCGATATAAAAACTATATTCTTTTTTAGAAAGCGGATATAAGTAGGGAATTTTCGTAGTTGTAAGGAGATCCATTGATACATGTAATCCATAAAATACGGATCCTATTATCCAAGCCATAAAAAACGATTTATTACTAAAAATAGAGAAAAACACGCTGAAAATAGCGGATATTGTTATACCTACGATATATGAGTGAGACCCTCCGCGATGTTCAAGATAATTCGACTTAAAAATTCTTTTTAATGGGAATAAAAAAATATCTAAATCCGGTAAAAAAGAGAAAAAAATAGCTATAGCGATATATTCAAAGGTCACCCCCTTCAAAAAGAGGATGTAAAGAAGAGCTCCAAACACAGAATGAGTGAAAATATCCATAATGTATTTTTAAAAATATAACATTAAAGAAAAATTTTTCAATTATTTTCTAAAAGCCTTCCTTATCAATATGATACTTCCCACATTATGTGAAGTCTTATCAAATATGAAGGATTTAATAATCCAACATTAAATCGGAACTTAGATTATTTTTCTCTGGAAAGAAGAATATGAAGGTACAATATGTAGTAATCATAATTGGGTTTGGAATTGCTTCAATCACACTATTCCTTATAGAATTTTTTATATTTCATTCAATTTATTGGAGTTTCTTAATTACAATTGCAGGATTGTTAAATATCGCACATTATCTAACGCATAAGTTGAATTGGGAATTAGATACAAAAAAAGTAGTTCTAATATATTTTATTCTCTCAACATCACTAATAATAATTGAATTTTTAATGACAGGGAGTTTTCTTTGGAGTTTTACTTTAACCTGTATGTCCCTTTTTTTTGTCGGGCATTATTTAACGCATGGTTTCAATATTCTTTTTAAGCAATTTCATATAAAAGGATTATACAGGGGTTTAATTAGTTTTTATTTAACATTCGTCTATTTTTTTATTTTGTTGTATATTTTTATTCAAAGTTCTGAACATTCTATTATTCTTGACGAATTTATCTATTTATTTTATCTCTCTGTTATTGCTATGATTTTATTAACAACAAACTCTCTCATTAGAATAATCGCAGTTGCTTTTCATAGGCGAAAATATGAGTTGTTTCCTATTAATAGAGTAGAATATGCCGCATTATATCATCTAAAGAATATTGATTCTAATAGTCTTAATTTTATGGAATTGAAAAATAAAATCAAAGGAATGTTTAACATCTTTATACCAAACGTTTATTTTGATGATCAAACGGCAAAATCAAGTATATATTATCTTTGTGGTCTCGGTTTAGCAGACATCAATAGTAATTTAGTATCATTGAATGAAATGGGTCAACAGCAAGAAAAAATATGGACAAATACTCGAAATAAGCAGATAAAAAACTTTAACAAAATTTTAAATAGTAATGGTGTATTGATAAGGTCTTTTTTAGGGCTTTTTACTATAAGTCTTCTTAAAATATTTTTTGGGTTATATAATTCAGAATCATTATTAGCAGAAGGATTTGAGAATTTTCTTGATTGTGTGGCAGTAATTTTGATTGGAATTGGCATTAAATATAAAAAAGAAAAATTAATAAATGTAGTTATAATTAGTTTAATGGGATTTACAGGAGGTTCCATTTTAATAAATTCGATTCACTCCTTTTTCATAGGTCCTGAACCTGTTTCTAATGTAGTTGTTATCATAATAATAGCGGTTATATCTATATTTTTAAATACCTACTTACGAATTTTGAAAAATTTCGTAGGAAAAAAAAATAGAAACTCTTCACTTATCACCAGTGCAATAGATTCGAAAGTAAATATCATTTTGTCTATAAGTGTTATATTAGGATCATTATTATCAAGTTTTGGAACAGGCTTAGGAATAACATCGTTTCATTATATTAATCCTATTATAGCAATTTTAGTGTGTGTGTTGATTTTTAAAGAAGTTATAGAAATATTTCTTGAATTAATTGCTTCGAAGAAAGAAGAAATTGAATATAAGAAATTCCAAATGAAATATGAGAATAATTTTAGAGAATTCATATTAAAGTGGATATTATCTGTCTTTAATGATAATTTAGATATGGAATTCTCACCTGAACAACTAGATGAGTATTTTAAGAAATCTTTAAAAAAAGGTGAGCAAGTATATACTAAGTTTGCCTCATTTGGTTTGTATTTATTTAAAGAAAAAGGGATAGTATCTGTAATCAACGAATTAATCAAAGAGAACCTCTTATCCCAATCAAATGAAAAAATCCTTAAATTGACTGAAACAGGAGATTATCTCTACAAGTATTTCTATTCAGAAGAACTCTTAGAAGACCTCAAAGATCCTTTTGATTTCTTCTTTGAACAACAAATTAGTTTTGATGATATAAAAGCAAGAAAAAGTGAAATACTAAAAAATTTTGTTTAAATTTTTACATTAAAAGTTAAACTTTCGAAATTGAAAAATTATGAGTAATTACAATAAATATTCAATTGATCTTGGAGTAAAATTTAAGCCACTGGAGATTATTGACATTTCAACATTAATAGCAAGTTGTACAAAAAAATGGCAGAATTTATCCCTTTGTGAAGTTAATAACTCTGTTGTTAGGCTTGCTGTCATCGAAGGAGAATTTCATTGGCATAAACATGAAAAGGAAGATGAATTCTTTCTAGTGATAGAAGGATTCCTTTTTATTGATTTGGAGGATAAAACTATTAAATTGAAACCAAATCAAGGTTTTACCGTACCAAAGGGTATAATACACCGAACAAGAGCACCTTCTCGTACTTCAGTTCTATTGATAGAAAAGAGTACTATTAAACCAACAGGAGATTAAAATTAAATCATGTTAAAAGCAATTATAGTATATCATACGCGCACCGGTAATACTAAATTATTAGCAGAAAAAATTAAAAATCGGTTAGAATCTTTGGATATAGTGGTAGAGATTTATCAGGATACAAATTTTAAGGCAATAAATTCAATTAAAGATTTTGATATTATCAAAGATTTTGTTATATCTAAGAATATCTTTTATTAAATCTCATGTAAATTCCATTTTTTTTGTTTAAATCGCAAATTGAATATAAATTATTTAAATTTTTATTAATAAATAAAAAAAAGGAAATGAGTTTAAGATAAAATATTAAACTGAATCTGCTTTAACAAATTTTCCCAAATCCGCACTAAGTGATTTCAAGACTTTACTTTCTAGTTCTTCTGGAATATGCCTAAAAGAGAATTCTTCCATTTCGGGTAAGAGATTTTGAATCGTTAACCTAGTTAAATAATCTAATTGATCACACAATGCAAATAATTGGAAATGAGCAGAGTTTTCTATTAAAACTGCACCTCTGGTTACCGTAAAATAATTTACCTGCTGTTGTAACATATTCTTCTTTATATTATTCCACAGATCATGAAATCCTAAAAGATAATCTATATCTTTGGAAGACCCATCCTTCTCATTTCGTAGTGCTAATTCCCAAGCAGAATCCTGCGTTCCAATGAACATTGAATAAATGATACTTTTCTTCTTTGCTTTTTGTTCTTCAGACTTTCTAAATGTTAATCTTTGAAACATCCTTCGTAGAACCGAACCTGCAGATTTTTCAATTGCGCCAGTATTTAATTGTTCTAAATTTAAGTTAATATCTTTTTCTAGACCTGATAAATTAAATTCGCGTGCTGTTCTTAACGCTTCATCAAAGTAAAGCTTAGCTTGCTGTGATAACTTACTTTCTGCTGCTAATAATCCTTTAAGAATAACAAGTCGACAGAGATCTAAATAACTTTGATTTTCAATAGCAATAGTTTTTGCTAGATCCAAATGGTTATATGCATGATTTAAGTGTTCAAGGTTCCCACTCTCTTGAAAATATTTAAAATATCCTTCA
Source organism: Promethearchaeota archaeon (assembly GCA_016839915.1). Classification (GTDB taxonomy): domain Archaea; phylum Asgardarchaeota; class Lokiarchaeia; order Sigyniarchaeales; family SOKP01; genus Loki-b32. The sequence goes on from JAEOTH010000212.1 coordinate 6,299, forward strand.
GCAAGCCTTATTTCAATGTCGCTTGCATTTTCAACAGATTGGTTTTTAAACATAATTTCTCGTTCTTCTTTTAAATGATTAATCAACTCTGACCAATTACTCCGTAATTCTCCATCTATTGCCTGTAAATCATGCATAAAAATATGACCAACAGGCGATTCTAAAAATTCAGGATCATCGGGTAAGTTATTTCTTACAAAATCTATAAGTTCAAGAGAATCTGTTTTGCCAGCAATCCTTTTCAAAGTAGAAAGTATATCGAGTTTATAATAAGTAGGTATATTTTCTTCCGAGAGAAGTTTTTTGCATGTTTCCTCTGATTCTTCATATCTTTCAGATATAAATAATGTCTCAGCAATAATACTCATTAAGGAAATTCTAATAAAAAACTCTTCATTGACAATTGGCAAATCTAATATAGCTCTTTGGCGATTTAACGCCTGATCATATAATCCTTGTTTGGATTCAATAACAGACATATTTGATGAAATAACTGCTTTAGTTCTTTCATCGCCCATCTCTTCACTAACTTTTAAGACAATTTCAAAGATTTTTAATGCTTTTTCTAAATCTCCACTAGATTGGTTAACAGCAGCATAGAAATTTCCCACAACCATTATTATTTCTCGGTTTCCTAATATTTGTCCAAAATTAAACACAGGTTCTATAACTTCTAAAGCTTCATTAATTTTACCGAGAAAATACAGTCTAAAACCATAATATCCCTGTAAGAACATTAACCCTGTTTTTACTTCTATAGAAGTTTGATTACTCCATTTTTTCTGACATTCATCATATAACTTTTCCAAAAGATCATAGGAACTTAATCGAAGAAATACTTCAGCTTTTGCAACAGCTTCTTCTAATTGGATAATTAATGGAGCAGAGGTAAAATCTATTCTTTTTGCTATTTGAATTAATTCTGATGAGGGTGCAAACCTCGCCTGTAAACGTAAATAAATAGGATAACTCCAAGAAATGGGTTTATAAGTAAATTTTACCAGATTTTTACCTTTTCCAATTATAAAACCCCATTTTACTGCAATGAATTCGATTAATTGGCTGTTAGGGTTTTTTTGCCATAAATCTATTAAACTTTCATACCAATCCTTCGGTGATTTTTCCCAAGGCTCTTGTATTGACGACAGAATAGTCTTGTCTTCCTCATTTGCTAAAGATAAGTACATTCGAAGCTCTAATGGAATAAAGCGATGAAGTTTATTCCATAGGTCGGGAGCTCCTTTTACACTGATTATTTCTTCATAATAATCTTTATGAGCACGATATTCTCCATTCTCATCAACAACAATAACATTTATATGCGAAGAGCCAGAATCAGTTGAATGACTCAGTCTGAATGTAAATAATCTCCCAATCATTAAATTTCCTGATTCAGTTTTATGAAGATAAGTATTGGGATTATTAGGATCAAATCTTATTAGTTCATTACAAAGTTTACAATTAATCTCAGTCATTTCTACACCTCATCTTAATTTTTTATTAAAGATGAGAGTATATTAATATTTTTAATATCTCCCTAATCACTTAAATTAAGGAGTTTTCTACCCATAATAACAATTTTTTCTAGAATTTCTTCAATACCTACTCCGTATATAGAACTTGTTTCTACATAAGTGTGGAAGAATCTATCTTCACCTACTAAGGTTTGGACTAACTCTCTTGAAACATTTCTTTCTAAATCAACCTTGTTTCCAACTAATACGAATCCAGAATTGTTCTCCTTTAGATTATATTCTATATTCATCAATCGAAGCCAATTATTAAGATTTTCAAATGATTCATACCTATCTAATGAAAAGACAAAGATGTAAATATCAATGTATTTAAGTACTTGATGTTTTAAAAGATCAAGTGGATGCATACCTGGAGTTCTTTGCCCCGCTAAATCATAACATTGAAAAACTAAATCTTTATAACTCCAAGATTCGATCTCCATAAAAGGGGTGCGCGATATTTTGTTTTCTTCTAAAAATGTACCTTTCGAATTAATATGGTTACTGTCTTTTGTTTTTTTGAGCAAAGCTTGAACTAATGTAGTCTTTCCCACTGCTCCATCTCCTACAATAGTCATACGTATTAATCGGTGTGCAGTTTTTAGTTGAGATAGGAAATTAGTTATTTTTACCAGTTGAAATACACCATTTTATGAAAAATTTTTTTGTGAAAAAACCCATTCCTAATTAAGGAAAGCTATGAGATTATTAGTTAATTTTATCTAATTAATAAATTTATTTTTATTGAATGAACGTGATATCCACATACACAAGTGGAAAAAAAATGTGGAATAATTTCCCATTGGAAGCTAATAATAGGGTTCCTAGTAAAGATAAGCTTTATCTACAATAAACAATATAATTTAGATAATTTTAGTGTAAGCTGTTAAACCATGATAATTGAGAGTCCTTTCAATGGCACAATTCCTAAGATCCATCCTACAGCTTTTATTGCTCCAGATGTTGTAATAATTGGAGATGTAGAGATAGGGGCTTATACGAATATATGGTTTAAGGCTGTATTAAGGGGGGATTGGGGAAAAATCATTGTAGGAAAAAGTACAAGTATTCAAGACAATGCTGTAATACACTCAAGACCTAATGAAGTTTGCAAAATTGGTGATAATGTAAGGTTGGCACATTCATGTATGGTTCATGGGTCCTGCTTTGTAGGCGATTATTCAATGGTTGGTATTAATGCCACAATATTGCAGGGCGCTCAACTTGGGGAAGGTTGTGTATTAGCGGCAGGTTCTGTCCTTCGAGATAAAACTGAAGATTTCTGTCTATATGCGGGAGTACCTGCAATTAAAAAGAAGAAGTATCCAAACAAACGATTGAATGAATTTAGTACTACTCTTTATGCAGAAAATGGACAAAAATTTAAAAAAGCCGGATATGGACAAAAAATCCCAAATAAATACTTGATTAAGGATTAAAGAATTTCATCATAGTCCAAACCGTGTGAATCTAAGATTTTTATAGTTATCTCTTTAAAACTTTGGAGGATATTTATATTTTCCTTTGAAGAAGTCTTCACGTAATCTTTTTCGTCATAGGTTGTAAGGAATTGCTCTATTATTAATTGATCAACTTTTTGTTTTTTATCAGTACTTTGAACTAAATCTGTTTTAGTTCCTATGAGAATTTTAGGACGCTCTTGGAGGTTGTGAAGTATTAATTGTTCATACCACCAGTTTAAACGTGTTAAAGTCTCCATATTCGTTAAATCAAAAACTAGAAAAATACCATTCGCTCCGTCAATATAATAACTAAATAGTTTCTTAAATTGCTCTTGCCCTCCAAAATCCCATATTGTAAGGCGAACAAAGGCTTCATTTCCTTTTACTATAATTGGAATTTCATATGTATAAAAATCTATCCCAATAGTTAATTGGGTATTTGCATCAAATGAATCAAAGCATAACCTTTTAGCAATACAAGTTTTTCCTACTCCTCCACTGCCAATCAAACAAATTTTAAAGACGTATATGGGATTTTTTTCTTCTTGGAATGCCAAATTAGTCTCACTATCTTTTCTTTATATCTTTAAGAATATTTTATTGTTTATGATCTTATAAATTTTTACTGTGCTTATAACTTAAAAAACAAAATTTAGGTTTGAGATAATAATTCGATTAAGGCTCGTGGAATTTCTTTGTAATCATTAACCGCATAAAACTTACCTCGTCCAGCTTTAGCAATTTCTTTACATGTAAATAGCCCTTGATCGGCATCATTTTCAGCTGGCATCCCAATAACATGAAGTTGAGGGTATTTCTTTGCAATTTCAGTAGGATCCTTTCCTCTATTAAAAACACCATCAGATATTAAAATTCCAAAACGGTTTTTTCTTTTTTCTTTCATTTTATTTAATTCTTTTAATCCCTTTTCTAAACCAATAGATATATTTGTAAATCCAACCGCCTCAGAATCTAAAATTTCATCAATGACAGATACTATTTGTTTTTTCTGATCGATTTTTTTCAAAATCATTGCCGTTGAATTAAATAACACAATTGCAAAATCCTCTTTTTCCATATTATAAGCCAAAACTGAGGCTGTTAGAGCTGCATTGAGTAGTAATCGCCCATACATACTCCCACTAGTGTCTAATATTAAAACTATTTTCCGTTTTTGCCGCTTCCTTTCAATTCCATAAATATCTTTATAGTTTAAGTTTTTTTTAAAGATTTTTAATGGGTTATGTTGGATAGTTTCATCCATACTAAATTCAGGCATGCCCATTTGATAATAGGGGACAGTTTTTTTAAATTGACCTCTAATTCCCCTACTTGTTATTTTTAAAGATAATTTTAAAATACTTTGTCGAGCTAACCGTCGAAAAATTGATTTATATTTATCAGATATTGGGCGTCTAATAAAAAAATAGACTTCTGGCATAAAATCTCCTGATTCAGTAGCTTTTTCTGCGAAAAATTGCACTCCTTCTTCAGTATCTAACGCATCTGTAGATGCATAAACATTTGCTTTGAGTAATCCCATTAAAGCTTCAAGATTTTTATGTTTAATAGCTAAGTACGTCAGTTCTTTAATTTGCTTGTAATCTAATGTGTTAGCAAGATGTTTATAATAATTAGGTTTTTTCTTTTTTTTTCTTATTATTTCATACTCTAAGATTTCTTTATCTGGACGACTTTCAGTAAGTCTTACATGCAGTCTTTTCTCAATCTCTTCAACTTCTTCCTCAGAGAAATCATCGATTATTGAAAATCCATCTTATTTAATACAGACAAAACGATATCAGTGATTACTTCTTTTTTGGATTGGGTCAATCCATCCTCGAGTTCGACTTTGTTGTATAATGCCATTACAGCCGCTTCAACCCAATTTTTGGTACTATTGTTATTATCATATTGAGTGATTAAGGTTGCTAAATCTATGGCACCCCTTATTGAACTTCCTCTCCTGACAGAAGTACTTTCTCTCGTCACTTGTATTATATTCTGAGATATTTGTGCAATATGGTTACTATCTCCACTATTTAAATCGGCCTCTTGTTCAATAATTAAAACTTCTTCTTCGGGAGTCTGATAATTTAGATTAATCCAGATGAATCTATCTTTTAAAGCTTCACCTAATACCGTAACTCCTACATGCGCCGAAGGATTTTGTGTTGCTAACACAAAAAAATCTCTATGGGCTTTAATTGTTTTCAATTTAGGGATCTCTAGTATTCTTTCGTCTAATGATGTTAATAAAGAATTTTGCGTACTTTCTGGCATTCTATTTATTTCATTTATGAATAAACAACCTCCATTCAGCATAGCTAAAGCTAATGGCCCATATTTATAAGAATCTTCAGTATAACCTTTTGAAATTACCAGAGGGGGATCAAAATAACCTACAAGATTATGGGGTAATAATTCCTCGCTACAATCAACACGATAGAAACTAGAATCAAAAAAGGAAGCTATAGCTTTAGCTAAAGTTGTTTTTCCAACACCAACTTCACCTTCAATTAATATATTCTTGCTTACTGAATGTGCTAAAACAATTTGTCTTAATTCTTCGGTTCTACCAATTATTTTATATTTCTCTTGTATTTCTTTTACTAGACTGGTTGTATCAACCATATTTGTTAATATTAACCATTTCTAAAATAATTTTAGATTATATTAGATAATACAATTCAATTTATTACGAAATTTCAAAATAAATTGCATGATAATAAAATGATTTTAGATAATCAATCTATGAAAGCTGTAGCTTCAATTATATAATTCATCAATTTACTATATTATATTAATTATATCTTATCTCTAAAACAATGAAATATTTAAAAGACTACTATCATTTAGGGAAAAGTTTCACAATAACTGTTTCTCCCTTTTTTAATCCTTCTTGATTTGGTGGGATTTCAATTATACCATCAGAGGTTGTCAATGAGCTGATTACACCAGATCCTTTTAATTTAATTGGATTAGCTATAAAATTATTCTTATCTTTTTCAACTTTTACTCTCAAATAATGCAAAATACCTAAACCTGACACGGGAACATCCTTATTAATTATTGCCGCAACTTCAATTCTTGGATCTAAGATTGAACATCCCAATCTTTTCCTTATGGCAGGTCCAGCAATTTTTAAAAATGAAACATAGGCTGCAACTGGTGTACCAGGTAGGCAAAAAATTAGAGTATTATTTATAAGGCCTAATAATACTGGTGATCCTGGTCTCATTGCAATACCATGTGTTAACACTTTACCTAATTCATTAATAATCTCTGGTAGATAGTCTTTAGTGCCGACGGAAGTACCTCCAGTAAAGATTATAACGTTAGAATCTTTTTCGGTTTCCAATAATATCTTTTTTATAGCATCTTTATTATCTTTTACTGTTTCACCTCGAAGAACAACCCCGCCATAAAGATTTACTAATGCTGATATCATTGGAGTGTTTGAATTGTAGATTTTCCCTGGTTTTAGATTATCGCCAGGTTCAAGTAATTCATCTCCAGAAGAAAAAATGCTTATTTTTGGTTTGATTCTTACTTTTATTTTATTAAATCCTAAAGATGTCAAAAGTGCAATGTGCTCTGCTTTTAATTCCGTACCTTTACTTAAAACATGAGTGCCTTTCTTGATATCTTCTCCTCTCATTGATATATTTTTCCCAGGAACGAGTGATGTATAAAGATTAATTAAATCATTTTCAATTTCTGTATCTTCGATTTTGATAACAGCATCAGAATTTTCTGGAACTAAGGCTCCAGTGGAAATTCTTACAGCTTCGCCTTTATTAATTTCAAGTTTTGTAAATTCACCAATTTCAATAATCCCTACGAGTTTTACCTTTTTTGGATTTTTCGGAGATGCACCAAATGAATCTTTTGCTTTAATTGCATACCCATCCATAGCCGATCGATCAAAATGAGGGATATCTTTTTCGCTAATAATATCATCTGCTAAAATACGATTTAATGCATCCTTAATCTCAATTTCTTCAGCTGAAATTACTTGTATAATTGAATATAATTTATCTAAAGCATCCTCAAGAGGAGTCAACTTAGAAAATCCTATTATTCTGAGCTTTTCCACTACGATCACTCTTCTTTATTGATTATATATAAGATATGCCCCAACTCGGGAATTATTATATGTTGTAAAGCTAACATCACCGCATTCGGAGACCCTGGAAGTAAGAAGATAACTTTATTCTTTTCTTTGCTTTTTAAAATGCCAGCTGTAGCTCTTGATAACATAGCTGAAGTACCAATTTCATTGTAAGAAAGCGATCTAAAGAGTTCTCCAAAACCATTAAATTTTTTTTCTAACCGAGGTTCTAATGTTTCATAGGTAATATCTTTCTCTGATAATCCTGTACCACCACTAAATATGATTGAATCAATAGAACTATCTTTCATTACTTGAATTAAGATATTATTAATGTGTTCTTCTGAGTCAGGTATAATTTCAGAAAAAGTTAAAGAAATTGATTTGCTATCTTTTAAGACTCGTTTTACCTTTGGAATTGTTTTATCGGTATTTCTTTTTCCAGATTCTTTCTCATTGAAACGACTTGTACTAACTACTATTAAAGCTAATTTTATTATTTCAGGAGAATTCTTTTTATGTTGTTCATGAACTTTTGTCTTTTTTAACATTTTAATCGTTTAATTTTGTTTATATTTTTTGTATTAGAAGAAATAAACCCTTCTCTTATCCCCTTTTGCTATAATTGATTCTAACTCATCAATTTCTATATAACCATCAGCATAGAACATTGTACTAATTGCTTCTGAACCAGTCTTAATGGGAAAAATCTTTTTTCCTCCATTTTCCTCTTTAATTTTCACTGCTTTAAACTCATGTCGACCAACAGTACTATAAATTCTTTCGCCGATTTCCAGTTTTTTTGAAAATTTTTCTCTTAAAGGAAAACCGGACATTTTTCTCAAAAAATTATCAATAAAGACATAAAAACAACTTAAAGCAGAGGTAGGATAACCGGGTAAAATGAATATTAATTTTTTCTTCAGTTTTACAAATATTATTGGTTTTCCTGGTTTAATTTTTACTCCATGCACATAAATCTCAATATCAGAAAAATCTTCTAAGACTCTTGGACCTAGATCACCTTCACCTTTCGACGTCCCTCCTGAAAGAATTACGATATCACTCTCATTTAAAGCCTTATCAATAATATTTTTCAAATCAGCATAGTCATCTTTTACAACACCTAAGAAATCCACTTGGACACCTGTATTTTCAATAGCTTTTTTCAATACAACTGAGTTTATATCATAGATTTTACCAATTTCCAACTGTTTTATATCATGATTTACTAATTCATTCCCCGTGCTTATAAGGCTTACTATTGGCCTCCTATAAACTGTTAATTCTTTAATTCCACATGAAGCTAAAATCCCTATAGTAGCTAAATCAATAATCGTGTTTTTTTTTACGATAAGATCTCCTTTCTTCACGTCATGCCCTACTTCGATGATGTGAGTTCCAGGAGTCACTGCTTTAGATATCGAAATCTTAGAATTTTTTTGATCTGTGAATTCAACCATTACGACTCCATTGGAATTTTCAGGAACTGCTGCTCCTGTCGCTACATAAGAACACTGAGCTTTGGTTAATTTTTTTTTAGGAATATCTCCAGCTTGGATTGTTTCAATTGGTTCAAGTTCAATAATATTATCTTCTTCCGCTCCAAATGTATCTTCTGCAATAACAGCATATCCATCCATTCTTGATTTTCGAAAGTGCGGAACATTAATCTTACTGTTGACATCCCGAGAAAGTATTCTATTGAAACTTTCTCCTAAATTAACTTTTTCATCTTCAAATTTTAATCTCGGAACTGATTCAAGAATATTCTTGAATTCTTCTACACTTATAGTTTTTAAAAACTTCATTATAATATATATTTAAATTTAATTAATGAATCCATTCAGATGTTCCATCACTAAAATCTTCCCTTTTCCACACAGCTATTTCTTTTTTGTACATATCAACAGCCTTACTAATCACATCAAAACCTTCGTTCCTATGTGCTGATGCGACAACAACATAAACAAGATCTTCGGAAAGATCAAAATTTCCTTTTAAGTGAACAAGTCTAATGTCTATAACTCCATTTTCTTGTTTTAATTTTTCACATATTTTAATAATGCTTTTATTTGCTAACTCATCATAAGCATCAATTTTCATACTGATTACTAGTTTACCTTTCATAGAAATATCTCTTACAATTCCTGTGAATGTGTGAATTGAACCAGCTTTTTTTATATTAGGATTCGCTTTTATAGATTTGATTATCCTTACTAAATCAATATCTCCCTTTTCATATATTCCAGATTTAACTTGTATTACTTCATTAGATTTCATATAGGCTTAACCTCCTGATACAGGTAATAAGAAAGCAATTGTATCTTCATCATCTAAACCAATTAATGAAGGATCTTTCTCAAAAATAGCTTGATTATTTATTATGACTGAAATCAAATTATGTATCTTTTGATTTTTATCATTCCAAATTAAATTTTTTAAATTATATTTTTCAAACAATAAATTTAGTAATGCTAATAAATTATTTTCACGTAATTCAAATTTCTCTTTTTCTTTACCTGTTATATCCTTAAATTCAGCAAAATAAAGGACTTCTACAATCATTTTTTCATTTAAATCTTTTTTCGCTATTTATAATAAGGCTCTCTGGAATCTACAACTTGTTTAACTATTTGTTCATATTTTGATAGTGAATGGTGATCCCGTAGAGCTTCTTTAATGTTTCTTCCAAGATCAGATCGATATAAACACCCAAAAAGGTTTCCATCACATCCAACACGTAGTTTTGTACACCCCATACAAAATTCATGGCTGGGGGTAATTGTTTCGATGATTGTGGAATTAGGCAATACAAATACTTTTCGATTTTGCATAGAACCTCTTATTATTATCTTTTCAGCTCTTGATTCAAGTTCTTCTACTATGGGTTTAATATCATAATAATGAGTTCTATAAAAATCGCCATTCACTCCTACTGCCTCTGAAACCTCATGTAACTCAATTAATTGTAGAATAAATCCATTTTTTCTACAAAATTCATACATAGTTTCTAACTCATCATCGTTAATTCCCTTCATAATAACAAAATTTAATTTTATAGGATTAAATCCGACTTCTTTTGCCTTCTGCAATCCTTTTAATACAGTATCTAAAGAGTCTGAACCATATACTTTGTTGTATACTTCTGGTTTAAGTGATGATAGAGATACATTTATCCTATTTAAACCGGCTGTAAATAATTCTTCTGCTTTCTCGTATAATTGAAAACCATTAGTAGTTAAAGAAATATCTTTATACAAGTGTAAATTAGCTATATTTCTTATGATTTGAATGATTTCTTCTCGACATAAGGGTTCTCCACCCGTTAATTTGATTCTAGTAACATTTAAAATTTCTGCTAAGATTTTACATAATTTTGTTATCTCATCAACAGTTAATTCTGAAGTATTTGGGATAAAACCCTCTTGGTCACAATAGATACAATTATAATTACACTTGGAAGTTATGGAAAATCTAATGTGTTTAATTTCCCGATTACATTTATCTTTCATGGTTAGTAATCACTTTTATTTTCTTCACAACTTGAATATCATATATTTGTGTTGTTGGATATTGCCCTTTATCATCTTTTTCATACCTTTTCACTACATCCCATAAATTCAGAAGAGCTATATTAACTCCAGTTAGAGCTTCCATCTCAACTCCAGTTTTTGCTATACTCTTGACTCTGCAAATCACTTTTATGGTTTCTTCTTCAATTTCAAAATCAATATCCACATTAGTTATTGGAATTGGATGACAAAAGGGAATTAACTCCGGCACTTTTTTAACAGCATTAATAGCAGAGACTTTTGCTATGGTAAGAGCATCTCCTTTTTCTATTTTCTTGGCCTTAATCCTTGCTATTGTTTCTTTTTTAAGTTTTATTTTCCCAGACGCACTTGCTATCCTGGGAATTGTATCTTTTTCAGATATATCAATCATTTTGGGCTTATTCTTTATGTTAGTAACATTAAAATTGATTTTCTACTAAATCTGCAATTATATATTTTTCCTCAAATTTAAACGTTATTACCAAAGAGACATAACGGGTCTTTGCCGATGATTTCAACTTCCAGAGAATCTCTATGAAAAAGACATAAAGATTTCGCATTTTGACTAAGGATAAAGGATTGCAATATATGCTTTTCATCTAAAGCATACCATCATTCTTAAAAAAAAATGATTAACTTCAATTATTAGTGGACATAAAAATACATTACAAAATTAAAAAGAAAAAAGAATTTAAGTGAAGCTAAAAGGTTAACAGTATTTATTAATAACGCAAAGCTTCTCAATCTAGGCTAAAGAATAAGTGATTTCTTCATAATTCAATTTAGAATAAATTATGTTGTTCTTTTGCTCACAATAAATTTAGTTGCTACAGAACAGATAATAATAAAACATCCATTGAGTTACTCCTTAGTGCTAAGGCTGGCTCGATATTAGAGATGACCGCAACATCAGTGGTACAGCGTATGGGTATGATAGTTGGTGACGCTGCATTGAATACTTTTAAGGTAATTTGCTCTGCGTTTGCGGAGACTGGAGAAGAACTGGGAATAGACCCATGGATTGAAGCATGGGTATCCAATAAAGTAAAGGATCTTGGAGGGAGTGAATTTTATCAGATTTTCTTGAGCTGTTTTGCTG
>JAEOTH010000213.1 GCA_016839915.1 Promethearchaeota archaeon
ATATTAGGGAATTAAGAAAAAGGAGTTTGAATTTTTGGTTATACTAATAAATCCAAATAATAAAAATGATTTAGACTTAAGTTATATCGTTGAAAATATAAAAAATTTTGAAAGAGTTTTAAAAAATCATGATATACACCATGAAAATGATTTTAAAGAATGGTCTAAAGATTTTACAAAAATTTATGGGAAGAAACATGCTAATTTGCAATTATATATCATCTTTGCTTTAATCTATTTAATTGGATATATTTTTATCTCTAAATTTATTCTTGAAAGCAACTATTCAATTTCAGACTATAAAAATTTCTTAAGAACTTTAAAAAAAATTGAGAAAGATACAAAAGTAAATTATAAACACTTTGATCTATTTGAAATTGAATATTATAATCCACTATTTTTGATTCTAGAAAATGAAGAAATGGAATCGTTCAATTCTCTTATTTTAAATATAACCAATTCTATTATTAATTTAGAAATTCCAAAAGAGTATCTTTTTGATTATCTCATTCAAAAATTACTATCACCTGTTATTAGACATAAATCTGGAGAATATTACACACCTCCGTTTTTAGTAAAGATGATGATTAATGATTCTTATTTATTTGGTGAAACTGTGCTAGATCCATGTTGTGGTTCCGGAAACTTTTTGACAGAAATAGTAAAACATATTCTTTCTCAGAATGAAACAAAAGAGAATAAAATAACGGCAATAAATAAAATATATGGTTTTGATATAAATCCAATCTCGATTTATGTATCGAAAATTAATTTAATGTATTTGTTGAAAGATATTATCTCTGAAGTAAATCCCAATTTGTATGTATTTGATTCATTATTTCAATCAAAAAGTATCTTTAAAGAAAGTTTTGATTTAATAATAGGAAATCCCCCTTGGTATACTTATCGTGATATAGACTCTGTTGATTATCAAAATAAGGTTAAAATTTTAGCAGATCAATTAAAAATAAAACCTTTACCAAAGAACCTCCTGAATTTAGAAATTTCAACACTATTTTTTATTAGGTCAAAGGACGCTTTTCTGAAAGAAGGGGCAAAAATTTTCTTTGTGATAACAAAGGGAGTTATAACAGGCTCTCACACTTCACGATTCCGTAATTTTAATGGATTTTCTAAGATTAAAATTTGGACTTTTGACAAGCAAATTGAAAATGTATTCAATATTGATTTTATCTGTTTATTTGGGCAAAAATCTAGTAAGATCTTGTTAAATTATAATAAAGAAATCAAGGCTTATCATTATAACCTAAGGAATACCCTAGAAAATATAGATTATTTTAAAAATATTGAATTAGTATTAGAAAAAGTCGATGTATTATTACCCTATTCAATCGAACAAAAAGCAGGAAAATTATTTACAAAAAAATTAATCTCAAGGGAAATTATGAAAAATCTTTTACCAATAAAAGAGAGTTATTATAAATCCCTTTTTCATAAAGGAGCAGATTTAAATCCGCGAAATTTGATATTTGTAAGATTGGATAATGTAATTGGATCTCTAGTTCAGATTAATCCAGATAAAAGGATATTTAAAAGAGCTAAATCACCATGGAATAAAAATGAATTTAATAATGAGGTCGTCGAGAAAAAATACATCTTCAACGTGGTCAAAAGCACGGAATTGGTAAAATTCTGTGTCTTTAATCACTACCAAGTTTTTTTACCACTTTCAAAGCATGATTTAAAGTTTGATTATGATGTATTAGATGAATATGGTAAATTATTTTATGATAAAATCAATAAGTTGTACAAGAAAAACAAAAAAGAAACAACTAAACATAAGACTTTGATGGATAATTTAAACCGATGGTCTAAATTGATAAATCAGAGGCAATTATCAGAGATTAAGGTTGTTTATAATAATTCTGGTTCTATTTTGCAGTCTGCTGTAATACAAGGAGATTATTTAATTACAGGTGATTTGTCATATTATACTACAAATAAATTAGAAGAGGCATTTTATTTGTCAGCTATTCTAAATTCCTATCTTATAACAAAGCAAGTAAAAATAATGAAGAGTTCGAGGCATATTTTTAAGCTTCCATTTGATTTACCACTTCAAAAATATAACATGAATAATCCTAATCATCGGAAATTGGCAGAACTGGGCAGAATAGGTCAAGCTTTAGCAACTAAGAATTTAAACACTTTTATCGAAAACAATAAAGGCAAAATTACTAAAATTAGAATTCAAAAAATGTTAAATGAGAAGTTAAAACCTATTATTACTAAAATTGATGAAATTTTGATGAGAGAATTCCATCCTAATTAAATTCTAAATCAAGGCAAATTTTAACTTATTAAAATAAATAAGTGGTTTTACATTTATCACATATTATAGTACTTACCCATTCAAATATGAAAAATTATATTTTTAAGATTTTAATAGCTGGAAATGCCTCAGTTGGAAAGACATCACTTTTAAGAAGATATGTAGATGGTAAGTTTGATGAATCAACAATAATGACTGTGGGCGTTGATTTCTTTACAAAAGAGCTTATATTTGATAATGCTCGATGCCTAATCCAGTTATGGGACTTAGGAGGTCAAGAACGCTTCAGATATCTTCTTGAAAATTTTGTAATGGGAGCAAGAGCAGCGCTTCTTTTAATTGATTTAACTCGAATGCCTCTTATTAAAGATATTTTAGAATGGGTGAATATTGCTCGATTACATGATATAAATTTACCGATTCTGCTTGTAGGGACAAAACTAGATCTGGAAGATATAGTTGCGGTAGACGATGAAAGTGCTCTTCACCTAAAGAATACTTTTAATTTGATTGATTATATAAAAACATCCTCTAAAAGTGGCTATAACATTGAAAAACCCTTTGAAATACTGATACAGAAATTAGTTACCGCAAGCAAATATTAATTTTGTTCTATAATGAGACTGGTTAATATGACTGATGAGCTAGTTATCCTTGGATCTGGCGGAGGAAGACATCATATAAGGACTCAATATAGAGCTACTGGAGGAATTATCTATAAATTTAATGGTATTCAGTCACATATCGATCCTGGACCTGGAGCTATTGTAAGGATTAACCAATATCAAGAAGATCCGGTGAAAACAGAACTTTTTATAATCACTCATGCTCATGTAGATCATTATAGTGATTTATGTGCTATAATTGAAAGTTCGAGAGAAATTTTGCATGATAAAAATTATAATTATTATAAGAAAGGCACTTTAATTACAGCTGAAGAAGTTCTAAATTATATTTCTGACTATCATCTTAACATGCTTGAAAGAGTTGTGAAATTTAGAGCAGGAAATAAATTCAGTTACAAAGGTGCAGAGATTACTGGGACTAAGACAATCCATTCTCCTAAAAATGAAGGTTTCGGAATTAAATTTAAGCTTAAAGACTACTCTATAGCTTTTTCGAGCGATACAATGGTTTATGATGGTTTTTCTGAAGAATTTTCTGATTGTAATATTTTAGTACTTAATCTTTTACGACCAAATTCAATCACATGTAGAAGACATTTATGTACTGATGAAGTTATACCCTTTCTGAACAAGATTGACCCTCCTCTTAAGAGTCTTATTATAACCCATTTTGGTTCATATATGGATAGCCTACGGTCAACAAAGAACTATGTCCCTAGCCAAGTAAAAAAACTTCAAGAAACTACGAATATAAAGAATATTGTCGCAGCAGAAGACGGACTAAAAATAAAGATTACAGAACTTTTGAATTAAAACAAGTATTATTCTTAAATGTTATATTCCAATTTATTTTTAAAGATTTTGTACAAAAATTTAGTTTTTTTACCCAAATTTAAACTGATAACTTGTTCTTGATATCAGAACGATTTTAATTTATAATACGATCGTTTTTATATTAAAAAG
The DNA here is from genome assembly GCA_016839915.1 of Promethearchaeota archaeon. Classification (GTDB taxonomy): domain Archaea; phylum Asgardarchaeota; class Lokiarchaeia; order Sigyniarchaeales; family SOKP01; genus Loki-b32. The sequence goes on from JAEOTH010000213.1 coordinate 3,883, forward strand.
ATCTATCTAAATTTAAGTGAAGGGAATCTATAAGAGAATCTGAATAAACATTGGATACAATCAAATTTAGAGTGCCCAACTCGGGTCGTTGCCAAAATTCGCCCTCTATTAAACTCGTTGAGTTTAATTCTCTCCCTGATTTTAAAATTTAGTTCAGATTTCTTTTCCCTTCCCTTTTCTTTAACTTAGTGTTATGGAAAATTTAAATTTGTAAATTGAAAAATTAGACTTATGAATAAACATTACAATTTTTTATAAAGAGTCGAAAAAATTTAATCTCGAGCGATCCAATATCGACAAACGATGCATTGCAAAACTTTTTGGAACACTACTTCGTTAGAGTTGTTCACTCGAATCCTTCTGTTGACCATAACATTCCCGCACTTATTACAAATAGTAAGATCTTTTGGTTTTAATTTATGTGCGGACATGTATCATATCACAGAAATCTGATTATTCTAGCAAGAAGTTATTAACAATATTTATCTAATAAAATAATTAAATACCGATAAAACAACCCTTTTTTAGATCCTAATAGCTATTCAATTATATAAATATGTGTTTAAGTAAAAACTTTGTGGAGAATAGCACGTACATGAAGATTCAATAAAAAATTAGGATTTTTCTATTGCAAAAGGCTATTATACGTGAATTAATTTATAATAAAAAGATTGTTTATCTATTACTTCTTCTGTTCTGTAAACATATTATCAGGGTGTAAATGTATATTATGGTTAAAACTATTGAACTAACAATTGATATTATGTAGGAATTTATAATATACTCTGGATATGAATATCCACTTTGAAGATAAGATACGAGAGTAGCAATACTATAATACATGGTAGAAACGGTTATTATGAGATTTAGTATGGATAAAATAAAAAGTATAGGGACAGACGTTTTAGTTAATCCAAAACCAAACCACCTTATCTTGAAATCTTCAGTTTCTCTATATGACTTTTGTACTAATAAAAAATTTAATATAACGTATAAATATATTATTGTCATCATTAGTGGAATAAGAAATCTAACCCAATTAAATAATACAACATCAAACACCTCTAGTAACTCTGCAAATGTAAAACCATCGAATAGGTGGATAAAACTGCTCATCAAATATAATTCACCGATACGACCTATAATTGCTGTTAACGAAAAAAAGAAAAGAATCGTTAAAGCATTATTGTTGATCTTTATTCCAAAAAAACTTAGCTCATTTTTATCACTTTTACTCATAAAAACACTTTCTTTCAAATTGATCTCTTAGATTTTTAAATAATTAATTTCTTATTTAATTTATGTAAAATGGTCTTACAAAGAAAGAAGTCTATTGCTGTTCTTTAGTATTATTGCTTCTCACTACTGTAATGATGATCGCAATAAAAATTAATCCACACCCGACCCAGCTAAATATAGACAAAATCTCATTTCCAATAAGGAATCCAAATAAAGCTGCAAATACAGGTTCAAGAGTAAAAATAATAGCCGTCTGCGTTGGATCTTGATATTGCTGACTCCAATTTTGAAATAAGATAGTGAGCGTCATAACTGCAATTCCCATATAAGTCATAATAAGCCAAAAAGGAAGTTGATATGAGAGTAAATCATAATTTTCTCCGAGGATAAAAGAGCAAATAAAACTGGAGGCTGAGATTATGAGAACTTGAATAATGGAATATAGGTATACATCAACAAGTCGAACGTATTTATCATTAAAAACGATATAAATGGCAAAGAAGAATGCGCAAATTAATACTAAAATGTCTCCGATGA